>CAUJEC010000118.1 GCA_963169245.1 Actinomycetota bacterium
GTCATGGGAACCGACTTGGAGGGGGACATGTGTTGTTGGGCTCTCGCTCCGTGTCAGGGTGCTGGTGGGATTGGCGGTGCGGCGAATGCTCGCCTGGTTCAGGGAACCGACCTTGGACGGTAGTGCTCACCGGCTCTGACCTGATCATTGGGATGGCGGGCCTGATAGCGCGTCCGCAGTTCGTCCTCACGGGTTCGCATGGCGTCTCGCCCGTCGGTCACCGCGTCGATGATGTTGCGACCTGCCTGCCCAGCCCGCTTGGTGGCGCGCACCACGAGTTGGTCAGGCGACAACGCCTCGATCTGGCTCCGAACCTTGCGCTCAGCCCATACGGTGCTGCCAGCGCCGGCCGCCGCGCCGATCCCGAACCAGAAGATTCGCTTCATTTCCGACTCCTGTGAACAGTTGGACGTCAACTGGTCAGTCTAGGAGCCGCGGAGCCGTCCGGCGGCACGTCTGGTCCCGGACGCAATCGCGACGCCCTTGATGATGGGCGAGGTGAGAGCACGGTAGGTCGCGTCGGTGGCGGAGTCGACACGGGTCCCGATGGATTCGGACAGATCAAGAAGTGCCTCGACCCGAGCGACATCGTGAACGGCGGACTCGGCCACAATGCGGAGTTGTTCGGCTGCCGGGATCGCCTCTGCCTCGAAGGCCTCCACCGCTGCAGCCAGATCGACCGCCAGGCCACGGAGCCGGAAACACAGGATCGCCAAAACCATCGCGGCCAGCAGAGCGAGCACAGAAATGATCACCGTTAGCAGTTCGAGTGCCGACATGGGTCCATTCTTGTCGCTCCGTCGCACGTGATGGGGAAAGTCGGCAGCTAGATTGTGCCGATCACCCGTACGCAGAAGCTAAAGACTCATACGCGACGGCCGATTCAAGTTGGGCTATGGCTGGCGTAGGCATCCAACGGGCCGCAAGCCCCTTGTCCCGTTTCATGGGTTGGTTCGCGCTCGTCACCCTGATGGCCGCGGCCGGTGGGATTCTGGTGAATTCAGGAGATGACTACACCTGGACGGTCCTCAACAACCTGGCCAGTCTGCTCGCTTCCGGGTGGGCGACTGCCGCTGGCGCAATGGCGGCGTCACGATCCCGGTCGCGAGAGCGACTCGCATGGTCGGTCATGGCGGCAGGCTCGGGCTTCTGGGTGATCGGTCAGATCGCCTGGATGTACTTCGAGGTGGTCCTGCGGAGCGAGCCCCCTATGGCGAGTTGGTTGGACGTGGCTTTCCTCGCAGCACCGATTCTGTGGTCTGCCGCGATGATGCTGTTCGTAGTCCCACCTGCAGGACTGCGCACCCAGATCAGGGGCGGCCTTGAAGCCATCATGATCGTCGGCGCCGCGTTCCTTCCGGCCTGGATGCTAATCATCGAGCCGCTGGCAGCACAGTCGACGGAATCTCCCGCCGTTGTTGCGGTGAACCTCATGTATCCCCTGCTGGATACGATGGTGCTCGGCACGGCGCTCTTCGCCCTGACCAGGCCGAGGCTGAGGAGTACAGGCAGACTCTCGGTGGTCGCAAGCGGACTTGTGATCATGTCGATCGCAGATGCGAGCTATTGGTATCTGACCACTGCTGGCCTCTGGCAGGAGACCAACGTCACCGACTCGCTCTGGATCAGCGGATTCGCGGTGATGGCGCTCGGCACCGTGGCCGCTCCTCGGAGCATCGACAACGACCAGACACGGATGCGTCGTTGGTGGCTGACGATGAGCCCCAGCCTCGTCTATGCCATTGGAATCATCGCGACGTTCTGCGCCCTGGCCATCGGAAACAGGGGTCGGGTCACAGCCTGGGAACTCCTGGGAATCATCCTGTTGGTGGCCATCGGTACCGCTCAGAGATTCGCCGTGATGATCGAGAACCATCACCTGACCCATGGTCTCGAGACACAGGTTTCCCGGAGGACACGCCAACTCGCTGCCCGCGAGCGGTATTTCCATTCGCTCGTGCGGTTCTCGAGCGACATCGTCACCGTTGTCGACCCATCCCTCAATATCGTCTGGGTGAGTGAGGCTGCTCGAACCGTGTATGGAGTTGAACCCGATGCACTCATCGGAACACCGATGACCGGACGAAACGACCCCGGAGAATTGGCCCGAGCAATCAGGTCCGGGCTGACCGAGGTCCAATGGCAGTTGAAGGATCCCGATGGCCAAACCCGTTGGGCACATTCGACCATCTCGGACCTGCGGTCTGATCCCGATGTGATGGCGTACGTTGTCAATACACGTGATGTCACCGAACAGGTCGTCCTTGAGAGCCAGTTGAGGCACCAGGCGTTCCACGATCCACTCACTGGACTGCCGAATCGTGCGCTGTTCACTGTCCGGGTCACCGAGGCACTGGTCCAGGCCAAGGACACCGGGGCCATTACCGCTGTGGCCGTGGTCGACCTGGACGGTTTCAAGCGGGTCAACGACTCCCACGGACACCATGCCGGCGACTCGGTACTTCAGGAGGTGTCGACTCACCTCACGAATCGTCTGGGTCCCGGGATCATGGTCGCACGGCTCGGGGGTGACGAGTTCGCCGTGCTGATCGAAAACGTCGGATCTGTCGCGGACGCAGAGAGAATCGGCACCGAGATATCGGTTCATCTCCGCAACGAGGTGACGGTTGGTGCAACAGCATTCGAGACCACCGGATCGGTGGGCGTCGCACTCGCAGGACCGGATGAGAACAGGACTCTGAATGACCTGCTACGGGATGCTGATATCGCCATGTATCGAGCGAAGAGCTCGCGGGGCCATGGGGCAAAGGTCTTCAACGAGCAGATGCACAAGGAAGTCAGTGACAGCTTCGCCATGGAGGTCGACCTCCGATGCGCCTTGAATGAAGATCAGTTGCGCCTGTTCTATCAACCCGTCTACGCGATTGACACAGCACAGATCGAGGGGTTTGAGGCACTGATCCGCTGGGCCCACCCGACTCGTGGACTGGTTCCGCCGATCGAGTTCATCCCGGTCGCAGAGTCCACGGGACTGATCAGGCCCATTGGGGAGTGGGTGATGAGGACTGCAATACAGCAGCTCAGAGAGTGGTCCCGCACGTTCAGCGACGGAGGTCGACTCACCATGTCGATCAATGTCTCAGCAGAGCAACTCTCGACCGATGCCTTCGTGAGCGCACTGAGCGAGGAGATTGAGCGCAGCGGGATCGCCCCAAACCGATTGACCGTTGAGATCACCGAGTCCATTGTGGTGACCGAGAACGCCGAAGTCGTTGATCGGATCCGCCAGATCTCAGCGTTGGGAGTCCGCGTCGCTATCGACGATTTCGGCACCGGCTACGCATCAATAGCGAACCTGAGACAGCTTCCGATTGACACCCTGAAGATCGACAAGCAGTTCGTTGCGGAGGGAACCGAACTGGATGAGGGTCTGCTGGGACCGATGCTGCAGATCGGCCACGCCTTCGGACTCTCGATCATCGCCGAGGGTATAGAGACGAGTGAGCAGCGCGAACGGCTCCGCCAACTCGGTTGCCCACTGGGGCAGGGTTACCTCTTCTCTCCCCCACTGCCGGCCTCGAGTGTGCATGAACTGCTTCAGCGTCGATTCCCAGAATCAATGCCTCCCAAGAGCTCCCGGCCTTCCGACCTGTCGGTCGAGAACTCGACAAGCGAGTCAACGCTAACGAAATCGCATAGAGCCGAATTGTTCGGATCTGCCTGAGACCTGTCTGGGACCTGGCGACTGAGACCTGCAGTGGGGTTCTAGGCATCCCTCTGGCGTCGCTTGACCCATTGGTCAACCAGTTCGGCTTCGTCGCCATTGACGCTGGGCTTGTAGTAGGTGGCGTTGGCCAGCGCGTCCGGAAGGTACCGCTGAGCCACCCATCCATCGGGATGATCGTGAGGGTACTGGTATCCCTTACCGTGGCCAAGGCTCTTGGCGCCCTTGTAGTGGGCGTCACGAAGATGTGGCGGGACCTCGCCAACGGGACCGTTGCGAACATCGGCCACGGCGCGTTCGAGCCCCATGTAGGCGGCGTTCGACTTTGGGGCCAACGCCAGATAGACGACTGCATGAGCCAGGTTGATTCGCGCTTCAGGCAGCCCTACGAACTCGATCGCCCGCGCAGCGGCCTCTGCCACCACAAGCGCGTTTGAGTCGGCCAGACCAATGTCCTCTGACGCCGCTATGACTATTCGCCTTGCAATGAACCGGGCATCCTCGCCCGCTTCGAGCATTCGGGCCAGCCAGTGGAGCGCTGCATCCGGATCCGAGCCACGAATCGACTTGATGAATGCTGAGACAACGTCGTAGTGATCGTCTCTGCCGTAACGGATTGCGGTGGTACCCATTGCGGTCTCGACGTCGGAAAGGCTCACTGTGATCGACCCCAAGTTCGACTCTCGGTCTGGCAGGTCGGATCTGTGCTGCTCCCTGGCCCGTGCAAGCGCGATTGCCACTTCGAGTGATGTGAGCAGGCTCCGTCCATCACCTGAACACGAGTCAACAAGATGCTCGAGCGCCCCATCGACCGCAGTCGCCCCTTCGAGTTCCAGCCCTCGCTTGGCCAACTCAGCCATATCCGCGGGCTCGAGGGGTTCGAGGCGAAGAAGTGTTGACCTACTGAGCAGCGGTGCGTTCACCTCAAAGTACGGGTTTTCGGTTGTGGCTCCGATGAGTACGACCAGCCCGGTCTCGACCGACGGCAGCAGCGCATCCTGTTGTGACTTGGTGAAACGGTGGATCTCGTCGAGGAACATGATGGTCCCTCGGCCGTTTTCGCCCAGGCGCCTCTGCGCTGCCATGGCCGTCTCTCGGATGTCCTTGACGGTTGCGGTGACCGCAGAGAGTGGAACGAAGACCTTCTTGGAATCACTCGCGAGTAGACGAGCGATTGTGGTCTTACCCGTGCCGGGAGGCCCCCACAGGATGACAGAACTGAGCCTGTCGGTCTCGACGAGCGCACGGAGCGGTTTGCCGGGACCGATCAGATGCGTCTGGCCCACGACTTCGTCAAGGGTTCTGGGGCGAAGGCGGTCCGCGAGTGGCCCACGGCTTGTGAGTATCTCCTCGGCAGTCGATGTGAAGAGGTCTGCTGACATGTCGCGTCCGTAACCTTCAGGCAGATGTGGTGAGGGAGTCCGGCGGCGCTCCGCCGTCACCAAGGGCCAGCAGTTCACCGCGCAGGAGACTCAGCAGCGAGATCACCGAATACTCGCGTACCTGCTGACGCCCACCGGGTAGCCGAAGCTGCTCTGAGCGAACGACCCCGCCGTCATCAGGGTCACCGATGACCACAGCCAGACAGACAGTTCCCACAGGGAGCCCCTCGGCCGGGACTGGACCTGCGACTCCTGTTGCGGCGATGCCGACATCGGCACCGAGCACCTTCCGGGCACCCTCAGCCATGGCGACTGCGGCCATCTCGGAGATGACCGGACCGCGAGGCACACCGAGAAGATCGAACTTAATTTCGGACGCGTAGGAGACGATCGATCCTCGAAACTGTGCGCTCGCACCAGCAACGTCACAGATCCGGGCGCCAACGAGTCCCCCCGTGAGCGACTCGGCGACACCGATGGTCAGCCCTCTTGTGGCGAGTTCCTTGAGTACCGACGCCTCCATGGTCTCGTCGTCGACACCGAAGATCACGTCGCCCAGGATCGCCCGGACCTGGGCCTCTTCGGCTGCGAGGGCGGAGTCCACCTGTGCGCGGTCTGCACCCTTCGCAGTGATCCGCACCTTGATGCCCTCGACCCCCGATGCAAGGAAGGCGAGCGTCGTGCTCTGTGACTCCTCCAGCGCGTCAATACGCTCCGCGAGTGCTTCGGCCACAGCCGATTCGGAGAGTCCCCATGTCCGCAGCGTT
>CAUJEC010000119.1 GCA_963169245.1 Actinomycetota bacterium
CGTTGCCAGCGATGCGGCCCGTGGCCGAACGCCCAACGGTCCCGACGTAGGTTCCGGTGTTGGAGCGGATGCCAGAATCGTTGGCAGTGGTGCCGCTGCCCTCGGCGAGCCGGTAGTAGAAGACCGGATCGCTGTTGTTCATGGCAGAGCCGTAAGAGTCAGCCGGTGGTGTCGGTAGTGCCGGCGTACGACCCGAAGCCGTGTAGTGGGCAGCCACCTGAGCAGGCGTAAGAACCTTGTAGTACACCGCTGGCTCATCGATCGCAGCGGTGATGTAGCTACGGCTACGAGATCCTGGCCAAGAACCTAGCGTGTCCGCTCCAACCTTCCAGTAGCCGTAGTAACCCTGACCGCCGGTGTATGTGCTGCCGCTGTTGGAAGCAACGCGAACGCCATCGACATAGAGGTTCATGCCGTCCTCGCCGACGGTGCCGACAATGTGGTGCCACTGGTTATTGTTCAGACCCGACTGGCTCGTAATCGTCTTGACCGCACCAGGGTAAGCGCCGAGAGTGATGCTCCCGTTGTTGTTCATATACAGGTGACGGTCATAGCTGCCCGATGTCCCGTGCTGGGAACTGGCATAACCCATGATTCGTCCACCCGAGGTGGTGTTGGTCTTGACCCATGCCTCGAGGCTGAACGAGTCCACTGCAGGGGTGTAGTCGCCAGTCACATGTGAAGCGATGTTGTTCTGGAACGAGGCCGCCTGGTTGTCGGTCTCGTTGGTGATGGCGCCGGAGGTTCCGAAGCTGACACGGCTGGTGCTGCCGACGCTGCCGGCCTGGGTGCCGGTGCCCGGTGCCGCTGTAGCGGATCCACTTGCGTCACTGAAGCGCCAGTGCAGGCGGGGGCCGTCGGCCATAACGGCATCGGCATATGTAGTAGGTGAACCAGACGATGCGACGGTGATCGACTTCGATGAGCTCCAAGCGGTGTTTCCATCGGAATCGATTGCGTTGATCACATAGCTGTGAGTCGAACCAGAAGCGAGACCCGTATCGGTGAATCCGATGACTGGCCGGTCCCATGGGGCAGAACTAGCGGTCGTCTGGTGTACGGGGTTCGCGTTGTCACCATCTCGCATGATTCGGTAGGTGAGTTCAGCGTTGTCGCGGTCGTAGTTCGCTGGGAACGAGATTCGAACCTGCCCTTGGCTCAAGGACTGAAGGTTGAAATTGAAGTTGGCTCCACCGAGGCGTGGACCCTGCTGCCGCGGAGCGATCGATCGCTTGGCGAAGCGGACGAGACCCTGTTGCGCTGTGCCGTTGACCGATGGGAACTCGCCCCCGACGATCACGTAGTTGTCGTTGCCTTCGATCGTCCAAGTTGACTGTCCAGCGATGGACCCGACAGTGAAGTCCGGATACCAGGCCTTGAGTGATGGAGCAGGAGTGCCCTCCCAGTTGAAGTAGCCCCACAGGTCGCGGCGGTTTGTGCCGGTGGCTTCGGTGCTGACAGCGAGGGAGTAACGACCATTGACCGGCCAAGGATCCGACTGGGGGAATCCGCCGATGTTGCCGCAGTAGTGAACGTGGCTGACCGAATAGAGGTTGCCGGAGATCGGTGCTGCGTCGTATGTGTCGCCGTGGCAGTCCTGGACGAAATTCACCTTGCCGGTGACCGGGTCTGCGGAGAAGGTGCTCTCGACGTTTCCGCCGGCACCGAAGTGATAACCCGAACCGTAGATGGCGTTACCGTCAGTCGAGATGCTCATGATCGCAGCACTGGAGCCGCTCGCCCAGATTGTCTGGGTTGCTGGCCAGTTGATGACACTTCCCGAGCCGGAGGAGTCGATGGATGCCAGACCACGGTTTGTCTGTCCGCCGACGTTTGCGAACTTGCCTGCGGCAAAGACTCGTGTGTCGTTGACAGCGGTCACCATGTCAAGGACCTCGGCATCCGCGCTGGGGTCCCATGGCAGGACCGAACCCGTGTGACGGTCGAAGGCCGCAAGGTTGGAGCGAGGAACTGCAGGCGAAACCGGTGCCGAGTAGGAGGCAGCCGAGGAGAACTTTCCACCGACATAGACGGTGGTGTCAGTGACCGCAATGGCGTTGACTCTGTAGTCGACGACAGCGCTGAAGGCAGTGTCAACAGCCCCGGTGACGGGGTCAAGGGAAGTGATTCGGTACTGGTTGATTCCGCTGACGTTGGTGAAGAGTCCACCGACGTAAATGCGTGACCCGTCAGGTGATGACGTGATGACCCGACCCTCGCGATTTAGCGATGGGGCGAACGACGTGATCAGGTCGCCTGTGGTCAGGTCGTAGGCGAGAATGTTCGAACGCGGGGTCTCGTTGGTGCCGAGCGCTGCGCCGGCCGGCCTGGCCTGGGTGAAGTTTCCAACGACGTAGACGGTATTGCCGACGATCGTCTGGTCCCAGACCACACCGTTGACCTGCACTGTGGGGAGTGCGTCGGCGGTTACCAGCGAACTGTCGGTGTCGAGCACCGGCGGAACCTCGGCATCGGCGGCCTCGGGACGAGCGACACCTACTGCGGCGAGAGCCGACACCAGGAGCGACATGGACGCCAACGCATTGAACAGAGGGTGACGCCCTCGACGAAATCGCCTTGAGCGGCTGACTCCCTGTGTCTCAAGACCGCTAATCACAGCGGCCTTTCTACGTGACTCAGTCATTTGTGATTCTCCCAGCAAAGACGACAGTCGGAACGGCTGTCGCGTACTTAACGGTCAGATATTGGCTGGACCCCTTCTGAATCTCAGCCCGGAATACATAGGTTGCCGACGCAGTGCCGCCAGCTTTGAGTTCGCCCTTGAATGCGATGTTCTGCTCTGCAGAGTCTGACAAGTTGAATGATCCGCCTTCTGAGTCGGTCAGGTCAACTATGACGTTTGACAATTCAATCGATTTCTTGGAGTTGTTGGCCAACTCAAGGGATACGGCAATGGCAGTTCCGGTTGTTTCACCGGGCAGTTTGGCCTTGACGTCGATCACCTGAGTGCCGGTGATTCGGACTGTGACTCCGTTGCCGAAATCGCCAGGTTGGTCCATCTGGACGGGGGCGTTGGCAGGGCCAACCACAGGGACGGGCATCACGTCGATACCTTCCTGCGCCGGGTCTACCTCGTTGGTTGTCTTGGTCGCGCCCGTGTTCTCCTTCTTGGACGAATCCTCGGTTCTGTCCTTGGCCGTCGACTCGTTGTTCGTGCAGGCTGAAGTGCCGAGGGCAGCAATGCAAAGAATCGCAGCCAGTACGACAAGAAGTCGACTGGGCAACGATGTCCACGCAATCGCAGTTCGTCTGGAGTGGGGTGTTGTCATGGATCCTCCGAGCACCACTATTCACCCACAGTGGTTGAAAATCGCAGTCGCGGTACTCTCAGATTTGAATATACGGGTGCCATGCTAGGAGTCGCATAGGCAATTCCGCCCTGCGAAGTAGGTCATTTGGCCCATTCCTGAGAGAAGTTCGCGAAGAGTCGCACCGCTTTAGCGCTAGGTGAAGCCACCGCTACGGTGAGTGGTGGTCGAGATGGATGAGATCGCGTTCGGTAGCATCCACATGGTGAATCGGGAAGGGCTCAGAGCGTGAAGTCTCTTGCGCTGATTCTCACTTCGATCATCCAGCCGCTCCGGCGCCGCAACACCCGTGTCGTGGTGTGGCTGGTCCTCGGACTGCTCGTTCTGATAGCGCTCTATTCGACGATCTTCCACGAGATCATGGACTATGAGGGCCGCTCGTACAGTTGGGCGACCGGAATCTACTGGACACTCACCGTCATGTCGACCCTCGGATTCGGCGACATCACCTTCGAGTCCGACGTAGGAAGAATCTTCTCGGTCATCGTGCTGATCAGCGGAGCGCTGTTCATACTTGTGCTGCTCCCATTTGTGTTCATCCAGTTCATCTTCATGCCGTGGATGGTCAGGAGGGACTCGAACCGCACGCCCAGACGTCTCGGTAGAGATGTCCATGGCCATGTGATCCTCACGAACATGGGCCCGATCGCCGAGGCGCTAATCAGGCGGATGCAAGCGCTCGGATTGGCTTACGTGGTCATCGTCGAGGATCCCGGCGATGCCCTGGCGCTGTCGGATGCGGGTTATGAGGTGATGGTCGGAGCCCTCGATGACCCCGACACCTATGTTGCGGCCCGTGCCGGCGATTCGGCGCTGGTGGTCGCAACCCGCACGGATATGACCAACACCAACATCGTGTTCACCGTCGATGAGTTGGATTCGGCTATCACCACGGTTGCGACGGCGTCGTCGGAAGTCGCAAGTGATGTCCTGAGGCTCGCAGGTTGTGACACCGTGCTGACGCTGGGAGCGATGCTC
>CAUJEC010000120.1 GCA_963169245.1 Actinomycetota bacterium
ACCACCAGAACGACAATCAGGCCGATTCCAAGGACACCCGTTGGGGTGGACATCAGGACCCGAACCCGGCTGTGTCTACGACCTGTGCTCACTTGGCCACCATGGTGCGTGGGTCGACTGCACCGAGCAGAACATCCACCAGAGTGTTGGCGACCACGACCATGAACCCGAACAGGAGCGTCACCGCGGTGACGACCGGATAGTCGCCGAGTTGGACCGCATTGATCAGGGTCGCACCGAGTCCATTACGTCCGAATATTCCCTCTACGACAACAGCGCCTCCGAGCAGCGATGCGAAGAGGACCCCGCCGATGGTCAGCGCCGGAGTGAGGACATTCGTCAGGACGTCGTGGAGATACATGTGCCGCGTGGGGAGCCACTTGCTACGGGCCGTACGCACATAGTCCTGCTGGAGGACATCGAGGGTCTCGACTCGTACCACACGGGCCAAGAGGAACGCCGGGCCTATCCCAAGGGCAAGTGATGGCAGAACGTCGTCGAGTATCGAACCTTCTGGGATCCTCGGGAAGATCTTCCACGTATAGGCGAAGAAGAAGATCCCTATGACCGCCAAGACATACGGTGGAATCGACCCTATGAAACCGCTGATTCCACTGAAAGTGACCTCCACGCCGGGACGCCTCCCATTGGTCAGTGCCCCAACGGCGATCCCCAACGGAACGCCGAGTAGGAGCATGACCAGTGTCCCTCCCGTGGCGAGCCTCAGCGTGGAACCGAGGCGGTCGGAGATGATCTCGGTGACCAACTGATTGGTCTGGAAGGATCTGCCGAAGTCGAAACGCGCAGCGGCGAGCAGCGACTCGGCGTACTGGACGGGTAGCGGTCGATCCAGGTGAAGGTCACGCTCAGCCTGACGAATGGCTCGTTCCTGATCCTCTGGAGTCCGATCGGTCGCTATCCCGACCGCCTTCTCGGCAGGGTTGCCGGGAACCATCCGCACCGTAACAAACGTTGCGGTAACAAGGACCACCGAGACGATGACGGCTCGAAGGACCCGTTGGCCGATGAACCGCAACCAATTCAACAGCGTCTCACTTGGAACGGATCGAGAATGGATCGATCCGGAAGTACGCCGCGTTGAAGGTCACTCCGTTACCGAACCAGTGGTTGGTGGGCTGATCCATCGGAACAAGATCGGCTGCCTGCAGCACTGCCTTCTCGGCCGCCTGCCACTTGGCACATCGACCTTCGGGGTCTGTCGCCGGGTCGACACTGAGCGCCTCCTGGGCCAGACGATCGAATTCCGTGTTGTTGATCTGGCCGAAGTTTGCGCTTGCTCCCGAACCGATCTGGCTCTGCCAGGCCGCCGGTGTGGGCGTGGAGTCGGTGAACGGGTACGAACCGACATCGAACTGATCGGTCAACAGCTTGGCGATCGATTCGTTGTAGGTGCCGACGAATAGGTCCGCATCAATCGCGCCACGCTCGAGGGAGTCGGCGATGAACTGAGGGATCTTGCCCTGATTGTTGTTGCCGATCACACGGATTGTGAGCTTGGAACCGTCGGGCTTTGTTCGCTTGCCGTCCGCACCCACCTTGTAGCCGGCCTTGTCCAGGAATGCAGCTGCGGCCTTGGGGTCATACTTTGGGGCGTACGCGTCGGCATCGGGGTTGTAGCAGTCGACATTCGGTGTGTACATGGTCCGACGGGGAATACCCATGCCCTGGGTCTCCGCGGTGCCGCCCGCGACACTGTCGAGCAGCATCGCCACTCCTTCGCGGAGCTTTGGATCGTTCATCGGGGATGAGTCCTTGTGCATGAACAGCACTGCGTTCGTGTTGAAGCCGTTCGCCGGCACATAGACCAGATCCTTGTTGTCGGTGAGTCGCTTCGCGTCGGTGGACTGGATCCCTGCGATCTGAAGAGTCCCGGACTCGACGAGGTCTGCAGCAGTAGCGTCCTCGGTGATGACCTTGATGGTCACCGACGTGGGCAGATCGGCTCCGCTCATCCCCTCTGGCCATGCCGTGTAGTCGTCACGAAGCTTGAGCGTGTACTCGTCTCCCCGCTTGGCCTCAGAGAGCTCATAAGGACCCGACCCCTGAGGTGCCTCCTTGAGGGCGATCGGATCCGCGAGGCCTGCCGGGCAGACGATGAATCCCATCGTCGCCAACCCGACGAGCATGTCGTTGTTGGGCGACTTGTTCTCGATGGTCACAGTCTTTGCAGCGGGATCCGCTGTTGCAGATGCCAGACCGTCAGGTCCGAACATCTTGGATTTGCCCATGCTTGCAGCGTTGTTGCCTAGCGCTGTGAACGATGCAGCAATTGCTGTCGCATCGAGTGGAGTTCCATCGGAACAGGTGAGTCCGTCACGGATGGTGAAAACACCCTTGGATGGGGTCACCTCCCATTTGGTCGCCACGGCCGGCTCGATCTTCCCCTCGATGCTGCGTCTGACCAGAGTGTCGTAGACGAAGGTGAACATCTGTCCGGCAGCCGAATCGCCAAGAGACGACTGGGGATCGAAGGAGTCGACATCAATCCTCACCCCGAGGGTCACCGAGTCGGGTGCGGGACCGGACCCCTTGGGGCCCTTGCCTGAGATCTCAAGTGAATCCTTGTCCCTCTTGGCAGGTGTTGTCGTGTCTGAGGAACCCGAGCCTCCACCACACGACGAAAGAATCAACGACGCGGCCAGTACAGAAGCGGCCAGATATCTCGGTCGAGTCATTCTTGGACCCTACAACCGTCGGAAACCAACGGGAAGCATGGTCGTCGGAGGTCACACGTCGCCGGAGCCTCGCAGTATCCGACCGGAGAGCTCGCCAGTGTGTTCACCGGCCTCCATGAACGGAACACCATTGACGATCGTGTGGTCATATCCTGTCGCGCCCTGCACGAAGCGAGGCGCATTGCCTGGAAAGTCGAACACTACGTGGGGGACAGGTAGGGCGAGCGAGTCCAGGTCGATCACATTGATGTCAGCGAACGAGCCTTCTCGAATGACGCCGCGATCGCGGTATCCGACGAACTCCGCGGTGTCGGAACTGAGCTTCCTCACGCCCTCCTCGAGGCTCAGGACCCCACGGTCGCGCACCCAGTGTGCGAGTACGTACGTCGACTGACTCGCATCCATTATCTGGGTGGCGTGAGCACCCGCATCGGCAAGGCCCATAATCGTGACCGGCGACGTCAGCAGTTCCTCGATTGCTGACTCATCGTTGTTCATCACGGGCCAGTTGACGATCGCTCGCCCATCGGACGAGTCAAGAGCATTCAGATACTGCTCGATCGGCCCAACGCCCGCACGCCGCGCTTGGGATCCGAGCGAGTCGTCATCGGCATAGCTATATGAGGCGGGCCTGGCGGGATCCATCAGGTACATGCGTTCATAGCCATCGCTCGGCTGATTGGATGCCTCTTCGATCAGCTTCGCTCGGATCTGTGGGTCTCTGATGGCAGCGAGTCTGTCGGCGGAGGTGGATGCCTTGAAGCGCTGATAGGACGGCAGAGCATCGAGAAGCGAGTTGGCGGCCAGCGAGAAGAGGACACCTACGCTGCGTGGGGTTATCTGCGGTCGCAGCCGTGCACCTCGCTCGTTGGCCTGCTCGGTGAGTTCGAGGACACGCCTGTAGTGCTCCCC
>CAUJEC010000121.1 GCA_963169245.1 Actinomycetota bacterium
CTGTGCGTACTGTCCGGGTACGGGTGGCTGTTGGCCATACGGGGGAGGCCCTCCGAACTGGGCAGGCTCGCCGTACTGGCCAGGAGGGGGAGGCGGCTGCCCATATTGACCTGACGGCATCGTGAATGTTCCCGCCGGACCTCCCGGTGCCCGCGCCGGTGGTGGCGGCATCGGTGGGGCGGCATCGCCCGAGCCGCTCAGGTCGGAGTAGTCAGGGGGTGGAGCACTGGGCAGCGAATCGCTGGGCGAAGGAGCGACGGGAAATGAGTCACTGGTGAAGGGTCCCCTGGGATCCGACGCCACTGAATCGAGCTCCGCTGCATCCGGAGTCATGGGATCATTGCCTGTTGGCTGGGGTTCCGAGGAGTCGTGCCAGCCTGGTGGGGTTTCGGTCATGGCTCCACCTTCCGATGCTCAGCTGCCGGGGTCACAGGGTACCCGAGGCCTTGGAGTGGACAGGTCAAATGAGGGTCAGTAGTCAGGCGAGTTTGGCCACGAGTTCAATCTCGGTTGCCATTCCGAAGGGAAGTTCCGCCATTCCCACAGCAGAGCGCGTATGACGTCCAGCTTCGCCGAAGACCTCGACGAGCAGATCCGAGCATCCGTTGATGACAGCGGGGATATCGTCGAATCCGGGCGCTACGTTGACCATCCCGAACACCTTGACGATCCTCCCCACTCGGTCGAGCGACTCGAGTTCGGACTGAAGAGTCGCAAGTATCGACAGGCCAGTCAGTCGGGCGGCCTCCCTACCCTGTTCCGGGGTCAGGTCTCCGCCCACCTTCCCACATACCAGTGACGAGCCATTAAATGGGCCGTGACCACCTGCGTAGACCGTGTCTCCGTCCACCAGGCAGCTCACATAGGTTCCTGCCGGCTTCGAAGCCGGAGGAAGAACGATGCCCAACTCCTCGAGTCTGCTGCTGATCGAGTCGTTCACCATGTCATCTCCTTGATCCGTCAGACCGGTTGGTCTGATCTAGGGGTTCAACACTCCCACCGCCCGCCTCAGATAAGGCCAGGCTGTGTCTGGGGCGAGTCCTCCACACAGCGGATGGAGAGACACGAACCCGTGTTCCGAAAGTAGTTCGCCCACCCCCTGCGAGCTCACGACACGGTGTGCGCCCTGCTCGGCCCGTAGGGCATCGACGGTCACCGAGGACGAGAAGCTTGCGATCTCGGTGATGTCGTCGTTCCACTCCTGATAGCCGGACGCGTCGTTGAGCAGGGCCTGCCCGACATCGTTCCAGCCCGTATCGACGTCGTCGTTGACGAAGACCGCGTATGGGGCATCCGGCGGAGGCAGAAAACAGAATCCGGGTTTCTGGCCACTGGACTCCGCCGCACCCCGGAATGCCTCACGAAGGCCGGGTGTGTTGGTCTGAGCGTAGAAGCCGAGCCCAAATCGTCCTGCTCGCCTCGCAGCTGCCTTGCTCTTGCCTCCCCAGGCGAGGAGAGGCCGGGGCTCACTGAAGGGTGTGGGAGTGACCCGTGGCAGCAATTCCGCCCGTCGAGACGCGTCCAGATGCGCCAGCAGGGCCTCCAGCTTCTGATCGGCGATCCGTCCTCTGGATCCGAAGTCCACCCCGTAGAGGTCGTACTCGGTCTCTCTGTATCCCAGGCCAAGTACGACCATCACACGTCCAGCACTCAGATGGTCGAGCGTGATCAGGTCTTCGGCCAGGCGAATCGGGTCATAGAAGGGGAGCACCGCAACCGCAACGGTGATCTGGGTCCGTTCGGTCACCGCGGCCATTGCGGCCGCAACCTGTAGGGGGGATGGCAGATAGCCATCTGCGGTGCTGTGATGCTCTGAGACAACCAGCGACATGCACCCGCGCTCATCGACCCAACGGGCCATCTCAAGGGACTCCCGGTACAGGCGCGACCGCTCGGTGTTGGTTGCCCCGGGGCTTCGGTAGTCGAATCTGGCTACGTACACGATCCTCCGATCCAACAGGCACTGTGTCGGTTCGCCTGCAGTTCAGTCCATTCGTCTTGACTACAGCGTCTTGAGAGCCTTGATGATGGTGCGCGTATTGGTGTCGAAGACCTCGATCAGGTCCAGGGAATCAGAGGGGAAGTTGACGAGCTTGATTCTCTCGGAGTCGAGGTCTGCGAGGGCGTCGCCGATCTGGACATGAGCGTTGTCGAAGATCATTGTCGGTGCGAGGTCGGTGAACTCGGCGAGTTGAGCGGCGGTGACCGGCTTGGGGCCATAGGTGCCCACTAGTTCAAGCCCGGCGAATGTCACCCAAGGCGCCATGAATGTGTGGGCGACGACCGATGGCGTGGGGGTGGGCCGTACTTCGGCGATCTGCTCTTGGAATCGCTCCACCCGTCGATCGAACCTTGCTATCCAGAGTTCGGCCATTCGAGTGGTGCCGAACTTCTCCGCTAGGAGGCGGACCTGGGATCGGATCGTTTCGGGTGAGTTGTCGATCTTGATGGTGACCACCTCTGCACCGGATCCGGCTGCCTCGGTCATTCGTGGCGCGAAGCCCTCGAAACCGCCGAGGACCACGAAGTCCGCATCGGCGAGGGCTGCGAGATCCGATGGGCGAGGGTCGTAATCCGGTGGATGTGGCGCGTTCACCGGAGCGATGAGTGTGACGGTACGGACTCCGGCCGCACGGACGAACGCAGCTGACCAACTCGTGGATGCCACGACTACCGGAGTGCTGCGCGGGTTGGTGTCATTGGTCGAACCGGGGGAGGAGGTTTCGGCCTCGTTCTTACTTTCTGTCGACGATTGCGAAGTTGTGCCCTTGGCCCTGGAGAGTGAGCCGGCATCGCTCTGCCACGCCGAGTCGTCGGTGCATCCCGTCGACGCGACGGTGAGAGCAACAGAGGCGACGATCAGGGCGACCCGGAGTGACCTCGGTATTGAACTGTGGGGCATGCGGATCAACTGGATCCCTTTCGAACGGTTGGTACGAGAAAGCTGGCGAGCGTCACTGAACCGGCGACCAGAACCAGAACGGGACCCGGCGGCATGTCAGTGGCAAGAGCAAGCGTTAGCCCACCCACGTTAGTGAGAAGTCCCACGGCCACTGACAGACCGAGCATCGACCGGAACGATGTGGCCAGATTGCGAGCCGTAAGGGCAGGGAGAAGAGTGAGTGAGTCGACCAGCAGGGCTCCGGTGAGCCTTATCGCCGACGCGATCGAGGCCGCGACCAGGACGAGCATGATGAACAGGAGCGGCCCCACCGCAATACCCGATGTGAGCGCTATCTCCCGGTCATAGAGGACCAGCGCGAGACGCTTGCGGTTGGTGATGGTGAACCCGGCCACGACCCCGCTCACGATTCCGATGAGGACCAGATCCGAGCCGCGAGTGGCGAGAACCGACCCCCATAGGAACTCGAAGGCGCCCGTTGCATTCACACCGGTGATCGACAACAACAGCAATGCTGAGCCAATGGCCATTGTCATGAGCAGTCCCATGGAACCGCTGAGACCGCCCGGTCGGGTTGCGAGGGGTGTGAGCGCTCCGGTGGCGATGCACGAGACGGCCAGAGCGCTGAGAACCGGGTCGATCCCCAGGAACAACCCTGCAGCTGTGCCGAGCAGGGCCAGATGCATGACAGCGAAACGTGCAGTGATCACATCGAGCCCCACGATCAGAACGCCGGCGATCGGCAGGCCCAGAGATGCGAGCACGACGGCGGCGAATGATCGCTGCACCGCTTCGAGTTCCAGCAACTCGGTGAAGGTCGCTGCAGCAATCACAAGGACTCCCTGAGATGACCTGCGGCCATTTCGAGGTGACGGTCGCACATCGATGCCAAGGCCTGGTCATGAGTTGCCACGATCACGGTTGCGTCGAGGCCCTTGATGATCGCTGCGACTTCACGCTGGCCGTCGAAGTCGAGCGACGCGGTCGGTTCGTCGGCCACGAGCACCTTGGCTCCATGCTCGAGTGAGCCCAATGCTCGCGAGATGAATGCCCGCTGTAGCTGTCCGCCCGAGAGTTCCGAGACGGGTCGCCTCATCAATTCTCCGAGTCCGAGACGCTCTGCGTAGGAGATGGCAGCACCCGGATCGGCAGAGGATCCGAGTAGTTCTCGAACGTGAAGTGGGAATGAACCTGTGACCTGCCGCTGTGGTACCCACGCGCACAACCGGCCGGTTGCGACAGAGGGGACCGTGTGGCCGTCGATCGAGATGGCTCCGTGGAATCCTCGATGCAGCCCGACGATCGTCCTGAGAACGCTGGACTTGCCCGATCCGTTGGCCCCGGTGATTGCAACGTGTTCACCCGGGGACACGGAGAAGGAGACATCGTCCACCGCGATCATCTTCCCGTACCCGCATCGCAGCGCCTCAACAATGATTCTGGCGCCGGTGATCCTGTCCGTGGTCCCACTGTTGGTCACGGGATGGACGCTAGTGGCGACTCGGAAAGGACCTGCCACGGGGTCAGACAATGGTGACCTTCGTGGTGAACTCGGTTCATTCTGAAAGTTCTCCCGAAATATGACAATTGTGCGACATTTTGTCGCGATCGAGACACGGGCTCGGCGTAACATCTTTTGGCGGAGACACATTTCCAGGGTGATTGTGTCTCATTGGTCAGAATGAGGTGCGTGAGCAGTTGAAATCAACCACTGACATGGCACC
>CAUJEC010000122.1 GCA_963169245.1 Actinomycetota bacterium
GGTCGACCAGGTTGTGGCCGGATCAGACGCGCCCGTGGGCGCGTCGCTCGGTCAGCAGCGAGCGGATGCCCTCGTAGATGCGATCAACACCGGTGGAGGTGCTGTCGATACCGAGATCATTGTCCACGTCCGAGGCGACGGAAACACGATGGCTGACGGCACTCCCATTTCGGATCACGATGTGGCATCGCTGCTGCCGGACGCCTTCGTGTCGCTACTCATTCACGACTCCAAGCGGTATCCCATTGATGCCAGTCCTCGGCGTAGAACGCCGACTCGACGCCAGAAACGGGTTATCGACGAGCGCTACAAAGAGTGCGCGTCACAAGGGTGCACTGGTACGCAGTTCCTTCAGTATGACCACAAGGTGCCACGAGCCAGACAGGGGCCGACGAGCCTGGACAACCTTCAAAAACTCTGCGGCCCTCACAATCGAGCCAAGTGGCTCAATGATGACTCGAGACTCGGCGGGTCAACCGATGGGTCAACCGATGGACCCACCGATGAACCTAAGGATCTAGGTAGGCGTGAGCACCCCGAGTGAGTCAGGGTCGTGCAACAGCGTTACTTCGAAATAGAGCCGGGCGGCCAAACGAGCCGGTTGCGACCCCTGTCTTCCCGTCAACTAGCCGAACCGAGAACCCAGCGATCTGCATCGCTTCGAAGCCTATGCCTCGGGCGGCAGGGCCTGCTGTGTATCCATCATGTCGGCCATGACCATCTTGATGAAGTCATCGGCTTCGTCGGTCATTCCTCCCGAAACGCCGCCATAGATGGCTGCACTGCCCGCAGGCTCATCACCCTTCGACTTGGCGTAAGCCACTGCCTCGTCCAGATCAGCGGCGAACTTCTCGGCGACACCTGGCTGGGTCTGCGGACCCGTGACCGCCATGTGTATCGAGTTCGGATACTGCTGGCCGTTGAACCTCCAGCCGCGCAACTGCATGAAGTCGTTGACGTGGTAGATGTCGAAGACGTCGGAGTAGAAAGAGAACAGGAACGTCGGCTTCCCGACGAGCTTCAACTCGGGGTGGGACGCGATCGCCGACTTCATCTTCTCGGCGGTGGCGAAGATCTCCGCTGCGGTCTGGCGGTACCCGTCGCGGCCGTTGGCGACCATGGATGCCCAGGTTGCAGCGAGTAGTCCCACCGAACGCGATCCATCCATGCCGGGGGAGCAGTACTTACCGCCGCTCCAATCGGTCAGATAGAAGTACTGCGAGTTGCGAAGTGCCTTGTCGCGCACCAACAGGGTGGAAGTTCCCTTCAGGCCGTATCCGTACTTGTGGGTGTCTGCGCTGATGCTCGTGACGCCGGGTACTCGAAAATCGAACAGAGGGATGTCGTATCCCAGATCCTGGCCCCAAGGCAGGATGAACCCGCCGAGGCAGCCGTCGACATGAAGGCCGACACCTCGGCTCAGTGCCAGTTCACCCAACTCCGTGATCGGGTCGACCGTGCCGTAGCCGTAATTGCACGCCGAGCCGACGATTGCGACGGTGTTGACATCCATGAGCGCCTCGACCGCGGCCGGGTCGACGGTGCCCGTGGTGATGTCCACTGGCGCAATTCGCAGATCGATGCCGAACATGTGGCATGCCTTGTTGAACGCGGGGTGCGCGGTCTCGGGCTTGATGACGTTCGGAACCCTGCCCTGTGAGATCAGGTTCGCCTGTTCGCGGTAGGCAAGCATGGCGTGGGTGATGCTGCCGGTTCCGCCGCTTGTGACAATTCCGGCCGGTGTTGAATCGGTGACGGTCTCGGCATGCATCATGTCGAGGGCCATGGCGATGATCTCACCCTCGAACTTGGTTGCGCTCGGGCACACATCACGCTGGAGGGCGTTGACGTGGCTGAACATCGAGAACGCCTTGTTCATGAAGTCGTAGTGGTCGTGATCGCCGCAGTAGTAGGAACCGGAGATCTGGCCACCTTCCCAGGAGCGGTCCTCCTCGGTTGCCATCTCCTTGAGCTCGGAAAGGATGTCCTCGTGTGAGCGCCCGTGCTGGGGAAGCGTGCGATTGACGGTGAAGCGCTCTGCGTAGGGAAAATCAGCCATGACCTAGAGCTTCGCAGATACCGCGGGTATTTGAGAATGTGACTTCGAACTGTTCCTGCATGGATCGGTACAGTTCGCCGTGTTTCGCGTTGGGTTCGAGCGTCGATGTGACTGTTGGGCGAAGTGATGTGAGGTCGGCGCCGGCGGCTGAGAGTTGAGCGACGCGTGCGACCGAAGTGGCCGCTGAGATCTCAGGTCGGGACAGAACCTCGACAGGACGTTGGAGGACATCGGAAAGGACCTGAGCCCATGGAAGGCTGCGTGCGGCCCCGCCTCCGAACACGACGCGTTCCGAACGGCGGCCTGTCAGTTCCTCGACCGCTGGGAGCAGCCATCCGAGGTTGAAAGCGGTCCCTTCGAGAGCGGCGCGGACCAGATCCTCTCTGGTGTGGGTGAGGCCGAGTCCGATGAGGCCTCCTCGGACCGAGGCATTGGCTGATGGGGACATCGACCCGTCGAGCCACGGCATGAAGATGAGCCCGGCCGCCCCGGGGTCCGATTGAGACAGGGCGGACTCGATGGCGTCAGCGGAGCCGCCCTCGGATCGGCTGTCGGAGCGACTGTCCGAGTCTCCGAAAGCGTCGATGCCCATCAGTTCGAAGAACTTCTGGACCGATCGACCGGCGAGTCCGTTCTCGGCCATCACAAGATGTCGGCCGGCGATGGGGGACGGCATCGTGAGGACCTCCCGTTCCAGATCCACCTTGTGCCCGTCGGCAGAGTCGATGACGACCGCAGTCGTACCGATTATGACTCCGACCGAGTGCGGACTCTGTTGATCCGAACTGAGCACGCCAGTCGCGAAGGCTCCGGCGTGTGTGTCGTTCATCCCGGCATGGACCCGAATCCCATCCGGTAGGCCAAGTGAGCGTGCCACCTGGGCGCGAACCTCGCCGACGATGCTGCCCAGATTGCTCAACGGTGGTAGGCGAGCGGAGTTCACTCCCGCCATCTCCACCAGGCGCTGGTCATAGGAGGTTGTGCCCACTGTCCGGTTGTCGATTAGTTGCGAGGCGAACATCGTTGCCTGAGTGGCTGTGACCGTTCCGGTGAGCAGCAGGTTCACGAAGTCCATGAGTTCCAAGTAGTGCAGCGGCCCCGCCGGAGCATCACCTGCCTCGCCA
>CAUJEC010000123.1 GCA_963169245.1 Actinomycetota bacterium
CAACGAGGTGCTCGGTGTTGAACCCGCCCCGTTGCCCGGTGAACTGGGCCAGAGGATCATCGATGCCGCGGTGGACTTCGAGAAGGGCTGCTACACAGGTCAGGAACTTGTCGCCCGTACCCACGCACGCATTACGAACCCGCCGAGGATGCTGACCAAGGTCAGGGCTCCGCAACCAGTCCCCGCGATCGGGTCGGTCTTTGACATCGATGGAGCCGATGCCGTACTGACAAGCGCATCGCCGGCCTCCGATTCTGTGCTCGCATACGTGCGTCGCGGGGGCGGATCGTGAATCACTACGAGGTGCTTGGAGTCAGCCACAGCGCATCCAAGTCCGAGATTCGTAGGGCCTATGTGAATCTTGCCCGGCGCTATCACCCCGATTTCAACCAACGTGTCGCGGAGACCGTTGATTCGGCCTCACCCGAGAGTTCACTCGCCACGAAGATCCGTCAGGTGAACGCGGCTTGGGAGATCCTCGGTGACGACGACCGTCGAGCTGACTACGACCTGTTTCTGCTGGACACGGGCGGGCGAAGCGTCCGAGACGATGGGTCGGCCTCGTTTCGTGTATCGGCCGACGGTGCCCCGAGCGCCTCGCGGATTCACCGACCCTCGAGCGAGTTCAAACCGAAGAGCAATGCCTCTGATCCCGATGAGGTCTGGCGTTACTCATCTGATCCCGTGAACCAGGCGACTGTTCCGTCAAAATTGCTCCTAGCTGCACCCGCCGCGTGTTTCGTCCTGGGGATCGCGATGCTGATCATCAGCGTCCCAACTGCCATCCGTGCCATGACCGCTTTCGGGATCGTCTGTTTGTTCGCCTCGGGGATCCTCTTCGTCGGGGTTCCCGTTCTCGCCATGTTCAAGAGTCAGAACGAGGAGAAGCGGGTGAGTCACCGGCGCTGAACCCCGGGTGCTGAGCCTTGTGTCCTGTAGTCTCTGGCGCCGATGGCGACCTACCTCGACCGAATCCTCGACTCCCACCGCGAGTCGGCACGAAATGACAGTCGAGTCCTTGATCGGCTCATCGATGACGCCAAGGCGCAGCCGCCCACTCGTGGATTCCGGGCTGCGCTCGCCGGTGGTGAGCGGATTTCGGTGATAGCCGAGGTCAAGCGACGCTCACCTTCCAAGGGTGACCTGTTCGCGGAACTCGATCCTGTGTCCCTAGCCCGAACCTATGAGTCCGCTGGGGCATCGTGTCTGTCGGTGCTGACCGACGAGCAGTACTTCGGCGGATCAGTCGACGACCTGCGAGCGGCGCGTGACGCCGTTGGGCTTCCGGTCATCCGAAAGGACTTCACAGTCGATGCCCGCGATGTCTGCGACGCCCGAATCATGGGTGCAGACTGCGTGCTGTTGATCGCCGCCGCCCTCGACGACACCGAGTTGGCAGACTTCTCCTGCCTGGCGTTCGAGGTCGGACTCGACGTACTCATCGAGGTTCACGACGAACGTGAACTCGAGCGCGCAATCGTGTGCACCAAGGGGGACCTGATAGGTGTCAACCAACGAGACCTGATCACATTCGAGGTCGACACCGACCGGGCCCTACGGGTGGCCGCCGAGGTCCCTCCGAATGCCGTCAAGGTTGCGGAATCCGGAGTGTCTGGTCGAGACGCCGCCCTTCGACTGGCCTCTGTTGGGTATGACGCCCTGTTGGTGGGTGAGCACCTGGTTACGGCGGAGGACCCCGGTGTTGCACTTGAGGCGTTGAGAGTGCCGCGCTGAGGCCATTGGGGCGAACGTCCGAGCGAACTGAGCGTCGACTCGCCCTATAGAACCCCGGAATGTGACCCGACCCTCGCTAGGGTCTTTGTCGTGTTCGTGAAGATCTGTGGAATTACGAACGAGGACGACGCGCTCTTCGCTGTCGCCATGGGCGCCGATGCAATCGGGTTCGTGTTCGCTCCGTCCTCACGACAGGTGAGTGTCGGTGCCGCGCGCGACATCGTCCGTCGACTTCCCGAAGAGGTCCTCACCGTCGGCGTCTTTCGGGACCAGTCGGTGAAACAGGTCATCAGAACAGCCCAGGAGGCCAGACTCCGTGCCGTTCAACTACATGGACATGAGACCCCCGAACAGGCCGATGAGATCCGGCCCTATGTGCAGGCCCTCATCGTGGCGTTCAGCCCCAGTGATCCTGGCATCAAACGGGTCGACCAGTACGGCGCCGATGCGGTGCTCGTAGATTCGTCAGTCCCCGGGTCAGGCGAGGTGTTCGACTGGTCACTCGCTCGTGGGGTCACGACCAATCCGAGACTGATCCTCGCCGGCGGACTCACCCCGGAGAATGTTGCAGCCGGAATCAATCAGGTCGAGCCCTGGGGCGTCGACGTCTCCACCGGTGTAGAGGTGACCGGCCAGCCGGGTCGTAAGGATCCGATCAAGGTCGCGCAATTCATCGCCCTCGCCAAGGAGGCTGGTGTGGGACTCGCTCCCACCGAGGTGCCGACCTACGCCAACGCGTCTGCCGACGCCAACGCGTCTGCCGACGCCTACGCAAACGCGTCTGTCGATGGGGCTGTGCGCGCGCGAGTGTCAGTCGAGGCGCGCGGATCCGAAGCCGTGGACATCCGCACCTCGAGAGCCGGTCTCTTCGACTGGTCCGAATTCGACCTCTGATTCCCGGTATGTGAGCGTTCTGATCGAACGGCTAGCTTTCCCCTGGTGAACGGTAGTGAATCCCGCCAGGACGACGGCCCAGAAGGCGGCACCAACGCTGAGCCGCGCAAGATCATGGGGGAACCGACCGGTATCGGTCGATTCGGTGATTTCGGTGGCCTGTTCGTACCCGAGACCCTGGTGCCGGCACTCCAGGAACTTGATGCGGCGTTCCACGAGGCGTGGGCGGACCGGTCCTTCCGTGACGAACTCGATGACCTGTTGCGAGAGTATGCAGGACGTCCCAGCCCGCTGACCGAGTGCCAGCGCCTGGGCGAACAACTCGGAATCCGGCTGTTCCTCAAACGCGAGGATCTGAACCACACGGGTTCGCACAAGATCAACAACGTGCTCGGCCAGGCACTCCTGGCCAAACGAATGGGCAAGTCGCGTCTGCTCGCCGAGACCGGTGCAGGTCAGCACGGAGTGGCCACCGCCACCGCCGCAGCTTTACTCGACATGGAATGCCTCGTCTACATGGGTGAGGTGGACATGGCCAGACAGGAACTCAACGTCTTTCGGATGAGACTCCTCGGAGCCGAGGTCACTCCAGCGGTATCTGGCAGTCGCACCCTCAAGGACGCTGTCAACGAGGCGATGCGAGACTGGGTGTCAACTGTCGAGTACTCGCACTACTGCCTAGGGTCTGTGATGGGGCCTCACCCCTACCCCTATATGGTGCGTGAGTTCCACAGGGTGATCGGTGATGAGGCAGCAGCCCAGTTCGCGGAGCGAGTCGGTGGGAGTGACGCCAATTGCGCTGAACTCTCCGGACTGCCCGACGTTGTTGTCGCCTGTGTTGGCGGTGGGTCCAACGCTGCGGGAATCTTCAGTGGGTTCGCCGAGCATCCGAGCGTGGAACTCATCGGTGTGGAGCCGGCGGGTGGCGCGGCGATAGGCAACGGAGTACCGGGGATAGTGCATGGGATGTTGTCGTATCTCAAACAGGATGAGTTCGGGCAGGTTCAGGAAGCTGAGTCGATCTCGGCCGGGCTCGACTACCCGGGAGTCGGCCCTGAGCATTCGCATCTGAGCGACATCGGACGAGCACGCTACGAGTCGGTGACCGATGATGAGGTGATCGACGCGTTCGTTTTGCTGTCGCGAACCGAGGGCATCATCCCGGCCCTCGAGTCCGCCCACGCCATTGCTTGGGTCGCTCGTGAGCATGAGCAACTCAAGGGCAGATCCGTCATCGTGAACCTCTCTGGTCGAGGCGACAAGGACGTCGCTCAGATGATGGACATCATGGGATCGACCCTCGATGGCCACACCTCAGCAGGGGAGCGTCCGGCGGATCACAGCTCCGCGGATGCCAACACGACGGGGGAGCGGAAGTGAACGCGTTGAACATCACCGATGGCGGAGGTTCAAGCTCTGGGCTGAGTCTCTCGGTAGCTCTCGGGTCCCACATAGACGCCGGTGGAAAGTGCTTCGTTCCATATCTGACTGGAGGGCTGCCCGGATGGCAGACGGGCGTCGCGGCCGCTGCCGAGGCCGGAGCGCAGGCAGTGGAGATCGGTATCCCGTTCTCTGATCCGGTGATGGACGGCCCCGTCATTCAGGCGTCCTCGCAGATGGCCCTCGACGGTGGGGCGACCCCGGTGAGCATTCTTGACGAGGCAAGGTCGATTGACGTGGGCATCCCGCTGGCGGTCATGACGTATGCCAACCTGGTCTATCGGTTTGGTTACGAGCGGTTTGCCCACGCACTCGTCTCATCCGGAATCAGCGGCGCAATTCTTCCCGATATCCCTCTTGAGGAGGTCGGCCCATGGGCAGATGCTGCCGATGGCGCCGGTGTCGAGACCGTTATGCTCGCCGCTCCAACAGCTGATGACGATCGACTCACACGAGTGGTGGAGCGAGCACGCGGGTTCGTGTACACCGTCGGACTGTTGGGCATCACCGGTGAACGCGAGTCATTGGCCGCCACGGCCAAGGTGATCGCCAGACGCGTCAAGGCGCTGACCGACAAACCGGTACTCGTCGGCGTCGGTGTGTCGACGCCGGCTCAGGCAGTCGAGGTCTGTGAGGTCGCAGACGGAGTAGTTGTAGGCTCAGCAATTGTGAGACGAATTATTGAAACGGGATCACAAGAGGCAGGCGGCGAGTTGGTGGCAGAGTTTGTGACCGCTCTCGCCCGGGGCTGAGCCAGTCTTAGTTCGTGACCGCTCTCGCCCGAGGCTGAGCCAGTCGTCGGATCAGATTGTCCCCTTTTGATTTCTCGTCAGAATCAACCTGTTCCGATGTCGGCAACCTGCCGTCGACCGACGCTTTTCCGGGAGTGCGGCTCGGACACAAAGGCTGAGAAACCCGCGAAATTTCAAGGTTTTTCTTTCATCTGAGCCGAAATCGTGATAATTACAAGGGTGAAATTTGCTGTTCGGTGATCGACTCGGTTCGGGGGACGGGCAGCAGCACAACAAGATCTCACCAACACCTTCGGAGCTGACCGTCAGCACCGGAACGGAGGAAGTGAGTTGGAGGAATAATGAACAAGACCGAACTAGTCGAGACGATCGCTCAGCGCACTGACCTCTCCAAGAAGGACGTCCTGGCCGTCCTCGACACTTTCGAGGACATCGCCGGCGACATCGTGGCCAAGGGCAAGGACACCCTCACCATCCCGGGCTTCCTCAAGTTCGAGCGCATCAAGCGTGCCGCTCGCACAGGTCGCAATCCCCAGACAGGTGAGCCGCTGAAGGTTCCGGCATCCAATGCCGCCAAGGTCACTGCAGGCGCCAAGCTCAAGAACCGGGCCAAGTCCGGTAAGTGATCATCTGATCCACTGACAATCAGCAACCGCTGAGCGGTGCAGTCACCCGGGCCATCTTGGCTGGCGGTGACTGCACCGTTGTCGTTTTCAGTCATGACCGTATCGACGTCCGGACATGCCTTGTCGACGACGCGGACCTTGGGGCCTGTCCAGAGGGGGTAGTTTCGGGCTATGACCGATGAACCGATCCGACTCGAAGTCGGCAAGAAGGCTCCAGCGTTCAACCTGAAGAACCAGGCTGGGGACAAGGTGAAGCTCTCCGACTTCTCCGGTCGGAAGGTACTTGTGTTCTTCTACCCGAAGGCGAACACCCCTGGATGTACCAATCAGGCATGTGGCCTGCGAGACGTTGCGGATCAGGTGGGTGACACGGTGATCATCGGGATCAGTCCCGACCAGCCCGACAAGCTCGAGAGCTTCGACACCAAACACAGTCTCGGGTTCCCGCTGCTGTCAGATCCGGACCACGCGATTGCGGACAAGTTCGGGGTCTGGGGCGAGAAGAAGCTCTACGGCAAGGCCTACATGGGCATCGTCCGCTCCGCGTTCCTGATCGACGAGAAGGGCAAGCTGGAAGAGGTCTGGTACAAGATCAGCCCCAAGGACACACCCAAGAAGCTACTGGCCGCACTCAAGGGTTGAGACGACCTAGGAGCGGTACACCCCGGGGCTGAGAGGCCCGAGGGTTGAGACGCCTAGGGACGGAGTTCGCTCAGGTTTCGGCCCCGGTCGCTAGCTCCGCCTGCTCGGCCTCGGGCAGTCGGCTCAGTTGCGCCGTTCGTCGGCCAGTCGCAGTCGCTCCTCGAACTCCTTGTCGGACTTCGAGATGGCGACCTTGCGGCCTACGTTGGCGAGAATTATTCCGAAGATTGCCAGAACCAGCAGCTTGAGCAGCGTGTTGCCGCCCTTCGAGTCCGCTGAGGCATCGGCCAAGAGTGCAGTATCTGCCATGTGTGCAGACTATGCGTTCAAGGGCTGTAAAGTCTTCACACCCGCCCGGGTGGTGGAATTGGTAGACGCGGCGGACTCAAAATCCGCTGTCCGAAAGGACGTGCGGGTTCAAGTCCCGCCCCGGGCACTCCTATGCGCTGATCAGATGTGAACTGATCAGCTCAGTGAGCCACGAACGTAATGATCAGTGTGCCAAATGGCTGCAGCATCGAACGCGGACACGCCCTTTGTCGCCGGGGTATCGGCTAGGACAGAGGATTGCGACCATCGTCCTCCGGGAAGCCTCTGGTTCCAGTAACCAGGACTGATACACGATCCGATGAGGTCCTCGATTCTGTGTTGGGTGCAGGTCCTTCCCCTCAGGCCCTCTGGTGGTGATGACCTATGGATGGCTGTCCAAAGGGTGCCGGCTGATCGGTTGGGTGCCATCTGGCCCACGAGTGGGTCGACGGACCCAACGACGTAGGTATTTCGGCTCAAGATTTTTGGCTTCACGGCCGATCACCACGCAATGAGCGGGACAGATTTGGTGACAGTTGACACGATCGAGGTTCTTGACGATCGAGAACCGGACATTCGGGCAGATCCTTCCTACCCAGAGCCACCTACAGGAGTGAGAACCGCGCACTCACGCCGCAAGATGCTCTCCATGGCGGGCATCGGAACCCTGGGTGTGGTGGGGGCGGCGTGTGTTCCGCCCCCATCCGAGCCCACGACTCCAACGCCGACCGTGCCGACGGCCCCTACGGGGCCACTCAGTTCGCTTGCAGTGGCACAGCATCTGGCCCGGCGTGCGACTTTCGGAGCGACACAGGCCGACGTAGGACGGATCATGTCGATGGGGACGGCCGCCTGGTTGGATCAACAACTCTCACCATCCTCACTGGCCACGGCTGAGCATCTCCTGTCCGGCTATGTGACATTGAGCAACACAAACGAGGCCAACTACGCCGTCAAGAAGACCTCCGGGGGAGTCGACCGGATCTTTGATGAACTCGATCACGCCACGCTGCTTCGGGCGGTGTATTCCCAACGGCAGCTCTATGAGGTCATGTGTGACTTCTGGACCAACCATCTCAACATCTGGCGACAGGCCGACTGGCCGATCCATCTCAAGACCCGCGACAACGAGACGGTCATCCGAGCCCACGCGCTCGGGAAGTTCGCCGACCTGCTGATGGCATCGGCCAAGAGTCCGGCGATGCTCGTCTATCTCGACAACTACGAGAGCCGAGGCGACGCCGGGTATCAGGTCAATGAGAACTATGGGCGTGAGTTGCTTGAGTTGCACACGCTCGGAATCATCAACGGCTCCCAGGTCTATTCCGAATCAGACGTGGTCGGGGTCGCCAAGGTCCTCTCCGGTTGGGGCATCGACTGGGACAATGGTTCCCTGCACAACTTCGAATTCGGCGCCTGGGCCCACAACCGCGAAGCGGTCTCCATCCTCGGAGGAGCATGGAGCCGCCCGGCCCGACCGAGTTGGAACGATGTCGTGGCCAACGGGCTCAAGGACGGGGAGTCACTCATCCGATTCCTCGCCCGGCATCCCTCCACCGCCCGTCACCTTGCCACCAAGCTTGCCAAGAGATTCGTGTCCGACTTTCCGCCACCAGCTCTCATCGACCGCCTAGCCGCCATCTACACCGCCAATGACACTGCAATCGCCCCGGTGTTACGCGAGCTGTTCCTTTCGGCTGAGTTTGCTGCGTCGGTCAACCAGAAGGTCAAGCGTCCCATCGACTGGGCGATCTCGGCGTTGCGAGTCACCGGGGCGCAGATCCCCACTGACTGCAGCGGCAAGGCGGCCAACGATCTTCGCAAGGCGGCCAGCGCCATGGGTCAGCCGCTCTTCGAACGTGTGAGCCCCGACGGCTGGCCCGACAATGCCGCCTACTGGGTCGGTGCCGATGGTCTGCTCAAACGATGGGAACACGGCGCCGGAATCGCCAGAGCCACCGGATCTGACCCGGCCAAGCTCAAGGTGAACGCCACAGCGCTACTCCCATCGGGGCTTCCATCCACCAACTCAGCTCTGGTCTCGTGGCTGGCATCGGAGCGGTTCCAGATCGCCATCACCATTGCAGAGGCGGAGGCCATCTGCGCGGCTGCTTCGGTGTCACCCGGTGGGGCGGCTTCACAGATCGCGGGGAGCGACACCAACCTGCGCACCTGCATCGGGCTGCTCCTTGCCCATCCCTCCTTCCATCGCCGCTGACAGTTGCTGCTGATCGCTGAAAGTACAAAAATCATGACAACAACTATTGAGAATCTCGATCAGGCCGAGTCGAACGCTGAGGCCAGCTCCGTGTCACGCCGAGGGTTTCTGGCATTTGCCGGGCTAGGAGGCGCCACATTCGCGGCGGTGTCCGCACTCGGCAACCAGTACGCGTTCGCCACTCCCGGCAACACCGCTCAGGGTGACGTCCTCGTCTTCGTGTTCAACCGTGGTGGGATGGATGGCCTCAACGTCGTCGCCCCCTACCGGATGCCCACCTATCAGGCTCTACGGCCCGGGATCCGTGTGAAGCCCCCCGAGGATTTCTCCGGCCCCAACGCCGGAGCCGGACTTCCCCTCGATCAGGGTGGGGCCGTGGCCAACTTTGCGCTCTCGGGCGTTTTCGGCCTCAACCCGGGAATGACAGCGCTACATCAGGGACCATGGGCCAATGGCCACCTCGCAGTTGTCCACGCGGCGGGAATGCCCGCATCCGAGTCGGCCACCCGCAGCCACTTCGAGTCCCAGCGGAACTGGGAGTCCGGGAGTGCCTCAATCGGTGTCACCGATGGGTTCCTGAATCGCCACTTGGCGGCGTTCAATGACCGCTCAGGCGTTGCCGCGGTAGGCCGGGGGTCCGCGCTGCAGATGATGCTCCGAGGAAATGTGCCTGCGTTCTCGATGTCTTCGATCGCAAGTTTCGGGGTTCGTGGGTTTGCGAACAACTCCCGTGCAACGACGGCATTGGCGTCGATGTACACCTCCGGCGGGGACCTGCTCTCATCGACGGGTGCAGAGACCTTGTCGGTGACATCCATGGTCGCCGGCCTACCGGATCCCGGTCCTCAGAACGGTGCCACCTATGGATATGACAGTTTGGCCCAGGGGTTGCGTGAGGCAGCCCGGCTGATCCGGGCCAATGTCGGCCTTCGTGCCGTGGTCATCGATGACGGCGGCTGGGACACCCACACCAACATGGGTGCACCCGAGGACCCTAACTCCTACTTCCGTCGACGGACCGGCGAGTTCTCCAATGCGCTAGCCGCGTTCTACACCGACCTCGGCACCCAGATGGATGAGGTGACTCTCGTGACCATGTCCGAGTTCGGCCGTACCATCAACGAGAACTCATCCGGTGGAACAGACCACGGTCGGGGCACAGCAATGTTCGTGATGGGACGCAACGTCAACGGTGGTGTCTATGGGGACTTCCCGACGTCCATCGCCGACGGTCCAGAGGGTGACCTGGTTGTGGCGAACGACTACCGGCGGATCATCTCAGAGGTGCTTACCAAGCGGATGCCCGGATCGGACATGGCAACGGTGTTCCCCCGGTACTCACAACAATCCGTGCTCGGGCTTCTGGCTGCCTGAGCCGCGAGAGTTACTCGTCCGAACTAGGGGCCGCCCAGCCGTAGGAGTGGCTCGGCCGCCTGACGGGGCCCTCTGACAGCGTCGGAGTAGCTTGGCCGCCTGACAGGGCCGCCTGACAGGTCCGCCGGGCTAGGTCGCGCACTTCTATGCTGGGTCTCATCGCTAGCGGCGTGGCCAGAACCCGCCCCAGCGACGGAACCACACCCAGTTAGGAGATTGATGTGAGTGACTACGACGTGCGAATGGTCGTCCTTTCGACCGATGACCTGGATGAATCGATCAGGTTCTACACCGAGACTCTGGGCATGACGCTCAAGTTCCGCGACGGCGCTCACTACGCCGCCATCGACGGTGGATCGATCACTGTGGCCCTCGCCACCGACATCGATCACCCGCTGCCGGGCAAGGTGGTCCCCGGGATCAAGACAGCGGACGTCGACGCTGCCGCTGAGAAGATCGAGGCGGACGGCGGCGGGATCGTAAAGGGTCCATACAACGACGCGCACGAGCGACGGGTCGTCGTCTATGACAACAAGGGCAACCCGCTCGTCTTCTACAGCCCACTGCCGCAGTCGTAGGG
>CAUJEC010000124.1 GCA_963169245.1 Actinomycetota bacterium
CTTGAACTTGGCCAGCTTCGAGTTCGGTTCCCGTTCAGCGATGCCACCCAAGCACAGCTGAGTTGCTGGCTCTCAACTTGCCGACAGAGCCGCACGCGGTTGAATCAAGATGAACCGGGTTCCTCCGGGACCGACGAGTCAATCATCCATGAGACGCCAAATCTGGCTCTATTGACTCTCATTTGGGTGGGCTGGTGGGAACGGGTGTTCGTTCGTGGGGTAGTTGGAGGGTGATTGGTCCGGCTCCGAGCATGACGAGAGCGAGGGCTGCTTCGGCTGAGTGGAATCCGTAGGCCCGTCGGATGATCAACCGGACTTTTGTGTTGAGTCCTTCCACGCGTCCATTCGAGATGCCGTGTTCGATCGCGTTGAGGATGATGTCTCGGCGTTGACGAATTGTTTTCGCTGCTTTAATGAACGGAGGGAGCCGGGATCGTTGTGCTCGGGCACACCAGGCGTCGAGGAGCACACCGGCTTGATCGCGGGTGAGGTCGCCAGCGAAGATCGCCCGGAATTGTTCTTTCATTTCATACGCCCGCCAGATCCCACCCCTGGTGCGTTTCAGGCTTGTGAGCATGGCGGCTTGTTTGTCGGTGAGGTCCTCAGGGTTTTTCAACAGGGCCCAGCGGGAGCCTCTGAAATCGTTGGCGTATCGGGGATCGGGTAGGCGTCGTAGGGTCTGCCAGAGGTCTCGTCGGACTTCGTCGAGAGCATCTCCAACGAGTTTCACGATATGAAAAGGGTCCGCGCAGACGACTGCTTGTGGGGCGTGTCCTTCAGCGGTCACGGATTTGAGGAACGCTGGGCCGAGATCCATCGAAACAGCCTCAATCGCAGCGGAGCGTTGAGGTCCGAGTTCTTCGAAGAACCCGTCCAACGTTTTCGCGTCTTTGCCTTTCGCTCCCCAGATCACACAACCGCGGTCATGATCGATGACCAGGGTCAGGTACTTGTGATGTTTACGCCACGAGATCTCATCAACCCCGATACGAAACAGGCCATCTAAGCGGCCCGGGTCCAACTCGGTGGCGACTACCCGTTCACAGGCCCGACCGACGCTACGCCACGACACTCGACACAACCGGGCGACCGCGGTCTTATCCATCCGGGTAGCGAGCCATGCCAACAGGTCATCAAGATCACGGGTCAAATGTGCTCCCGGGCGTGCGAACGGGACTGCTTCGACCACAACCCCGTGAGTAGGGCAACACAGCCGACGCAGAGTCGCTTGGACCTCGACCCGCCACACCCCCAGATCCAGATGCCGCCACCGCGATGGACACGGCCTGGTGTCATAACGCGCTGAACTTGAATGCTCACAATGCGGGCACACCAGCCTCCGTCGTTTCAACACGACATTGACGGTCACAACACCGATACCGAAGACGACATCGACGACATTCACCCCATCGAGACGCAAAAGACGATTGAATGCAGTAGTGACGCGCACGGGCAGGTGACCTCCAGAGTGAGATGGCTTAGACACCTCGAACTCTTGTCCCAACCCGTGCGCGTCACGCGGACCCCCAAAACCAGCCTTAAGCGCCACCCCTACAACGATCCCGCCAAAACCCCACCCACACCAGGGTCGGGAGAGCCCAAAAGGGGCGTTCTGATGCAGTCCCGGACTCACCCGACCACCCCAATTTGAGCCGCCACCCTGGGTCGATTCGACCTCAATAGACAACGATGTTCTTCAAGCCGGTAGGGTCCTGCATTGTGATCCATCGACTAGTCAAGGTCATCCTTGCCCTCGGCCTCAGTTTCGCCATCTTCGGCTGCTCAAATGACTCCCCCAACGCCACCGCCCCCGTCCCCACTGCCCGGGACACTGCAGAGGCTCCATCAACATCAGCGAAGGCTCCGTCCGGCAGGAACTCACAGGCGCAGCCAGAACCCTTCGATGGCTCGGTTGAGGACTTCTATGTCGCGCCCGATCCACTTCCCAAGGGCAAAGCCGGTGATCTGATCCGAGTCCAAACAGTGAGCCAGAGCGATGATTACGTGACGCTCAGGATCATGTACCACTCAAACGATGCGCTCAACCGCGACCGGGCCACGACCGGCGTGGTCACCTACCCGCTGGGCAACGCTCCATCCGATGGTTGGCCTGTGATCTCCACCGCGCATGGCACTAGCGGAGTAGCTTCCAAGTGCGCACCGAGTCGCTCAGGTGAGCCGGCCCCGGGCTGGGGCGTTCCAGGCGTGTGGGTCATGACCGACTATGTCGGAATGGGTCCGGTTGGCGAGTTGCACGCCTATCTGTCAAAACCGAGTGAAGGCAACGCTGTCATCGACGCAGTTCGGGCCGCCCGACAGTTAGAGCATGCACGCGCATCAACCCGATGGGTGAGTATCGGTCATTCCCAGGGGGGCCATGGGGCTCTCTCGGCACACGAACTTGCAGCTAGACGAGCGCCGGAGCTCAACCTTGTGGCCACCGTCGCTCTGGCACCGGCGGCGATGCTCGATCGTGTTTATGGGGGTATCGACCCGATAGTGACGAACATCCTTACAATGATGGCGCTCTACAGCGGGACCTCTGAACATCCTGATCTTGTTGCGGCTGACTACATGACACCTGAAGCGCTCACGGCATCGAAAATCTTCGAGACCGACTGTTTGGATGGGATCACCAACGCCCTGATTCCTGTTGGGATCTCAGGACCCTTCTCATCAGACCCTCGCGAGACCGAGCCGGCTCGCAGGGAGTTGCTCGCCAACGATGTCGGCCATGTCGCCGTGGAAGGCGTTCCGCTGCTGCTCATCTCGGGAACCACAGATGACCGTGTCGTAATCGAGCGGGCCCGCGATCTCTATGACCGACTGTGTGGGGTTTCGCAGGTGACGGAGTTCCACGTTATTGAGGGGGCCGACCACAACGGCGCAGTAACACAGAGCGAATCGTTGGTCAGGACGTGGCTCAAGGACCGCCTTGATGGGGAGCGGCCAACCAATTCCTGTCCCGCGCAACCTGACCCGGAGCCTCCCACAGGCTGAACCTCCCACAGGCTGAGCCTCAGCCAGCGAGCGTGATCGGGAAGTAGCGAAATGCGTCCTCATCGAGCAATCCCGAGTCGTTTATCAAGACCGTGCAAGCATTATTCGCATCACAAACACCATTGGCGAATGGTCCTGTCTGAATGGTCAGTTCCACAGAACCTTCACCTGTTGGATCGGGAACCAGAATGTGGCCATCTGCGAGACCACATGAAGCGGTGCCGCCCTTTCCGTCGCCGACACACTGCAATACATTTACCGTCTTGCCTGGGAGAAATCCGCTCCATGTCACTGTGACGGTCTGACCATCGGCCAGATCGGTGTCAGCGGATATGGTCGCTTTACGATTTGTCTCTGGTGTGGGCACCGTTTCAACTGTCACCGCTGACGAGTCCTTCGGCGAGAATCGCATCGTGGCAACTCCAGGTAACTGTTGTTCGCTGAGGCTTCGTCGCGCTGCGGAGTCGCCCCGAAGGTAGGCATCAAGGAAATCGATGGTGGCTCGCACCACGATCTTGAACTCGTCGCTCGTCACATCGAGCCAGTCGATATGGTCGGCTTTATCCAGCACCAAGAATGCTTTAGGGCTAGCCGCATCGTTGAACGTGTCGGCGCTCTGGTTGAATGACACGGCTTGGTCGTTAACGCCATGAACAAACATGATCGGCGGGATATTGTCGAAGTCATAGGACCCATCGGCGAAGGGGGCCGGTGAGCCTGATAGCACAACAGATGCCGTGATTCGTTTGTCTCTACAACAACTATTAGCCGAAACTCCCAGTGTTGTGATTCCCCCGTTGGAATGGCCAGATACCCCAATCCTCTTGAGATCCACCATCCCCGCCAGCATCGTGTCGTTCCCCTTCGTTTCGGTCAGTACCTGGTCGATCACGAAGCTGATATCACCCGGTTGGTTCTGAACGTCTGCACCATCGATCCCACCGGGCGTACCCGAGTGGGTCAGCGGAAAGGTTGGCAATGCAACCACATAGCCCGCGTCGGCCCATTGCGTGGCCAGTGGTGTCAGATATTCGACGCTACCTCCGAGCCCGTGACCGAGAATGACCAGGGGGAATGGTCCGCCCTCAGAGATGGGAGCCGCATCCTCTATGGGTCCCCTACCACCAGCGCCAGTTGCTGGGTAGAGAATGGACACATCGATGACGCGCTTTGGGGCCTCTGGTCGACCGGGCCCAGCGGCTGTGACACGAGTGGTGTCGACAAACTCGCGGTGGGTGGATCCAACCGCATATGGCCTAGGCAGATCTGCCACTGCAGTCGCCGATACCACAGGGCCAAGTTGGTCTTGATCCTCGGTTTCACCACCTCCACCAGAGCAGGCCGATAGCCCCACCGAGATGACAAACATCAACGTCAAGATGCGCCACAACTCACAGGTTGCACTCGCTCTCACCAACGCCCCCTTTGGCTTGATCCGGTGGTCGCTTGTCCAGCGTTCGAAACAAACGTGGGACGATTCACTCTTTGCTTGACAGTACACATATTTGGATGGGGTCACAGTGGTCCCCTGATGAAGCACAATTGACCTATGAGTTCGTCCGTGGGTCAGCCAACTGGATCCTTCTCCACTGATCGACGGGCTATCGGAGATGGTTCGCCTCCAAATGACCCCTCGGCAACCCTTGTCGGCGAAGTCATCGGAGAGATTCTGCTCGGGGCAAAGGTGGAGGTGAGCCATGTTCTAGAAGTCGACTCTGGATCCTCAGGCACCTCTTCTGTTCAAAGCTCTGGAGCAGGTGAACCATCCACTCAACCGGGTAAGCAAATGGCCGCCGAAGCATCGACAGCACCAAAGCAGATCTTGGCCTGCGCGACTGGCCAAGGTCCGCCGGGCTGGCAGCTCATGATTCGAATTCGGATGGGGGGTCAGCGAATCCCAGACTCGGGTCGTGGAGGATCACTGCTCAGAGAGATGCTCCACAACCTGCCCGATGCCGGAATTAGAACCGCCGCGGAATTCAGGGATGCAGCATTGACGATGACAGAAACAAGCGCAGGGTTGCCCGCGCTCAAACGCGCAATTCGCGACACCGTCGCTGCCCAAGTGCTGTCAGATTTGATGAATCTGAAATTTGATCGGAGCCTCCGACCCGGACTGATCGCCGAGACCATTGACTACCTGATCGAACTAGGAGGTAGTCGCGTCGAGTCGAACGATCTGACACATGGCGTTGTGATCACCGCAGCGTTCGGTGATGTACCCAGGCTGAACTTTGACTATCCGAGTGACGTTCGTTCGGCAAAGCGCGGTCCGCTGCTTTTTGACGGATACCGGTCGATACTGCTCGTCGACGCGGATGGACGCGCACGAACCGAGTTCCAACGCCACCGAGCGGACAAGGCTGGCTCTACGGGGTCCGGACCCACTTCGCTGGCTGCGCTCGCGACTCATCAACTTGGCGGCCTTGGACTGGTTCTGGAGGCTGACCGGACGATCAGGGCCTTCATCGATGGGGAACCACTTCTGGTTCGCCGTGGAGAGCACTGGACCTCGTTCCCACTCGAGCTCGCTAGCGTGATCGGAGCGATGATCCGCGTTGACGCATCGGCCGATCTAGTCGTAGAGACTGCGCTTGCCATCTCCAGTGGTCGTCACGGGGCGATCATCGCTGTCGTAGAGGACGCAGGGAAGCTGGACGGCATAGTTCCCCTGAAGGATCGTTATGACCTGCGCAACGAGATCGATCCGTTAGCCATGAGAGTGGAAACTAGGTTGCATCACCTCATCGATGCCGAGCCTCTCGACGTTCCCACCCTGGCTCGATTAGCAATGCTTGATGGCGCAACGATCGTGGACCGGCAGGGTAGGCTGATCTCTTACGGAGCGATCGTCGCCAGCCGCGACAGCCAGAACGAAGGAGCGCGAACTGCAGCGGCCAAGACGCTGTCAACCAAGGCCGACATCGTGCTGCGCGTCTCATCGGACGGAGACATAACGATATTCAGATCGGGTTTTGCCGTAACAACGCTGCTGGGTAATCCAAACCAAAGCGACGACGGTGTCATTGCCGGGATCACCAGCACCGAGAATCGCCGGACCTCGGCGGGGTGAATCGAGCGAAGAGATAGGTTTTACCGCCAGATCGGTGGTCTGGCGGTGGTCAAAGCGACCGACATTCTGATTGTCGATCGATGAACTTCACCAGGCCTCAAACGCTCATCGAGGACCGCTAAGACCGGCGTCTGATCCCGGGGATGACAACCACACAACATCGCGTAGAGCCGTTCTACCAGCGCGTGTCCTTCGCCGACTGAACTGGCAGTGCTGAACGCGTAGATCATGGATCCCCGCAAGTTATTAGCGACTCGACCATGACGGGGTCACGGTGGTCAAAGAACGCCCGTAGGGCGACAAGATGATCTGAAACAATGGCCCAAACTGAGGAACCAAATGTTCATTCATCCATGCTACGCATGAAGGACCACAGGCGACCTTCACTGTCGCGAGCCCCGTACTCCCGGTAGCGGTATGGCTGGTCGATTGGCGGATAGGCGATCTCGGCGCCACGTGATCTGACAAGCATGTAGTGCTCATCCACATCGTCGACCATCACGGCCATCATCGACGTCGACGAGCCCAGTGACAGCGGCGAAGCCAGGCGGTACTCATCGGTTTCGGGGTGTAACCAGATGGTTCCATCGCCGGCGTAGACCTCGGCGTGGACTGTCTCGCCGGTGTCACTTCTGGTCACTTCTCCGGGGGTTAATCCGAACGTCTCGACAAGGAAGTCGAATGCTGCGTTCAGGTCGCTGTAGACGAGGATTGAGATCCGTCTGCGAAGACCGTGATCGGAACGTTCCATGGCCGCTAGTACCTCCATTAGGTCTCGGGTCGGGTCGAGTTTTCCTTCGACGCCAGCCATCGCCGCCAGGACCGTCTTTCGCAAGGCAGACAAGCGGTCGAGCTCAGCATCTAGCGCTGACGCGTGACCAGCGAGAAACTGGCCGAGTTCCAACTCAGGATCGTCTAGAACATGTCCGATGTGGTCAAGGGAAAGCCCTAGCTTTCGTAGGCGATTGATTCGATATACGCGCTCGACCCCGTCACGTCCGTACAGACGGTGACCCGCCGAGGTGCGTGTCGATGGGCTCAACAGGCCGATCTCTTCGTAGTGATGCAATGCCCGAACTGTGAGACCGGAAGCCGCAGCAAGGTCCCCCACTCGAACGAGTTCAGTGTCTCGGTCAAAGTTCATGGATTGAACATATGGCCTCACGCCGCGTGAGAAGCAAGAGCGATTCTTGAAACTCAGGTCGGCAGCCACGCTTGTGACCACGCTTGCGGCCAGGCTGACACATTGCCTTTGCCGCGGTTCGCTCGAAGCGCCCTAGGATGCTCGCCGATATTCGCCTCGAGACACCGGGCCTCGCTGTAGGCGGACGACTTCCAAGCCCGGTGATACTTCCCATGCGTCTAGCGCCCATGTCACTGCGACGGTCATCCCAGCAGACTGGATCGCTACGAGGACATCGGCAAAGAGCCGTGGTCCAAGACTGCACCTATGCCTGTCGGCACAGAAATTGTCGGCACCACGATTGACAACGACACGAGTAGACGCCGCCAACTGGATGGTCACGGTCACCTTCGAAAACATCGCCCCCTAGCCCCGATAGTTCATCGGGTTTGAGGTAGGGCGGGTGGGTATCCGCGGAAATGCCCGCCGTTGCTGGGATTCTGAGGGTGTCGAAATCTTCAGATCTCAGTTCGCGGAGGGCACTTCAGAGGTGAACGTTAACAGCACTGTTCGGGTTGTGGTGGAACCTTCGGGTTCTGGGGTTGTGGCTCATGTCGGGTTGCATGCTCTTGGATGCTTTGCTGACCGGTTGGGTGTTGGTAAATCGCTCTCGGAACGGATCCCGGTAGCGGGTGAGCGTCTCCCGGTTCATGATCGTGGCAAGGTGCTGGTTCATGGGATGTTGATGCTCGCGGGTGGCGGCGAAGCATGCTCCGACATCGAGTATCTGCGGGGCCAGGGAGCGTTGTTCGGCTCGGTTGGGTCGGACACGACGTTGTATCGGACTCTCACCGGGATCGACGCTCCGACGAGGGCTGGCCTGTGGGAAGCAATGGCACAGGTTCGTTCTGAGGTGTGGTCACGTGCTGGTGCGACAACAGGGTCAGATCCTGTGATTTTGGATATCGACGCGTCGTTACACGAGATCCATTCGGAGAACAAAGAACACGCCGCAGCGCATTTCAAGCGCGGTTATGGGTTCCATCCGATCTATTGCACAGCAGACGCAACCGGTGAGGTTCTGGGGGTGAAACTGCGTCCGGGTAACGCTGGCTCGAACACGATCGGTGATCACGAAGCCGTGTTGGACCAGGCGATCGCGGGGCTCCCCGCCGACATAGCGCTCGGTCACCGAAAAGGAGACGATCCCGCGCTGGTCAAACGCTCCGTGTGGGTGCGTACCGATTCAGCCGGATGCACCAATTTCGTTTGGCGGTGCCGGGAACGCAACATCGGGTTCTCAGTCGTTGCCCGTTCCAACGCCAAGGTTTACGCTGCGATCAGTCATGTCGCGCATGACTCGCAACTCTGGACACCGGCACTCACCCAGACCGGAGCAGTCGACCCTCGTGCTGAAGTCATCGACCTCACCGAACACGCAGACATGACCGCTTGGCCATCTGGAACCCGCCTGATCGTGCGCCGCGAGAGACGTCACCCCGGAGCCCAACACTCATTGTTCCCATCGCTGGAATACCGATATTGGGGTCACTACACCGACGCAGAAGGCGACCCGGCAGAACTCGATGTCCACATGCGAGCCCACGCTCATGTCGAGGACAACATCCGTCGACTCAAAGACTCCGGAGCCCAACGGTTCCCCTTCAGTAGTTTCGAAGCCAACCAGACCTGGCTTGATCTCGTGTGTTTCGCTGACACGCTCGTCAGATGGTTCCAACACCTTTGTTGTGATGGCAACCTTGCGAAAGCCGAACCGAAGACGTTGCGTTGGAAGCTATGGCACACACCAGCCCGGATCATCACCCGGGCACGTCGACAGATCATCCGGATCATCGAAGGATGGCCCACCGCCACTGACATCGAGAACATCTACAAACAGATCGCGCTCATCACCTGACCCGTTGACCCTCCCAAACTCTTTGCCCCACCCTGAAACGGGCTCAATCCAGCTGCCCCCAAACCGGTGTTCAAGCCTCAAAGAGGCCACCGGCCATCGAAGAGCACACAGAAACAAGG
>CAUJEC010000125.1 GCA_963169245.1 Actinomycetota bacterium
ATCACCGCGCACGAGCATGCAGACGGGAAGTCCTCAAAACCTCGATGGTCCGCCCGACCCACGACCCGGCCATCCACGGTCAGGATGAGCCGAGTGGTTGAATCGGGCGGACCGAAATCGAAGGGTCCTACGACTTCACGGGGTGAGCACGCCTACCTTTCCGGAACCAAAAGCGTCATAGGTGACAAAGAGCCTTCCGCTGCGCCAGTCGATCGCAGATGGCATCGGCAGCTCCGAAACGGTACGAAGCCCTGACTTGGTGATCTCCGAAATCCGGTTTCCGAACATCTCGGCGACGAACACGCGTCCACGAGGACCGACCGCCAGGTCGGTAGCTCCAGCCAGGCCACCGGCGACCGTGGTGGTCGCACCATTCCACAGGTTCAGCCGCAAGATGCTTCCCCGAGCACCGAGTGAAGCATCCTCAGGTCCTCCCGGCAACAGCGAGACAAGTGCCGAGAACCAGCCCGTCGTCTCGATGTCGGTGGGGACAGGCTCGAAGTTGTAGGTGAGTCCAGCGACACATGCAGGCAGACCCATCACCGTCGGATCCGGTGGAAGTTGCACCGGTTGCGGTGGGAGTACCGCCACTGTGTGGATGTGGCCCGACCAACTCACGAAGAAGATTGCGTTCGCCCCGGCGTCAGCCACGTACACACCGAAGAGCCCGACAGCGAACTTGTACGCATGCGAATCGATGCCTCCGCTGTAGGACGCCGGTCCGAACTGTTCTACGGGCCACTGCGCCGCACACTCATCGGTGATCCCCTGGACACCATAGGAGTTGCCGGCATCCGGGTTGTTCGCACGCTCGTAGGCGCCGAGATCAGCGAGCAACTTCGTCGTACCCCACGGGAACCTGACCTTCACATACGAGTCGCCGAAAGTCATCTCGTCATCTGTACGGGAGCCGTAGACGACAGTCCCGAACGGGCCCATCGCCGCGCCCTCAGCGCCTTCGGGGTCACTGAAGAGGTCTGTGACTGTGCCGTCCGAGGACACGGTGCTCACCGTGCCGCTGAAGGACTGAGACACCAGCGACCTTCCCCGAAGCGCCTCAATCGACAGTGGGCCAGCTAAACCATCGGCAATCACGGTTGGTTCCGGCGTTGAAGGCGGCGGACTGGCGCCTGCTCCCGTTCCGGTTACGAGGACCGTAGCGATCGCCACGAGAGCAGAGACCGCTACTCGTCGACGTCGGAACCGCACTCTGTTTGAAGTCGGCGCGGCGACGTCGCGTCGAAGGTCTGGCATGGTCATGGCAGCACCTCCTGCCCTCTGGGTCGGTCCCCCCAATAGAACCGGCCGGCACGGCGAACCTAGGACTGTCGCCGGACTGTTTATGTGCGCGTTCTTAGGACCAGAAGAACTCACTCAGCCTGTCTGGATGGAGCCCCAAGAGGCTGTTGACTTCAGGCCAGCAGAGGGGGAGAAATCCGACCGATTCAGGATACGAGGGTCCTATTCGACGAGCCGAGCGCCGACTGAGTCTCCGGTCACTTTCGTGGTCGGGTGTGCGCCGGCACGCTTGGCCCGACATATCGTTGAACCGACTCGACTTCGCCATTGGAGCTGGGTCCTGTCGTATGGTTCAACACTGCGCAGTAGGTGTTCTGGGGAGGCCTCACATGGAATACGACGACGAAGAACCGCGAGTAATGCGCCCTCGCCGTCAACAACTGATCGCCGAAGCCGCCGAGCGTCGTCGCCGCATGATGGTGGGTTTGGCTCTCGCTGTCTCGGTGGTTCTCTTCGGCGTGATCGTGGCAGTTGTGGCATCCGGTGGCGGTGACGAGAGCAAGGAGATCGCCGCCAAGGGAACCGACAAGGTGACGGTCCCGGCGACCGACGCGAAGAAGTCCGATCCGGAGGAGACCACGACGTCTGCTGTTCCAACATCGACCACCGAGGCGAGCCCTCCGGTGTCCGTCGAGTCGTCGGCAGAGGAACCTGTGCCAGAGGCGCCCCCGGTCACCGAGACGACGGTGCCACCAGAGGGTCCGGTCACCGCTACCGTCGCCCGGTCATGCGGGGCGAGTGGCAAGGCGTCATGCACTGTGGTGGTCCGCAGCGGACCGTCCACATCGGCGGAGTCTGCTGGCGTCGGCCTTCGAGAGGGCGAGACGGCGACATTCGAGTGCACGGTCATGGGCGATGCCGTGAAGTCCACCGTGCTCGGGACGCCGACGTCGGTGTGGGCACGTGATACGACCGGTAACTACGTGACCATGGCGTTCCTCGACATTCCCGGGTGGGACACCTTCACCACGACCCGCCCCTGTTCATAGAGCGTCCGTTTCGGGAGCCCGTGGCGCTGCAGCGTCTGGCAGGCACCCAGAGTTCAACACCCACGGTCCAGTATCGGCTGGCCCAAACGCCCGTTAGTTGGTTGCGGTTGTCGCGGACAGGTCGCGATAACCGCAACCAACCAGATGGGCGCACCGGATCTCACGTTCCATGGGACTGGGACAACTGCTCCCAGCGACTCGGGTAGCGTTCCCGCCATGGCTATCTCAGATGACGACATCAAGGTCTCCGACGGGGACGACGAACTTCTCAACGCCGGTGATACGGATGGGACCGACGCCGGTGATACCGACGGCACCGAGGGCGGTGATGCCGACGGCACCGACGCCGGTGATACCGACGGCACCGACGCCGGTGATACGGATGGGACCGACGCCGGTGATGCCGACGGCACCGAGGGCGGTGATACCGACGGCACCGATAGCTGACACCTCGGACGCGTGGGTCATCCGGCGTGCGTTGCACCCGGACGCCCCGCGTCTTGAGGATCTTCTTGACGACGTCGAGGGCTTCCGCACAACCAGCGTCTATCGCCATCCACTGATCAACGATCCGTCACGCCGACGGGATCCCGACAGGTTTGCTCGGACAGAGACGCTGTGGGGCGATCTTCTGGGCAGGTCGATCCGTAGACCCCAGTTCCGTCTGGTCGCCGAGGGTGCCACCGCCCGCCCGAGCGCCGTCACTCGAAAGGCCAGGATCGGCGACAACGACCTGAGCGATCTGAGCGCGCCGAACAGAATCATCACTGGCTACCGAAATGGCGCGACCGTGGTCCTTCAGGGCCTTCATCTGAGTGATCCGCACCTGGCGCGGTTCGCCAACAATCTCGCGCTGCAACTCGACCAGCCGGTGCAGATAAACGCGTACCTGTCACCTGTATCGGCTCGCGGGCTGCAGGTGCACTTCGACTACCACGATGTGTTCGTCGTGCAACTCGAGGGGACCAAGCACTGGCGTGTATGGGCACCCACCGAGCAGAGCGTTGATCCGGTTGGTGGCAAGCACCGGCTGCCGCAGCCGAAGGTCGACGAACTCGGTGAGCCGGAGATGGATCTGGTGCTCGAACCGGGCGACGTGCTGTACCTGCCGCGTGGCCATCCCCACGTTGCCGAGACCACTGACTGCTCGTCGGCCCATCTGACCGTCGGCCTGCTCGCGATCACCTGGCATCGGGTGGTCAGGCGAGCGATCGACGACCAGATCACCCGGGGAGGGCTACGCTCATCGATCCCGCTGTCGACTCTGGAGCCGACCGTGGAGTTGACTCTGGAGTCGACTCTGGGGTCGACCCTGGATTCAGACGCCTATCGGAATGTTCCGGGGAGTTGGAATGAGGACGACAGCGTCCTTGACTTCGCAATCACTGACTCGATCAACGGCCTGAACCTCGATCTCGGTTCGGTCGATGTTCGACGTTGGGTGGCGTCGGAGATCTGGGAGCGTCAGGCGTCGACTCGCCTACGCCCACTCAGTGCATGCAGTGCCCAGGTGGTTGATGGGCCCCTGGAGGTGACACCGGGTCCGTTGCTCACCTTGAGCCGGACCGGGTCGCAATCGGTCCTCTTCGCAGGCGACCGGACGATCACCATGCCGTCGGAAGCACACGAGTTCCTCGCATCCATTCTGCGAAGTAGCGGGCCCTTCACCCGGAGCGAACTCCCGGGTCTTGACGACGGGTCAGCGACGGTGGTCATCTCTCGCCTGCTCGACGAGGGCCTGCTGGCGCCGTCGGGCCATGGCGCGCAGTCCAATACCCACAGGCCCAATACACCCACAGGCCAGGGCCTTCTGAGATGACTGACCGTTTCGTCTGTAGTGCTGCCTCGTGCGAGCGGGACGAAGCGGTCACCGCGACCGCATCCCAGGTCAAGGCCTGGCTGATGATCGAGGTGCACGGGGCATGGGGAATCAACGCCGTCGAGGAGAGCGCCCTTGGACCCCACATTCCGGCGGGTTGGCGAAAGGATCTCTCACGGCGAGGTATCCGGGCCATATGCATTCGGCCGGCGATCCGAGTTCCGGAGCCTGAGAACGTCCGGGTGTTCTTCGTGGTAGCGGCACGTCCGGGAAGAACGGACGGTCACATATGGACGCGGACCCTTCCGCTCGCAACGGTCCAATACGTGAGCGACGAACTGGACGTCTACGCGACACCCTGGAATGCTCCGGGCGAGGGTTGGGAACAACACGACGATCCCGTCGTGTTGGTGTGCACCAACGGTCGTCACGACCAATGCTGTGCGAATGAGGGCCGCCCTGTGGTGCGACAGCTGGCAACCACACGATTCGCCGGAGCGGTGTGGGAGTGCTCACACATCGGCGGCGACAGGTTCGCTGCGAATCTGGCGATCATGCCCGACAGCCTCTACTTCGGTCGGATGGAACCACGCGAGGCCGAGACCATCGTCGCGGATTACAGCGACGGGCGAATCAACCTTGCCCACTACCGGGGCCGTTCCACCCTGTCATACATGGAGCAGGCCGCGGAGCAGGCACTGCGGGAGCACCTGGGCGTCGACGCGGTGAATGAAATTAGAATCGAAAGAATTGTGAGCTCAAATACTGTGGTGGCTCGGGTGGGTGAGACCAAGGTCTACGAGATCGTCATGCGCCGCGAGACTCTCATCAGTGTCGAGCCACTGACCTGTCGAGGCACACCGAACCAGAGGGTCGACAGGTTCACCGCGACTGAGATCCGCCCGAGTGGGGACTGGGGTGAGCCTGCTCATCAGAGAACCTCCTGACCTGCGTCGGCCTTTCCGATCCCGTGTATCAGCCCGATAAGACGGGATCGGGACGACACACCGGACCGGATGCGGCCGAGCAGGATCAGACTGGAATCAGAACTTGTCGGGGAACTGGGCGACTATTCCCGATGACAGCATGTCAGCCATATCGGCCATGTGCGCTGCAGCCTCGTCGTAGAGACGGATGGACTCGGCATAGTCGCCCTGCAACTGCGCAGCGGCGTAGGCGACGGTCTGTGAGATGTGACCTTCCATCATCGACTCCATGTCGGTCCGGCCCCAGTTCTGGGGGTTGGCATCGGCCAGGAAGTCGCCGATCTGGCGAGCGTTGCGGTTCCACTCCTCGACAGCAGCGTTCAGGGCATCGGTGTCACCGTTCTTCGCTGCGGTCAGAACCGGCACTGCATCAGTGATGTGTTCCTTGAGGAGCGCGGTCAAGGCGTCGCCCGCCTCGTCACCGTAGACCGGTCGGATGGCGTCGCCGATCTGTTCCTGATTGGCGAGCAGCCGGTTCATCGTGGGCTCGAGGGCCTCGGACCC
>CAUJEC010000126.1 GCA_963169245.1 Actinomycetota bacterium
AACTCCACGAGCTGATCCTCGCCGGCGATGTCCTAGTCGTCAACGAGACCAGGGTCTTGCCTGCCCGGATCGCCATACATCGACTAACCGGGGCAGCGGGTGAGGTTCTCCTGTTGAAGGTTCATAGCGGGGCCGATCACAGTTGGGAGGCCCTGTGTCGACCGAGTCGCAAACTCGCGGTGGGTGAGATAGTCACTGCTGATGCCGGAGACCTCCAACTGCGAATGGAGACGGATCTGGGCGAGGGCCGCTGGATCGTGACGCCATTACAGGATGGTGTCGCCATTGGAGGAGACCGCCTGCTCGACGCGCTGGCCGTATCCGGCGTGATGCCGCTTCCCCCGTATATAACCGAGGTCCTTGAAGATCAGGATCGTTACCAGACTCTGTTCGCGAATCGTGTGGCATCTGCTGCCGCGCCAACCGCCGGACTGCATTTCACTGGCACTGTCATCGACGCGGTCACAGCGCAGGGTGCATCGATTCACACGGTTGAACTGGTCGTGGGGCTCGACACATTTCGGCCCATCACCGCTAAGACCGTAGAGGATCACGAGATCCACACCGAGTGGTACCGGGTGCCCGAGCAGACATGGACCGCAGTCGAAGAGGCAAAGCGTTCCGGGGGGCGAGTCGTCGCCGTTGGGACAACGTCTGTACGGGCACTCGAGTCAAGGGCGACATCGGGCAGATCTTCCGGGGATACCGCGCTGTTCATCTACCCGGGATACGACTTCAAGGTCGTCGACGTGATGCTCACCAACTTCCACATGCCTAGAACCTCGCTTCTGGCGATGATCGAGGCTTTCGTCGGACCACGCTGGCGTGACATCTACGGTGCTGCGGTGGAGCGCCGCTACCGATTCCTCTCCTTCGGTGATGCGATGATTCTCCAGCGGTCATCCAACGGGGCCTCATCCGCAGGTGTCGCCTCGTGAGGCTCAACATAAAGGTCTCAGCAACCGATGGACAGGCCCGTCGTGGTCAGGTCACAACCGCCCGCGGCTCGTTTCAGACCCCGGTGTTCATGCCAGTCGCCACCCGTGGCGCGATTCGTGGACTCTCCACCCATGAACTCGCCTCGCTGTCAGCAAAGGGCGGCACCCGCGCTGAGATCCTCCTGGCCAACACCTACCACCTGATGCTGCGGCCCACCGCTGATGTCGTAGAGCAACTAGGAGGACTCCACGACTTCACCGGGTGGGGAGACCGTCACATGCTCACAGACTCCGGTGGCTTCCAGGTCTTCTCTCTGCAACCGAAGACCGATGATGAGGGTGCAACCTTTCGGTCCACTTACGACGGGGCGAAGGTCAAGCTCACCCCAGAACTAGCAGTACGGATCCAGGAACGCCTTGGTGCTGACATCCAGATGGTTCTTGACGTATGCGCAGGCCTGCCCGCCTCGACGACTGTGCTTCGCGAGGCGCTGGAGCGCACAGTGGACTGGGCCGCCCGGGCCAAAGCTGCGCATCGTCGGATCGAGGATCAGTCACTCTTCGGAATCGTTCAGGGCGGCGACAACCTTGAACTGCGCCGTGAGTCGGCTCAACGAACAGTCGAGATCGACTTCGATGGATACGCGGTCGGGGGACTTTCAGTCGGCGAGACCCGGGAGCAGATGATGGAGTCGCTCGAAGCAGCCATTGAGCATCTGCCGTCGGACCAGCCCCGCTACCTGATGGGTGTGGGGGACCCACTTTCGATCATCGAGGCTGTCGCCAGGGGAGTCGACATGTTCGACTGTGTGCTGCCAACACGGCTCGCCCGACACGGGACACTGCTCACCAGTGAGGGGCGACTCAACATCAAGCGTGCCGAATACGCTCGAGTCACTGACCCTGTGGACCCCGACTGCAACTGCGCCACGTGTGTCAACTATCCGCGCGGACTGCTCCGGCACTTGACCACTCAGGGCGAACTGACCGCTCAGATCCTGTGCACCATTCACAATCTGACCTGGATCCTGAGCTTCGTGGAGGACATCAGATCTGCCATCGAATCCGGGACCCTGGAGACGCTTCGTGCTGCTACCGTGCAGACCTGGCAGCAGATGTCACCTGAGCGTAAAGGTGAGGGTTTCCCGCAATGAGCGGAGCGCGCAATAGAGTTGTCGCCCTGTGACCATCTCCACAATCTCCTTCATTCTCGCTGAGACCAAAAACCAGTCCGGTGGCGGTCTACTCAGCATCCTGATCCTCGTCCTGCCGATGGCGGCGCTCGTGTACCTGATGACGGTTCCCCAGCGGAAGCAGCGCCAGAAGCAGGCCGACATGGTCCGCAAGGTCGAGGTTGGCGACGAGGTGCTGACCAACAGCGGGATCATCGGAACCATCACCTACGTCGAGGACGAACTATTTCACCTCGAGGTCGACGATGACGTCGTCATCCGGATTGCGAAGAACGCGATCTCAAAGAATCTGAACGTTCCGGCCGCGGAAGCAACGCCAGCGAAGTCCCGCAAGGGAGGACTTCTAGAAGGTGCGCTCGGCGGCGGCGCAAAGGGTGGGGACAAGGCCGACAAGTCCGAATCATCGAACGCTGAGACCAGCGGATCCAAGAAGGGCAAAGATGCATAGGCGTCCGGTATTGACGATGACGGTGTCGCTCGCTGTCGTCGTCGTGATGGTCCTGGCGACCTTCATCTTCGACAAACAGCCGAAACTCGGCCTCGACTTGCAGGGCGGCGTTTCGGTCAACCTGCAGCCCGTCAAGGATGGCAAGGTCGACAATAAGGTCAGCTCGGCCAGCCTCGATCAGTCCGTCGAGATCATCCGGCGACGCGTTGATGCACTCGGTGTGGCCGAACCAGAGGTCTCCCGCCAGGGAAACACGATCCTCGTCCAACTCCCCGGAGCCAAGGATCAAAAGGAAGTTCTGGCTGTCGTCGGCTCAACCGCTCGTCTCGAGTTCCGTCCGGTTCTCTCCGCAGTCGGCCAGATCCCCAAGGGTGCCGACCGAAAGAAGGCAGAGGCCCAGATCAAGAAGCTCCGCGCCGAGCTGAAGATTCCCGAGGGCGTGACTGCAGCCCAGATCCTCGCTGATGAGCAAGCCAAGACGCCCGCCACGCCCACCAACCCCGATGGAACTCCGGGCACCACAACTCCGGATTCGCCCAAGGGTCCCTTCAACCAATGGGGCGTGGACATCTCATCCAAGTCCTTCGCGGACCTCTACACGACCGAGAACCAACTCAACACACAGGTGACCCCGATCGAGGACGCCAAGGATGACCAGGAGGCCACCTTCGCCGATGAGGACGGCGCTGTGTATCGACTTGGGCCAGTCGCAGTCGACGGACGTGCTGTCAAGACCGCGTCGGCCGGACTGTCACAGACGGGTGAGTGGCAGGTCAATCCGGTGTTCCGCAAGGGCAAGGACAACATCGACAAGTTCAACGAGATCGCAGGAAAGTGCTACTCCAATGCTCCCGAGTGTCCGGACCTGGGTGGCGGCAAGGGTCAGTTGGCGATCGTGCTCGATGGCGAGATCCTCTCGGCTCCGACTATCAACACACCCTCGTTCTCTCCGGATCAGATATCCATCTCCGGTTCGTTCAACCAGGAGAGCGCCGAGCGTCTCGCTGTGTCGCTGAGATACGGTTCGCTACCCATTCAGCTCAAGCCCCAGCAGGCCGAGACCGTCTCTCCGACTCTCGGTAAGGGTGCACTCGAGGCTGGCATCATCTGTGGACTCATCGGTCTGGTCCTGGTGCTCACCTATCTGATGGTCTACTACCGACTGCTCGGCCTTGTCACCGCAATCGGCACTCTCATGTTGGGTGGAATGCTATGGACGGTGATGTCCACGCTGAATGCGACGGTGACGCTCGCGGGGGTGGTCGGCATCGTCGTTTCGATTGGAACATCGCTCGACTCGAACATCATCTACTTCGAGGTGCTCAAGGAGGATGTAATAAACGGGATGCCTTTCCGTACCGCCGCGGACAAGTCGTTCAACAATGCATGGTCGACGATTCTGGCGTCGGACTTCGCATCGCTCATCGGTGCCGGGGTGCTCTACTGGCTCGCGATCGGTCCTGTGCGTGGGTTCGCCTTCTATCTGGGTGCAGTGACCATCCTCGACCTCCTGATTGTGTACTTCGTACTTCGTCCGGCGGTCTACTGGATCGCCCATTCCGAGTGGGGACACAACCCGCGACTGTTCGGTATCCCGGTCTCCTACGGCGACGACCGCGATCCCGACTCTGGCGTGGGTCGACGATCGAAGGCCTCTCGATCCGCTGAGCGCTTGTCCACGGAGCGGTCATCGGTTGACAGTCCGCCAGCCGGTGAGGGTGACTCAGTGGATGTGGCTTCGGCTTCGGGTGCAAAGGGAGGTGACGCATGAGTATGTTCTCTGACGCATACGCCGGGCGGAATGACTTCAACTTCGTCCGCACATGGAAGAGTGTCGGGATCGTCTCCACGGTTCTCGTGTTGATCTCGATTGTCCTGTTGATGCTCAATGGCCTCAATCTGTCCATCGATTTCGAAGGTGGCTCAATCTGGGAGGTTCCCTCCAAGACGCTCTCGATTGCCGAGGCCCAGAAGGTGATGGCCGGGGTTGGCAAGGACGTCGGCGAGAAGTATCAGGAGGCGACCACCAGCGAAGGTGTGCGAGTCCTTCGTGTATCGGGTCGGGTCTCTTCGATCGAACAGAGCAACGAGGTCGCCGCCAAACTCGCAGATGCCGCGGGGATTGACCGAACCGATGTTGCTATCACGACGGTCGGCCCATCGTGGGGCAAGGACATCACCCGAACTGCTCGGAACTCGCTGATCATCTTCTTCATCGTCGTGGCCCTCTATATCGGCCTGCGGCTGGAACCGAAGATGGCTGTCTCCGCTCTCATCGGCGTGATCCACGACATCCTCATCACGGTCGGGTTCTATGCGCTGTTCCAGTTCGAGGTGTCACCAGCGACCATGGTTGCGTTCCTCACGATCCTGGGATTCTCGCTCTATGACACGATCGTCGTGGACGACCGGCTCAAGGAGAACGCCACCAAGTTCGGCCGGACAGGCAAGTACACCTATACGACACTCGTGCGTCGTTCGCTGAACGAGGTGATCATGCGGTCGGTGAATACGACCTTGGTGACCATCGTCCCTGTCTTGGTCATGCTAATTCTCGGCAGTGGGGTCTTCGGCGAGAAGATTCTTGGTGACTTCTCCCTGGCACTGCTGGTCGGGCTGACCCTCGGTGCGTACTCGTCGCTCTATGTCTCGACGCCGCTCACAGCAGTCCTCAAGGAACGTGAGGAGCGTTGGATCGAGATCCGTCGCCGGATCGAGGCCAAGGGTGGCGATCCCGACGACACCCGGTGGGTCACCGAGGCCGATGAGACTGTGGAACGCAAGGTTGCTGTCGCCTCCGGAGTTGCTCGCCAGCCGGATGCCTCGGCAGCACCGCCACTGACCACCAACATCGGCGGTCATCCACCGCGTCCGCGAAAGAAGCGCCGCTGATCGACTCGGCACGTCCAGCCGATGCCATTTTGGTCAATGGCGCCACAGACGCGCCTGATTGATGGTCAATTAGTCGATAGGTTAGGAGTATGGCTCTGACGGCTGGTGACTCATGGCTACGGTGACTCGGGTCCTGCCATGGCGTCGCCATACCCAGCCGCCTGCGATGGAGTTGGAGGAGATCCTCAAGGATTTCCGCCACAACCATCCAAAGGAGTCCACCTCGGTGATCTCCGAGGCGTACCGGATGGCCGCTGGTGCTCACAAGGGTCAGCTTCGACGCTCGGGCGAGCCCTACATCACCCACCCCCTGGCAGTGGCCGGAATCGTCGCGTCATATGGGATGGACGATGTCAGCATCTGCGCTGCTCTGCTTCACGACGCGGTCGAGGACACGGTCATCACTGTTCCCGAGTTGCAGGAGAAGTTCGGTTCCGAGATCGCTGAGATCGTCGATGGAGTGACCAAACTGGAGCGGTTGCATTTTGATTCCAAGGAGGCTCAGCAGGCAGCGACGATGCGCAAGATGCTCGTCGCGATGGCCAAGGATCTGCGAGTCCTGGTCATAAAGCTCGCGGATCGTCTCCACAACATGCGAACCCTGGCTGCGATGCCCGAGTGGAAACAACAGCGGACCGCTCAGGAGACCCTCGACATCTACGCCCCGCTCGCTCACAGGCTCGGGATGCAGGAGGTCAAACAACAACTCGAGGACCTGTGTTTCGCGTCCCTCCACCCCAAGCGTTACGCCGAGGTGGACCATATGGTTGCCGAACGTGCACCTGAGCGGGCGATCTACATACAGGCCGTGATCGACGAGGTTCGAGCGAAGCTGGCGTCTGTCAACGTGTCCGCCGAAGTCACGGGCAGGCCGAAGCATCTCTGGTCCATATACGAGAAGATGGTTGTCAAAGGACGGGCTTTCGAGGACATCTACGACCTTGTGGGAATAAGACTTCTAGTAGCGTCCAGCAAGGACTGTTACGCGGCGCTAGGGACAATTCACGCGATCTGGACACCTGTGCCGGGCAGGTTCAAGGATTACATCGCAATGCCCAAGTTCAACCTGTATCAATCGTTGCATACGACGGTGATCGGTCCCGGTGGAAAGCCGATAGAAGTCCAGATCAGAACCCCCGAGATGCATTTCCGGGCGGAGTTCGGAGTGGCGGCCCACTTTGCCTACAAGGAGTCGGTGGGCAACGAGGCCAAGAACGGAAACGGCCGCGGTGCCAACAAGGGCAGTGTCCCAAGGGGCGGCTCCAGGGACAAGGCCGAGGAGATGCCCTGGTTGAGTCGGATCGTTGACTGGCAACAGGAGATGACCGATCCCGGCGAGTTCATGGAGAACCTCAAGATCGATCTCGATCAGGAAGAGGTCTTTGTCTTCACGCCCAACGGTGATGTCATCACTCTCCCTGTTGGAGCGACTCCAGTGGATTTCGCCTACATGATCCACACCGACGTCGGCCATCGCTGTATCGGTGCCCGCGTCGCCGGCAAGCTCGTTCCGCTCGACACCAAGCTCGAGTCGGGCGAGACGGTCGAGATCTTCACCTCCAAGAGTGAGACTTCCGGGCCGAGTCAGGACTGGCTGGGGTTTGTTGCGACGAGGTCTGCTGCTTCGAAGATCAGGCACTGGTTCACGCGTGAACGACGTGAGGATGCCACCGAGTCAGGTCGTGAGGCGCTCATCAAGGCGATGCGACGAGAGGGGCTGCCGGTCCAGAAGATCCAGTCCGGCCCAGTCCTCGCCGAGGTCGCCGAGGAACTCAAGTATTCGAATCTCGACGCCATGTATGTCGCTATCGGCGAACATCATCTGACCCCAGAGGCGGTGGCTGGGCGAGTTGCAGCCAGGATGCGGGGAGTCGACCCGGACCGGGAGGAGGTCGTGGCACGAGCCCCGACAACTCGGGCCCGTCGACCTGGTCAGCCGGTGGGGGTATATGTAGAGGGCTACGAGGATCTTCTCGTGCGCATGGCACGGTGCTGCACGCCTGTTCCCGGTGATCAGATCGTGGGATTCGTCACACGTGGTCGGGGAGTGTCGGTCCACCGAGCAGATTGTGCCAACGCTCTGTCTCTGGTGAGTGGCCAAGGCGAGCGGATGATCGATGTCAACTGGGACTCTGAGTCATCGGGGCAGTTCGTCGCCTCAGTGGAGGTGAAAGCACTCGATCGACCGCGGCTTCTCCAGGATGTCACAGCTGTTCTCTCCGAGAGCCATGTGAACATCGTGGATGCCCGCACACACGTGGGGCGCGATCGGATCACGAACATGAGATTCGAGTTCGAGTTGAGCGACCCGGTGCATCTCGACCTCCTGCTCGGACGGTTGAGAGCCGTAGACAGCGTCTATGACGCATTCCGAGTCGTTCCCGGCGCCAAGTAGGTGGCCACGGTGGCCAAAGCGCTAACCAATGACGGCCGGATCGTGGGCGCTCATCGGGCAGCCTCTCAGGCCAGGGTCGACTCGATTATCAGAGTTAGATTTCGGTAACCCGGAGACACAATGAGTGGTCGAAGAAAGGACATGGATCCGAGCGAACTGCCAAGCGAAGCCTCAGATGGGCCCCGGATATTCTCGATCATCCGAGGCGGGGCGGGTCCGGGAGCCGAGCCGATCGATGATGAGCGGGGAAACGGGGACCCACAGGGTGTGGCCGACGACTCTGCGGGTGACACCGCAGCCGCTGGACGCGTGGACGACGGAACGGGGGCCGCTGCTTTTGGTGAGGCTCATAAGGGCAGCAGTCCGATCAACGACGGTGACGGGCAACCAGCCGACGATATTGGCGAGCAAGGCGTAGATGATTCTGACGGGCGGCCTGTCGAGGAGGGTCTCACCATCCCCTCCGACTCCATCGACCCCGACGAACTCGATGCGGTGGAGGCGATAGTCGCACAGGCCACGGCGCTACTTGATGATGCTGATCCGCTTGTCTACTACCGAGCCGTGAAATCGTTGGTGCGCGAGGGTCACTCCCAGGTTCTCGGCCCGCTCGACTATTCGCCGGACTTCCCCTTCCATTCGCCATCGACGGTGTTCGTCGACCCTGCGGCATCGAATACCGAGACTGCGCAACTCTACGCACATGCTGCCTATCCAGATTTCGACCAGGTGCTGTTGGCCCAGTTCACCGACCCGGTCAGGGCCGATCTGCTGGTTGCGCTCTACGACCTGTTGTTCGTTGAAGGGCGCAATGTTGCCCTGATCACCAATCACGGACAGATAATCGACATCGCTCTCGTGGTAGCGGCTCTCTTCATAGCGATGTCTGCCGAGGGCCAGACCTTCGGAGTTCTAGGCGATTCGGTCACCCCACAGGAGATGGCGGATCGCTGCAACACCCTGGTCTCACGCATGGTTGCCACGCGTCAGGCGTTTGGGATTCCCGCAGTCCAGGTACTCCAGAGCGTCACCAGGGTCTATCTGTCGGTCCCACAGACAGCATCACGCCGTCGAGCGAAGATGGACCCGAGTCTGGTCAAGGCGAACAATGCACTCATGCGCTTTGAACTCGAGAAGCGGTTGACCGAGGGAGGCCAGATCCTCGCGATGGCAGCGAGTGGCACCCAGGACCTGACGATTCCACAGTTGATGAACCGTGCACGAGCGGCTTGGCGAACCCGCCGTGGAGATGACCCCGGCGAGCAGCCGACGCTTCACCTTCAACCACTGTTCAACGGGACGATCTCACTAATGCGCTCCTGTGAGTACGTGTTGCCCGTAGCGGTATCTCTCGACTCCCGGACCCCGGCCATGCGGGTCGGATCGCTGACCCGGCTGCGCGAGGACGAGGATTGTCACCGGGTCATGGACTGGATCGCGCTCACACATCAGGAGGCGACGGGCATACCCACCATCTACCATCGCCCCGGTGATGATCTGCTCACCCAGGTCAAAGCTCTGATCGGCAGGTGAGCCGTTTCGGACGGCAGCTGTCGCTCCGATAACTTGGTAGGTCGTGGCTGACGGCAAGCGACAGAAATTTCAGGCTCTGCGCGGGATGCGAGACGTTCTCGCGCCCGAGTCCGCCCGTCGGCGCCTGCTCGTGGACCGTTTCGCGCAAGTGGCCTCACTTGCGGGCTACGACGAGATGACCCCGCCGCTCGTGGAGGACCTCGATGTCTTTCGCCGTGTGGGCGACGCCACCGACGTGGTCACCAAGGAGATGTACGACTTCGTCGATCGCGACGGGTCACGCATAGCTCTTCGTCCCGAGATGACCGCCGGAGTGGTCCGGGCGTTCGTACAGCACAATCCGCTGGTGCCATGGAAGGTCTGGTACTCGGGCACCAACTTTCGACATGAGCGGCCGCAGAAGGGTCGCTATCGGATGTTCGACCAACTCGGCGTCGAGGTGCTCGGAGTGGACGATCCGGATCTCGACGTCGAAGTGATCGCTCTCGCTGCTGACTTCTTCGGCAATGTCGGCTTGAACGACGTCACACTGTTGGTCAACTCCCTCGGTGAGCAGGGCGACCGGCAGGCCTACACCGAGGCTTTGCGGGCGTACTTCGAGTCGAATATCGATGGGCTCTCTGAGGCGTCTCGTGAGACTCTCAAGCGCAACCCGCTTCGTGTCCTCGACTCCAAGCGTGGTGAGGATCGAGCATTGGTGGCAGCAGCGCCCAACATCGACGAGTTCCTTTCGGATGCCGCGAGGGGGCACTTCGATCGTGTGCTCGCTGGGCTTGATTCGCTCGACATCGCCTACGAACGCACGCCCCGGCTCGTCCGAGGCCTGGACTACTACCGTCGGACCACCTTCGAGTTCACCTCCGGGGCGCTTGACTCTGCGCAGAACGCTGTTGGTGGGGGAGGTCGCTACGACGGCCTGAGCGAGGCAATGGGAGGCTCTCCGACCGATGGCATCGGGTTCGCGCTCGGCGTGGATCGCATCCTGCTCGCTGCCGATGCTGAAGGGGCCTTCCCGGCTCCCGAGTCCTCGGTGGACACGTTCGTGGTCGACATGGTCGACGGCACCCATGCTCTTGCCATCACTCACGAACTGAGGCGGGCGGGCATCTCTTCGGAACGTCGATTCGGTGGCGGATCGGTCAAGGCTCAGATGCGTTCCGCTGACCGTTCGGGCGCCCGATTTGCCTTAATCGTGGGAGAAGACGAAGTTGCGGAGGGTACGGTCACACTACGACCGATGCGCGGTATCGCGTCCGACGGCGAACAACGCCGCATACCAAGACACTCGATCGCCGGCGAGATCCGCGGGCTCATGGATTCAGAACACCGAGGGGACCAGTAAGTGAACCCAGACACATCCACCCATCTGAGGACAGTGCAGTGCGGCCATCTCCGCGCCGACAATGTCGGCGAGACGGTCATCCTGTGCGGTTGGGTGGCAAAGCGTCGTGAACACGGTGATCATCTGGCGTTCATAGATCTGCGGGACCACACGGGAATCATCCAGTGTGTCGTCGATGGGGCAGCCGATCTGCGCAGCGAGTACGTGGTTCGAGTGACCGGAGTTGTGCGTCATCGCCCCGAGGGAACAGTCAACGACCATCTCGACACAGGCGAGGTGGAGGTGGGCGACTGCTCAGTGGAGATTCTGGCATCCGCCGAAGCCCCTCCGTTCCCGCTCGATGAGAGAGCAGCAGACGTGGATGAGAACATCCGCCTCCGATACCGATACCTCGACATCCGGCGTCCCGAGATGCAGCGGAACCTGCGTACCCGTGCGAAGGTGAACACCGCCATCCGTCAGGCGATGAACTCCCAGGGGTTTGTTGAGATCGAGACACCGATGCTGATCGCGTCGACACCCGAGGGGGCACGCGACTTTGTTGTTCCTGCAAGGTCGCGTCCGGGTAGTTTCTACGCGCTGCCACAGAGCCCACAGCTCTTCAAACAGCTCTGCATGGTCGGCGGGATAGACCGCTACTACCAACTCGCCCGGTGCTTCCGCGACGAGGACCTTCGGGCAGACCGACAGTTCGAGTTCACACAACTCGATGCCGAGATGAGCTTCGCGTCACAAGCAGACGTCATCGAGGCGATAACAAAGGTCATCGGACACGTTGTTGACTCGCTCACTGGCGAGAAGCTGGGCGAGGTACCCCAGATCGCTTGGCGCGAAGCCATGGATCGCTACGGCTCGGACAAGCCCGACATCCGATTCGGCATGGAACTCGTCGAACTTACCGACGTCTTTGCCGACACCGGTTTCAACGCCTTCAAGGCATCGTCGATCAAGGGCCTTCGCCACTCGGGGGGTTCCGATGTCACCACTCGCAGCCGACTCGACGATCTGACCAACACTGCCAAGCGCTGGGGAGCCAAGGGCCTGGTCTGGATGCGCGTCGAAGCCGGTGAAGACGGCTCGGTCACACTCAACTCACCAGTCGCGAAGTTCCTGAGCGACACCGAGAAGTCGGATCTGATCACCCGATTCGATGCTCAGGTAGGCGACATCCTGTACCTGGTGGCGGACGATTGGCTGAGCGTATGCCACGTTCTGGGCCTACTGCGTCTGGCCCTTGGACGGCCACCGGTCAACGAAGGCGGCCTGCATTTCCTGTGGGTGGTCGACTTCCCGCTCTTCGAGTCGGTGGACCCCGAAAACGGACGTCCGGTTCCGGCTCACCATCCATTCACAATGCCGAATGAGGACGACTGGGATCTGCTCGATGGTACCGGCCAAGAACTTCTCCAGGTCCGCTCACAGGCCTATGACCTGGTCCTCAACGGGTGGGAACTCGGCTCGGGCAGCGTACGAATCCATCGTTCGGACATACAGAGCCGAATACTCGAGCTTCTGGGCATCGGAGAGGAGGAGGCGCATGAGAAGTTCGGCTTCCTTCTCGACGCCTTCCGTTACGGTGCGCCACCGCATGCAGGCTTCGCGTTCGGAGTCGACCGTGTCGTTGCGCTGCTGCTGGGTGAGGAGAACATCCGAGAGGTGATCGCGTTCCCCAAGACCCAGTCGGGCTCGGACCCACTCACCGGTGCGCCGTCGACGATCGACCCGGCCCACCTGAACGAACTCGGCCTTCGCTTGTCTCCGCTGACCGACTGACGTACTCTCGGTCCACTGTTCCCTGTCGGGGGAAGCCGGTCAGATCCCGGCACTGTCCCGCAGCCGTAGGTGCCACTGGCACGAGTCGGAATACCCAATGGGGAATGGATTCCAAATAACCGTCGAGGCAAGCGGTTCGGAATCCGGAGATGCGGACCCATCGGTTTTCTCCCCGGCCCGAACGGCAAGGGAGAACTGGGATGAAAATCTCCGAAGCGGGCGTAAAGCCATCAACCGGGTCCAATGGGCCCTCAACTGTGCGAACCATCATCGGGGCCGCTGCGTTCATTGCAATGGTGCTGTCGTTCGCCCCAGGTGCGAGCGCCAAGCCGGCGGACTCCGCTCAGCGAGCCGCGGCGGGAGCAGCCTGGCTCACCTCGCAGTTGGAGGACGGAATCCCGATCGAACAGTGGGGTTCGCCTGACTGGGGTACCACGATCGAAGCAGCGTCGGCTCTGGCCGCAGCGGATGCGACCAACCCGAAGATCACAGCCGTGTGGGATGCACTCGTCGCCGATCGAGACAACGTGGTGGCGAAAGGTGGTGCCGATGTTCCCGGCACGCTAGCCAAGGTCATCCTTCTCGCACACTCGATCGACAAGAACCCTCGCGCCGTTGGGACCGCGCCTGGAGCAGACCTGGTTCAACGACTTGTTGACACAATGCAGGGGAGTGGCCTCTACGGCTCACAGTCCCCCAACTATGACGGCGTCTACCGCCAGGGACTTGCGCTCGCGGCCCTTGCATCAGCAGGAGTCTCACCAGATGAACGAGCCGTCAGCTGGCTCGTCGACCAGCAGTGCACCAACGATGCCTTCGATGGCGCATTCGTGCCTTTCCGCTCGGACACCTCTGTCCCTTGTTCGGATGACCCCGAGAGCTGGTTCGGGGCAGACACGAACGCGACTGCGCTCGCAATCACAGGCCTGAACGCAGCGGCCAAGGGGAATGCTGGTGCTGACGGTTCAGTGGCCAAGGCTCTCTCGTGGCTTGCATCTGTGCAGGAGGATGCCGACGGTTGGGCAGCCAACTCGTGGAGTCCGGTGGACCCCAACTCGACCGCCGTGGTCATACAGGCGCTAATCGCCACCGGCCATCTTGATGACGATGACCTGAACGGAGAAGGCGGAGGCCCACTGGCAGCCCTAGGTGGATTCCAGAGCGATAAGCAGGGTGATGGCGAGCAGAGTGCCGGATGGTTCTTCTTCCCTGGCATGGAAGGCCCCAACGTCATGGCGACTGTTCAGGCCGTACCAGCGCTCGCTTCCAAGCCGCTGATCTTCAAGGCCGTCTCCTCACCGACGACGCCCACCACGTCGACGCCCACTACATCCGTTCCAACTACGACCGCACCTCCCACCTCGACAACCACCACGGTTGCTGAGGTCAAGGGCGTCACCTCTGTCGCCGGTAACACCGGAGCAGCCGCGGCGGGCGTCAACGAACGACCGATCAGCTTCACCGGCTAAAGGGATGGCAGACTTGGCTGGCCGTCGCCTGACCCTCGCTGCCTGTGGCATTCTGCTGCTCGCTGCGAGTCTGGTCGGCGGTCTGGCAGGGATCTCCACTGCTGGCGCCATCTCCAGTGCCGGTTCCACATCCAGAGCTGCGGCCGCTCCTGCGGTTGTCGCAGCCGCATCTGGGGCCACCGCATCTCTCACCGGCGGGGTCACCTGTACAGCCTCCTCAGGACGGGTGGCTGTTGCTGTCGTGGTGATGTTTGGCGAGAACGACCAGCCGAGTCCGCGATGTGGGGATGTCGCTCCCGGAGCCAACGGTATGGACGCTCTCCGGTCCACGGGCTTCACACTCCGACTCGACGCCGGTTTCGTGTGTGCCATAAACGCCGTACCTGAAACGGGATGTGCCAATGGTGGTGGTTTCGACGGGACCTACTGGAGGTATTTCCGTGCGCTGCCCGGCGGCACATGGGAGTACTCCAGAACGGGTGCGGGTTTCCCGCTCAAGACATCAGGCGGATGTGCCATCGAGGGGTGGATCTGGTCCGGAGCTCAGAAGGTGACCCCACCAGTCGTGCCCGTTGGTTCCATTGCCTGTTCCCACACACCTCCACCAACTACTCCACCGGTTCCAACCACAAATGTGCCGCCCGTGACCTCTGCGCCATCAACGCCGGCGATCCCCTCTGATGGTGGAGGCTCACCCTCGTCGTCGGGAGTGGGGTCGGGGGGCAACGGCGGTAGCGGGCCGACCCCCGGCGTTCCGGGTGCAGGACCATCGGTCACAAGTGTTCCCACAGAGGTGGCCTCTGGTGGTGACAACGGTTCTGTAGAGGGCTCGGTGGATTCCGGTTCGGAGCCGACCGGGACTGTGGATCCCGGTCGGGCCGACGTCGATAGCGTCGATGGCGACCGAGGTGAATCGTCGAGGAACAACTCGAAGCGCGACGAGGTCGCAAGCGGAACCGTCGCTGGAGCAGCTGTTCCCAATGCGGGTGGAGGGTCGCCCGTCGGTCTCATCGTGGCCCTGTGTCTTGTCGGGATACTCGGTGCGGGAACCCTGTTCCTTCGACAACATCGGAGAAGTTCCTCCCCAAATCCTTGAGCGAACGTCTGTTCGCAATTACAGTGGTGTAACACGCCATACGGCGTCGGTATGCACACGTCGAGGTGGGCATCCTCGGACACTGATGACCGCCACTTGGTCCACAGGGTTCTGGTCCCCCCTCAAAATGTCACACCGGGTCTGTAGCGTCAGGAACATTCACCGAAGGCCCTTCGTCAAGCCGGGAATCTTCGGAATATCGGTTCAAGGGATCAGCCCGATCCGTTGAACCCTCCCTAAGACCAACCCAGTCGACACACCACTCGATGGAACCCACAGGACAGGACACACAATGACCACTGAACGTGACAAGGCACTAGAGATCGCACTCGGTCAGATCGACAAGCAGTTCGGCAAGGGCTCCGTCATGAAGATGGGAGAGAAGTCCTCCATGGACGTCGAGTCCATCTCGACCGGTGCCCTCGCCCTCGACATCGCACTCGGAATAGGCGGCCTTCCCCGTGGCCGAGTCGTGGAGATCTACGGTCCGGAGTCCTCGGGCAAGTCCACCTTGGCCATGCACGTCGTGGCCGAGGCGCAGCGCAACGGCGGCATCTGCGCCTACATCGATGCAGAACATGCAATGGATCCCTCCTATGCATCTCGCATCGGGGTCGACGTTGATGAGCTCCTCATCTCCCAGCCGGATACTGGTGAACAGGCCCTAGAGATCGCGGACATGCTCGTCCGCTCGGGCGCGCTCGACGTGATCGTCATCGACTCTGTGGCAGCGCTCACCCCCAAGGCCGAGATCGAGGGCGAGATGGGTGACACACATGTCGGCCTGCAGGCCCGCCTCATGTCCCAGGCGCTTCGCAAGCTGACCGCCAACCTCAACCGGACCAACACCATCTGCATCTTCATCAACCAGCTCCGAGAGAAGATCGGTGTCATGTTCGGCTCGCCCGAGACCACACCCGGTGGCCGTGCGCTCAAGTTCTACTCCTCGGTCCGTCTCGACATCCGCCGGATCGAGGCCATCAAGGACGGGGTCGAAGTAGTCGGAAACCGGACCAGGGTGAAAGTCGTCAAGAACAAGATGGCCGCCCCCTTCAAGCAGGCCGAGTTCGACATCATGTATGGCAAGGGCATCTCACGTGAGGGCGGTGCGCTCGATCTGGCAGTTGAGTTCAACATCGTGAAGAAGTCCGGGGCCTGGTACACCTACGAGGGTGAGCAACTCGGTCAGGGTCGGGAGAATGCCAAGTCATTCCTGATCAAGAACCCTGAGGTGATGGTGGACATATCTGAGCGTGTGCTCGCCGAGTCCGGCATAGGGGGCGCACTCGATGAGCCCATAGATCTGGTGGTCAATGAGGACGTTGCAGTACCTGCGGACTGATCGGCTGTGCGCCGGGCCAAGGGTGAACTGAGGCCCGGCGATAGCACCCGCTTAGAATGGTCAGCATGAGCCGCAAGTATCTGGTGCGCACCTTCGGGTGTCAGATGAATGAGCACGACTCAGAACGCATCGCCGGCCTACTGGAGGCCGACGGTATGGAGGCTGTCTCGGACGCCGAGCAGGCTGACGTCGTCGTCCTGAACACATGCTGTATACGGGAGAACGCGGACAACAAGCTCTACGGGACTCTCGGCCATCTCAAGAGCATCAAGGACGCGAACCCCAGCATGGAGATTGTCGTCGCAGGCTGTCTGTCACAGAAGGACAGGGGCTCGATCGCTGAGCGGGCCCCATTCGTCAATGTTGTGATGGGTACCCACAACGTGCATCGAGCCGTCGACCTGCTGGAGGAGAGTCGCCGTCGCGGTGGCGATCCGGTGGTCGAGATTCTGGAGGAGACAGTCGCAGAGGATCGCGACCTGTTCCCTTCTGCCCTTCCCGTGGTCCGGAATTCCGGGTACGCGGGCTGGGTCACCGTCCAGATGGGTTGCGATAACAACTGTGCCTTCTGCATAGTCCCAGCGGTCCGTGGACCCGAGATCAGCCGCCCATTCGCGGACATCGTTCGCGAGGTTCAGGCGGCGAGTGAACAGGGAGTCACAGAGATCACCCTTCTCGGCCAGAACGTCAACTCCTACGGGCGGGACCTAACACTCAGGGCTCGCACGCTTTCGGGTGGTGGGTCGATTGTCGACGGCGCTGGCATCGGTGGCGGCGACTCGGCTGACGCTTCGGGGTTCAACCGCTTTGATGACGTCGAACTCGCTGACCTAGTCGGTGAAGCATGGTTGGATTCGGAGACCAATGGCGCTGGCAGGGCTCGGCCGCTGTTCGCCGACCTGTTGCGAGCACTTGGCGAAGTCCCCGGCATCAGACGCATCCGCTATACAAGTCCTCACCCCAAGGACTTTCGAACCGAGACGATTGCGGCAATGGCTGAGGTTGCATCGGTATGTGAACACCTTCACCTGCCATTGCAGTCGGGCAGCGACACGATTCTCGCCGCTATGCATCGTGGCTACACCGCTGAGCGCTACCTCGAACGTCTCAAGGTCGCTCGGGATTCCATAACCGATCTGGCTGTGTCCACCGACATCATCGTCGGTTTCCCCGGCGAGACAGACGCAGACGCAGACGCCACCCTCGAGGTGGCTGCCGAGGCCCGTTACGACAGTGCCTTTACTTTCATCTACTCACCTCGCCCCGGTACCGAGGCCGCGGAGTTGGTCGACCGGTTCGTGGATCATTCCAAGGCGGTTGAGCGCATGGAGAAGCTTCGCCAGGTAGTCGAGCGTTCATCACTGCTCGCAAATCAGGCGCGAATAGGAATGACTGAGGAAGTGCTTGTGGTTGGGCCCTCCAAAAGGGATCCAGGGCGGTTGACCGGGCGTACGCGCCAGAACCGTCTGGTGCATTTCGAGACCACTCAGCAACTGAGAGCCGGAACCTACGCAACCACTCAGATAACAGCGGCGACCACGACCAGCCTTCTGGGAGAGCTGCTAGAGGTCGTGGCCGTGCCCACGCACAGGACACGAATTGCCGTTACGGCCGGCTGAGACCGTGCTGGTGGCCGACTTCCCGACCGATCAGGACCAGCGAGTCCAACTGCTGAGTCTGGTCGAGGAACACGGGCTGCTCTGTGCCGATCCCGGCGCGAGTGTTGCGATCGGAGGTGAGTACCTGATGATGATCGAGTCGACTCTCGGTCGATTCGCCTCCGAGGTGGCCAGGGTTCACTTGGTTCCACTGGATGGAGTGACGCACACAGGGCCAGCAGGTCGTGTACTAAATAGCGACGAACCCGGGGGAGCCGCATCGATCGTTGAGCCACTTGGGGTCGTTGGTCCTAGGAGCATCGCGACTGTTATTCAGAACGGGGAAGTCGGCGACCGCGATCTGGGAGTGCGGGTGGCCGATGCCGATGTCGGGCCGCGTGCTGGCGGGCCTGTCAACCCATATGGCCACATGACACGACGCGAACTGGTTGAGGTTCTTCGCGACGGACTCGACCGGGTTCTCGAGCGTGGTGATTCACCGGTGCTCCAACAGGGCGCGCCAGTGTTCGCGAATCTGCAGATGAGCGGGCCCAATGTCTGTGGATTCAGGGATTGGGCTGCGATCCACGTCGGCGACCGGCATTGGGACCTGGCGGTCGCGAGCAGGGACATAGTCAGGGTCTGTGGACCCAATGGTCTGGCGGTCTTCTTTGAGTCCTACGGCCATGATCTGGTCGACCCGATCCGGCTCGACTGGTACTCGCTCGCCGTGGAACTCCTGAGTTGATCGACGACCTGCCAGCGGGGGACCGGGGCCTCACTTGGCCCCCACCCGAACCGCTCGTAATCGTGGGACCCACAGCGAGCGGTAAGTCAGCGCTCGCGATGAGCCTTGCTGAACGACTCATGGAATCGGGTAGGCCAGTGGAACTGATCACCGCGGACTCCATGCAGGTCTATCGAGGCATGGACATCGGTACAGCCAAGCCGACGGCCTCTGATCAGTCCCGTGTCATCCACCACCTGATCGACATCGTCGACCCTCATCAGGAGTTCTCGGTAGCGGAGTTTCAGACACTTGCGAGAGCAGCGATCGACGGAGCCCGATCCCGAGGCGCGGGCTCCATAGTCGTTGGCGGTACGGGCCTGTACATCCAAGCGCTCGTCGACGGGCTGAGTATTCCGGGCCAGTTCCCCGATGTGAGAGCCAGCGTGGAGTCCGAACCCGATACATCGGCGCTCTATGAGCGGGTTTGTGAACTCGATCCGGTAGCGGCGACGAGAATCGATCCTCTGAACAGGCGCAGAATCGTTCGGGCGCTGGAGGTGACCATCGGTTCCGGGCGACCGTTCTCGTCCTATGGGCCAGGACTTGATCAATTCCCACCCCGGCCGTTTCGAATTGTCGGCCTCGACATCGACCGTGAGGTGCTCACGTCTCGAATCCGCGAGCGGTTGGAGGGTCAACTCGAAGAGGGGTTCCTGGATGAGACAAGACGCCTCCTTGAGCGGGGCAACATATCGCGCACCGCAGCCCAGGCCCTCGGGTACAATGAACTCCATGAAGTCCTGATCGGCACACTGACCCTAGACGAGGCGCTTGAACTGGCGGCTCTGCGAACCAGAAAGTTCGCCATCAGGCAGATCAGATGGTTCAGGCGTGACCCACGTATCACCTGGTTCCGTTACGACACTGAGCCCACTGAGGTGACCGGGGCCCTGTCGGAGCTGTGGTTGACCTCGGATTCCTGACGACCTGCCATAGCAGTGCACCCCACTTCAGAGTCATTCACCCGAGCGGTGAATGCTCGACCGATCGGAACCCATGACAAACAAGAACACCCCACAGCAGGAACCCCATGATTCGGCAGACGACGCCGACTTGGTTTCATCTCATGAGGAGACCCACCGCGGCGCATTCGGCGAGTTCGGTGGTGAGACATCCGCTTTCATCGAGCGCACCTTCCGGGAGCGGATCCTCATAGTCGGAGTCAGCTTTCCACCACACGACGACGAGTTGCTCGACGAGTCTCTCGACGAACTCGAACTTCTCGTCAACACAGCGGACGCCGATGTTGTCGGTCGAATCGTGCAGCGTCGTGATCATCCCGACCGAACGACATATGTCGGCAAGGGCAAGGTGCAGGAGATCCGACAACTCGCCGAGGCCAATGATGTCGACACGGTCGTCTTCGATGATGAACTGACTCCGGCTCAGCAGTTCAACCTGGAAAAACAACTGGGTCGAACGGCCATCGACCGGACAGCTGTGATCCTCGACATCTTCGCCCAGAACGCGACCAGCCAGGAGGGTAAGGCACAGGTGCAACTCGCCATGTACCGCTACCGACTTCCAAGGCTCCGTGGTGCGGGTGCGTCGATGTCACAACAGGCGGGTGGTATCGGTACTCGCCGCGGCCCCGGCGAGACCCAACTTGAGATCGATCGTCGCCGGATCATGCGATCGGTTCACAGGCTCGAGGCAGAACTGCGCTCGATCGCGAAGCATCGTGAGACTCAACGCAAGGCCCAGAAGCGGTCCCGTATCGGCCATGTGGTCATCGTCGGATACACCAACGCAGGAAAGTCGACGCTGTTGAATCGCCTGACCGAGTCGGGCGTGCTGGTCGAGGACAAACTTTTCGCGACGCTCGACGCGACCACACGGCGGCTACAGCTTCCCGGTGGAGAGACCGTCCTGTTGACCGACACTGTCGGATTCATCCGCAAGCTTCCACATCAACTCGTCGAGGCCTTCGCTTCGACCCTCGATGTCGTCAACGACGGTGATCTGCTCATCCATCTTGTCGACGGATCAGCACCCGACCCCGAAGGCAACATTCGAGCGGTCAGAGAGGTCATCGATGAGATCGGTGGCTCGAAGGTTCCCGAGATGCTCGTCATCAACAAGGCGGACGCCGGAGACGCACCAGCGCGTCTGGCGAGAGCCCATGAGGGATCGCTGCTGATCTCCGCCGCGACCGGAGAGGGCGTGGAGGACCTTGTGCTCAGGGTGGGGGACAGGCTGCGGTCGATGCAGGAACCCGTCGACTTATTTGTTCCCTACGCAAGGGCTGATGTCATGGCTGCACTTCACCGCAGCGGAGAAGTCCTCACCGAGACCAGTTTCGAAGAGGGCATGATGCTTCGCGTTCGGTTACCCGAACGCGAACTCGGAAGGTTCAACGAATATCGAAGGGATCATCCAGTCACCGAAGGCGGACAGCCCGTCGGACAGTTGCCCGAACAGTTCAGCTAGGTTCTGGCGCTGATGACCGTTGAGCCGTTCGTTCCTCCGCCGTATCCCCATGACCGGCTCAAGCCGATCATCGAATCCGCCAGGGCAGCCCATGGCGAGGTCATCGACCTGTCCATCGGAACGCCATGTGACCCGCCTCCATCAGCGGTTCTTGATGCTCTCTACAGCGGAGATGCTGCGAAGTCCTATCCGCCATCGGTGGGTACCGTGGCGTTCCGTGAGGCGGCATCGGGCTGGTTCGCTCGACGACTGGGCGCGAAGGTTCCGGTCGAACAGATAGGTGCATGTGTCGGGACCAAGGAACTCGTGGCCGGCGTGCCGCATTGGCTTCGACTTCGACAACCTGACCGTGACACGGTTCTCTATCCTGCGATCAGCTATCCGACCTACGCGATGGGTGCCCAACTGGCCGGATGTAGAGCCGTTTCGGTCCCGCTCGATCAGAGGGGCGGGCTTGATCTCGAAGCTATCGATGCCGGGGACGCGGACCGTGCCCTCTGCCTGTGGTCGAACTCGCCCTCCAATCCGACGGGCGCACTTGATGACCTTGGTGCTGTTGCGAAATGGGGACGCTCACACGGGGTGCCGGTGTTCTCGGATGAGTGCTACATCGATTTCACCTGGAGTGATCGACGTGGTGGTTCAAATGACGCATCGGGCGAGTCCGTCCTGAACCATGGGACCGATGGGGTTGTGGCTCTGAACTCTTTGTCGAAGCGGTCGAACCTGGCCGGTCTGCGCGTCGGGTTCTACGCAGGCGACGCCGAGATCGTCCACTTTCTCAACGAGGTCCGCAAGCACTCAGGCCTGATGGTTCCCGGACCGGCTCAACTCGCTGGAATTGTCGCCTTGGAGGATCAGAGCCATGTGGAGATGCAGCGGGAGCGGTATCTGAAGAGGATGCGGCGGCTGGCGGCCGTGCTCTCCGACCGAGGACTGGAGGCGAACCTTCCCGAGGGAGGGTTCTATCTGTGGATTGACTGCGGTGAGCGTGACGGTTGGTCGGTCACCGACGAACTTGCGAGGGAACTGGGTGTAATAGTGAGTCCAGGTGACTTCTACGGACACAGTGTCGCCAATTTCGTTCGTGTCGCAGCGGTCCAGCCTGATGATCTGATCGACGAGATTGAGCGCCGTCAGCGGGGAGTTAGTGGCTGACAGCGAGATAGGCCTCGTTGCGGGACCGTTCTCGCAACGATCTATTGACTACGGTGTGCCCATGAGCGACTTCCCCCCGAGCGCACCACCCCCGGGCCAGTTCCCATCTGGCCAGTTCCCCCCGGGTCAGTTTCCCCCGGGTCAATCTCCTGGTGGTTCCCCGGTAGGCACGCCTCCAGCGAACAAGGTCCAAGCGGATAAGGCACCACGAACGGTGCTGATCGTTGGAATCGTGCTTCTCCTGTTTTCGCTCGGAGGATGTGGGTTCGGTGCGTTCAAGATGGTGAGCGCTGTGACAGAAATCGCCAGAGCGCTCGACTCGGCCCAGACACAGCCGTCCGGATCGGTAGTTGAGTTGACCAATGCGGAAGGCAAGGCCCTCATCTTCGGGACCAGGCACGACCTCGTGTGTGAGGTAATAGATCAAGATGGGAGAACAGTCAGGTCTTCGGCAACCTCGCCCGAGGCGACTATCGAAAGGAACAATGCGGAGACGCAGTTCTTCCTTCAGGGGTTCGATGCTGACCCCTCCTTCACCTATCAGGTGAGTTGCGGGAACCCCGATCTGACCGGTGAATTCTCGGTTGTGACCATCGCGGGCTTCGGGTCACTTGCCGGAGGCCTGGCAGGATTCGTCTCCGGCGGGCTGTTGTTCCTCCTCGGAGGGATCTTCTTCATCGTCGGCCTGATCCAACGCGGTAAGTGGAAGCGGAACCAGCGTGAGATTGCTCCGTCGTCCTCCTATGGAGGAGGGGCACCTCAGCAGAGCACATGGAATGCTCCGCCCTCGCCTTCAATGCCACCAGCTCCCGGTCAGGCGACTGCTCCTGTGCCACCTGCACCGAGCGGTTTCCCACCCCCATCTGGACAATCGGCCCCACCTCCACCGATGCCACCCGCGTCTCCGTCACCTCAGCCGCCGCCGTACGGCGGAACCGTACCCAATGAGCCACAGGATCAGGGGCCAATCCCTCCGGTGTCACCCGGACAGTTCGAGCCTCCGTCACCGCCCGGCCAAGGCTGAAACACGAAGCTGGAAGTAAACAACAAGGCTAGTTGTTAAGCGCTCGGGAATGCCCTGGACCCAGTGCCCTTGCCGATCCGCTCATGCCGGGCGGACTCGACGCGTTCATCGCGACATGGTTCAACGCGCCACGTTCTCCCTGACGTCGCCGTGGCAGTCCGTCTTCAGAGTTTTCGGATGACTGAAACAACCTTGCCGTAGATCTCGACCTCCTCGCTGTTGAAGGTCATCGGTTTCATTTCAGAATTCGCTGGCTCGAGGATGACGGTCGACGATTCGCGCCGAAGAGTCTTGACCGTTGCTTCCTCTCCGGGGATCCCGGCTACGACAGTGTCGCCGGTCCTCGTGGCTGGCTCGACACGGGCGACCACGAAATCGCCATCGAGGATGCCGGCCTCGATCATTGACTGTCCTCGGACGCGAAGCATGAACAACTCGCCGTCGCCGGTGAAGTCTGCAGGCAGCGGAAGAAGTTCCTCTACCTGCTCCTGCGCGAGTACGCCCGTACCTGCTGCCACGTCACCAATGAGGGGGACATGTCGAGTGGGTCGGCGCTCGGCGGTCGTCCCACCTGCTGAGTCCGAGGTGACCTCGATGGCCCGGGGTTTGGTGGGATCACGTCGCAGATAGCCCAGGTTCTGGAGAGAGCGCAGATGGCTGTGGACAGTTGAGGGTGACGCCAGTCCAACGGCCTCGGCGATTTCGCGGACCGATGGTGGGTAGCCCCTCTCGCTGACGCTCTTCTCGATGAACAGGAGGATGTCCTTCTGTCGCTTGGTCAGTTCCGACTTACCCATCGCTTGCTCCTACTCGAACAGATGTTTGAACGATAGCTCACCCCGGTGGCAGTAAGGAACATTTGTTCGAAAATTCTTGACATAGAACGGTTGTTCGTTCAGAGTGGACAATCCGAACAGACGTTCTAGGACCAGAATGTCACACCGGCCCGGGAGGATGTACTTCATGGCAGCAGTAATCGACTATCAGACCGGCTATCGGATCGATGAGGACCTTCGACCCGAACTGACCCTTATTGAGGGTGGGGTCGCACGAGAACCAAGAGTCCGGATGCCCAGCACCCGGATATTCCTGCCCCTCGTAGGGGTGGCCAGGGTGTATCTCCTCAGGCGCCTGATGGTGACCCTGGCGGCACTCGGTGTTGTAGTGATCGCAGGTGTGATCGGCTCGAGTGTCGTGGGCACGTTTTCGGCCGATCCGCCGATGATCTCGACCCACGTGGTCACTTCCGGTGAGACCCTCTGGTCGATTGCTCTTATAGCGAAGCCCAACGGAGACCCTCGTCACACAATTGATCAGATCGTGGCCATAAACAGTGATACGCCAATGAGCTTCAACCCATCTGAACCCCTTTCAGTGGGTCAGGAGATCCTCGTTCCGCTGGAGCTGTAGCACTAGGTTCGACCCATGAGGTGCCCTGCATGCGGTGGACTTGAGGACAAGGTCATCGACTCGCGGTCGGCCGAGGAAGGTTCTGTCATCAGGCGTCGCCGTCAGTGCGACAGTTGTTCGACACGCTTCACGACGCTCGAACGAATCGAAGCGTATGGATTCCATGTGATCAAGCGTGATGCTCGCCGCGTTCCATACGACCGACTGAAGGTCGAGTCCGGAGTGTTGGCGGCATGTAAGGGTCGTCCAGTACAGGCCGCTGCTGTCGCTGCGTTGGCCGATCGACTCGAGGAGCACCTCAGCTCGCTGAAGCGGGACGCGACCGCGGACGAGGTCGGCCAATTCGTCCTTTCGGGGTTGCGGGAGCTTGATCAGGTCGCCGCAGTCCGTTTCGCAAGCGTCTATAAGTCGTTCGAGGACCCACAGGATTTCGAGAGGGAGGTGAAGTTGCTTGAGAGCGAAGCGTGACTCGATGTCAGTAGAGAACGTGATAGTTGAGCATCAGGAAACCGTCCGCCTCGAGGGCGCCCCGGAGACTGAGTTCGGCCGAGCCAGTGGCTCCACGACCAAGCAGGCCGGTGGTCTCGCCCCCCGCCAGACGAGGAGCAAGGGTGAGAAACAGTTGATCCAACATCTGCTCCTCGACGAGTTGGCCGAGCAGGTGCGGGCCTCCCTCACAGAGAATCGTCCGGCACCCCTCCGCCGACAGATTCTGGATGACAGGTCCGATTCGGAAGGGTTCATTGACATCAGTGCCCGTCAGCCTGAATCTGAGTCCGTGGCTCAACAGTTCCGCGTCCGCAGCCGCACCGTTGCTGGTGAACACAATCGGTTCCGGACCTTCGCCCTCGCGGAACGGTTGATCAACTGGAAACACCCCCGAACCCGATACGACCGCCAGAACGGGTCGTTCGGGCTGGCCGCGAGCCGAGCGTTGAGCTCTGGTGGTGTCATCGGCAGAGGGCCTTCGATAGCGCTCCTCCCTGGCTGTGGATGCCCCGACGAGGATCGCGTCTGCAAGGCCCCGCAGAGTGTTGAACACAGCCTTGTCCGCTTGGCCGCTGAGCCCGCCAGAGCGGCCCTGCACCGAGTAGGCGCCGTCGGCACTCATGACCATGTTCGCCATGACCCAGGGCCGCTCGTTGGTTGTTCGCTCGTTGTTGGAACGCCAGCTGATGGCTCCGGGGTTGATCGTCTCTGCAATCCGGGTGGCCAGAGTCTGGTCATCGATCATTTGATGAGCGGGATCAGCATCGGATTCGGGAGTATCGGTTGGGAACAGTCGGCGCACCTGCGAAGTTTACGTTGGGGGTCGCCCGAGACGTCGCGGGCGAATCGTCGAGTAGTTCCCGTGCGTATCAACAGTGTTCCCCAACATCTGTGCATAACTTTTCCGAAATCCACACCGTTGTCCCCTTTTGACTCACAGGCGAAGTTTCATAGTGTTCAAAGCGGTGGTTGCGTGGGCGATCGGAACGGTGGTGACGGCGTCTGCTCTCCAGTTGGATGTCAAGCCTGTGGGTCAGCGTTGAGGGAAGGGACGATCTCACCCAGACACGCCTTGGCTGCACCTGATCGCCCACGCAGATCCGCCCACTCTCAAAACCCACTCTCAAAGGCTGTCGGCAACGGGTTTGGCCGTCGCGCCGATCAGCCCCATCGGTGGCGATCGTGGCCAGCGAGTCGAGTTCACCAAGATGTGCCCGCATATCGGGTGCCCGCCATCTGGCGGTGAGTTGGTCCAGTCGCAGCGCTACCAAGCCGGTCCCTCTCAACCACCAGACAGTAAGTCAGCAGTTCAACCAATTAGCCATCTTCCCCCGCCGGCAATACCGGTACTAGTCAACCGAGGTTCCCGAAGTGACAATCACATCCTCCCCGAACGACATCACCAGCGAGATCGACATTCGGTCGTCGACACCGCATTCTGAAGGGGTGGCACCTCTTGAGCGGTTCTTCACTCGGCCGGGTGAGTCGGCCTATGACGCGTTGGAATGGGAACGTCGGGACTCGCGTCTGACCGACTATCGCACCGGCGAGGTGGCCTTCGAACAGATCGGAGTCGAGTTCCCAACGACCTGGTCACTCACAGCGTCGAATATCGTCGCCCAGAAGTACTTCCGGGGACACTTCGGATCACCTGACCGGGAATGGTCGCTTCGCCAGATCATCGACAGGGTGGCGATCACCATCCGGAACTGGGGAGAGGCTGGGGGATACTTCCAAGGTCCAGGAGAGGCCGACACCTTCGAGGAGGAACTGCGTTACCTGCTCGTGAACCAGATGCTGTCGTTCAACTCGCCGGTCTGGTTCAACATCGGTGTCCCAGGTCGCTCTCAGCAGGCCTCGGCGTGTTTCATTCTCGATGTCGAGGACGAGTTGCGTTCCATCCTCAACTGGTACACAGAGGAAGGTCTCATCTTCAAGGGGGGCTCCGGATCTGGGGCGAACATATCCAAGATCCGCTCATCCTTCGAGTCGCTCAAGGGTGGCGGCACCGCATCGGGCCCGGTCAGCTTCATGAGGGGAGCGGACTCATCAGCGGGAACCATAAAGAGCGGTGGAACAACCCGGCGTGCCGCGAAGATGGTGATTCTCGATGTCGACCATCCGGACGTCGAGGAGTTCATCTGGTGCAAGGCGCGTGAGGAACAGAAGGCCAGAGTCCTCAAGGAAGCCGGCTTCGATATGGACCTCGATGGCGCCGACTCGATCTCTCTGCAATACCAGAATGCAAACAACTCGGTACGACTCAGCGACGAGTTCATGCAGGCAGCGATCGATGGCGGGACATGGGACCTGACCGCCCGAACCGACGGCAGCGTCATCAACACCGTCTCGGCTCGCGAACTTCTCCACCAGATAGCTGAGGCAGCGTGGGAGTGTGCCGATCCGGGAGTCCATTTCTCCGGGACCATCAACCGCTGGAACACAACCCCCAATGCTGGGGAGATCGTGGCCAGTAACCCATGTTCTGAGCACCTTCGTCTGGCGAACAGTGCCTGCAATCTCGCGTCGTTGAATCTCTTGAAGTTCCTCGACGACGACGCACAATTCGATGTGGCCGCGTTTGTTCATTCGGTCAAGGTGGTTACGACCGCACAGGACATCCTCGTCGGTTTCTCCGACTACCCAACCGACCCGATCGCCAAGCAGACGGCCCGGGCGCGTGACATCGGAATCGGCTACACCAACCTCGGCGCCTCACTCATGGCTCTGGGCTATCCATACGACTCTTCCCAGGCCAGATCGTGGGCAGCGGCGGTGACCGCACTGCTGACTGGTGCATCAGCGATCCGGTCGACCGAACTTGCTTCCCGACTGGGCCCAGCGCCCCTCTACGAGGGTGACTCCGACGCTTGGCAGAACGTCTATGCCATGCACCTCGACGCCGCCCGGTCCATTCCCCAAGTAGCTGTGCAACCGGATATGAACGATCTTGCGGTCGAGGCCTGGCGGATCGCCAATGAGCAGATAGCGCTCTTCGGTGCACGAAACGCGGAGTTGAGCGTGGCCGCCCCAACGGGAACGATCTCGTTCATGATGGACGCCGATACCACCGGCATCGAACCCGACCTCGGTCTGGTGAAGACGAAGAAGCTCGTCGGTGGTGGAACCCTCCAGATTGTCAACCAGACGGTGCCCAAAGCCCTGAGCAGACTGGGATACACCGCAGATCAGTCACAGGAGATCTCCGAGTACATCACAGAGAACCATTCGATCCTCGGTGCCCCGCACATCAAGCCAGAACACATCTCGGTCTTCGCGTGTGCCATGGGTGACAACACGATCTCCTACGGCGGTCACCTACGCATGATGAGCGCGATCCAGCCGTTCTTCTCCGGAGCGATGTCAAAGACCGTCAATGTTCCCGAGGACACAACTGTCGAGGAGATCGAACAACTCCTGATCGAGTCGTGGCAGTCGGGGCTCAAGTGCGTTGCCCTCTACCGTGACAACTGCAAGGTCGCCCAACCGCTCAGCACCGGCAAGAAGACCGAGTCGAGCCCAACCGGGACAACAGATGAGGATGTCTCCGAACTCGTCGCACGTGAGGTTCAGGCGGCTCTGGAAGCCGTTGAGAGCCGCCCTGTCAGAGAGAAGCTCCCACGCTCGCGCAGTTCGAGGACCTTCGAGTTCCGTGTGGCTGACTGCAAGGGTTTTGTGACAGTCGGCGAGTACTCCGACGGGCGTCCGGGGGAGATCTACATCCGGATCTCCAAGCAGGGATCGACACTCGCCGGAATCATGGACGCCTTTGCCATCTCGGTCAGTCATGGTCTCCAGTACGGTGTTCCACTGAGTGCGTTCGTCCATGCGTTCGTTGGGATGAGATTCGAACCGGCTGGAATCACAGACGACCCAGAGGTCCGAATCGCCAACTCTCTCATCGACTATCTGTTCCGTCGTCTGGCTGTCGACTACCTAAGCTTTGAGGAACGCTCCGCCATCGGTGTCCTTGCCAACTCCGAACGTTCACAGCCGACGCTTCCCGGTGTGGAGGAACATTCGGTGGGTGCCCAGACATCCATGGATCTCACGCCGCCGCCGGTTCCGGTCACCTTCAACGGTGAGGCGCCACTGACCAAGGCCGTAGAGGCCCCGCTTTGCATGCAGTGCGGGGTCAGGATGAACAGGGCAGGGTCCTGCTACGTCTGTGGAGAGTGTGGGACAACCAGCGGCTGTTCCTGATCTCAATCGGTTGGGTGATCGGACGGTCCGCGGAAAGCCTTCTGTGGACCGTCCATGTCACCCAGGACAGGCGAGACCCTCGGGCCACGCCAACTCACACAGGCCATGACGGGTCAATAGTCCTTCCGGCGCAGTTTCCAACCCTTCTCAAGTGGGTGAATCCACCTTGGTTGAAGGGTCCGTGGGCCCATAGCCACGGTCAGGTCCCAGGCGCACCATGGACACGTGGCACTTGAACCGATAATCCAAATCTTCAAAGACGACATCGACAACGGGGAGTTCAACATCGCGGCTCTTGACGCTGGCGACCATGCCTGCGACTGGGCCTATTCGATTGGGCTCAATAGGCTCTACGGACACCCTGAACTGCTCATAGTCGGGCTCGATGCAACCTTCACCGGCATGCTCCTCGAACACCTTGGCAACCAGGTGGCGAGCGGAATGGTCATTGAACCCGGCGATGAGATCGAGGTCGCTGATGGCCTCACTCTGCGCGCTCAGCCGGTTGACGAGCTGTTTGCAACAAGGGGTGACTGGTTCTCCCTGGGGCAGACCGTCATGGAGACCTGGGGTGCTCGCTGGCCCCAGACCATCCAGCTTCTTTGGTGCGATGGCGACGGCCGTTACCCTGAGGAGCCACATGACAACGGGTGGATGCTCCGACAGCCTTTGCTCTCAGTTGCCTCCTGCAACGTATAGATCGTGGGACCCAATAGACGGCGCTTAAATGCCAGTCCCTTCGATCTGGTAGAATCTCTCGGCCAAGTGCTCCCTCCTGGAGCACATCTAGCCGGGTAGCGAGGGAAACAGTGACATTCGATGTTGGGGACCGCGTCGTCTATCCGCACCACGGTGCAGCGATCATCGTGCGTCGCGAGAAGCGCAAGACCGACAACGGTCCAGTCGAATACCTCGTCCTGGAGATGGCGCACGGTGAGCTGACACTGTCGGTACCGGTCGACAAGGTCGACGATGTGGGCATGCGCCCGCCGATCGGTTCAGAGGAAGTTCAGGACCTGTTCGAACTCCTCGCCAAGAAGGACGTTCGAGAGCCCGCCAACTGGAGCCGTAGGTTCAAGAACCATCAGGAGAAACTGAAGTCGGGCGACGTCTATCAGGTCGCCGAGGTCGTCCGGAACCTCGCACTGCGTGATCAGTCCAAGGGCCTCTCCGCTGGAGAGAAATCCATGTTCGTGAAGGCCCGCAGCGTGTTGGTCTCGGAGTTGAGCTTCGCCCTCGATGTCACCGAGGACGAAGCGCTCTCACAGGTCGAAACCCAGTTGTCCTGACCGGCCACACTGATAACGACTGGCCCTTTCGCAATCCGCCACACGAGGCACGCTGACGCTGGCCGAAGAATCCTCCCCACCGAACGCGGCCCTTCGTGTACTGCAGGTACTCGCAGATACCGCTGATTCGCCACAGAATCTGACTGCTCTTCGTTTCCACGAGAATCTCTCTCGTCACGCAAACCCGGTTCGCACGTTGGCGCTGGGCCCGGGTTCTGGGCCGACAGTGACCACGCTGGTGCCGACCATGGGCCCAACCTCTCGGTCCTTGACTTCCATGATCCAACTGCGACGCGAAGCGAAGTGGGCCGATGTGGTAGTCCTCTCCGATGTCATTCCCTGGGCGATGCTGCGAATGGGTCGTCGGTTCCTCGGGTCGACTCCCGTGATCATTCGGGTCAGCGAATTCGACAAGGACGCCGGCCCCGATGCCAAGGGCCTTCTTGCCAAGGCCGTGCGCCTGATTGGTAGCAGTGACCGTGGTGGGCTATTAGGTGTAATAACCCCGGACCCTGCGTTAAGGATCTGGTTGAGCAGTGAACTCGAACAAAGCCTGCCAGTTTTCGTTGTCAGCACTCCGCTCTCCCGTGACCTGGAGAACAGTGCTCATCTTGAACGGGCTCGTCGGTCTGCTCGATCCCAACTGGGTCTGAGGGCAGATGACGTGGCGATCGTGGATTTCGACCTCTCCACAGGTGCCGTCAGGCCTACAGGCGATGATGCCTCGACAGCCGCGATCAACGGCGTCGACGATCCGGTCAGTTGTGCTGATCTGGCTGATGGGGCCAACGCCATGCTCCAGGACCTGGGGGAACCGACTCGTCGCATGGTGAGTTTGCGTTTGGCAGAAGGACACACCGCTGCGCCAGAGTGGAAGCGGAACGTGATTCAGACCACCGATGCACAACTTGCCATTCACGCTTCTGACCTGGCTCTGATCCATGGCGAGGTCTGTGTTGGGTCGGTGGGGCTGGTCGATCTGATGGCAACCGGGGTGATCCCCGTGGTTGGACTCATCCACGCCGCCGATGGTGCCGCCGACTCTGCCGCTGACAAGGTCGCTGACAAGGCCGCTGACAGTGCCACTGTCGGAGAGAGTGTCCCAGAGCCCGGGCTCGTCGTCGACGGTCTCAATGCCGTGGCCATCCCACTCGGTGGCAGATCCATCTCAGAAGCTGCCCGTCGGCTGGCAAATCTGATAGCCGAGCCGGGGCGGATCGACGAGCTCTCAGTCGAGGCAAGGCGCACTGCGATGGCAACCTCATCGTCTCAGGAGTCCCATGCACAGTGGTTGAGATGTCTGTTGAAGGCGCTACCCTCGCTCCCATGAATCGGCTCCGATCGGTGCCACTTGCTCTGGTGGCAATCGTTGTGATGTGCACCTTGGTCGGATGCATCCCGCGCCAGCGTGGTGAGAGCACCGAGGTTCGTCGCGACTCCGATACGCGAGGTGAGGTGGCACCCGTCCTTCCGGCGAATCCGCCAAAGGGTCTTGTGGTCGAGGCCATACGTTTCGACCTGACCTATCGGCCCGACGATCAGGACTTCTGGACTCCCACTCGCTCGGAGTCGAAGTGTGTGGCCGAGAAGATCGTCACCGGGGTGGGATACCAGCGACTTTCGGAACTCGGCTACCAGCCCGGTACCCCCGGCGCGGGTCTGCCTGATCTGGCGTTCACGCCTGAAGAGGATCAACTGGTGCTCGCAGCGTTCCAGGAATGCGTTGACTATCGCGAAGCCGCGGCGGCGATCCTCTTTGGTAAAGGCCGGATCTCAAACAGTTCGGCCAAATGCCTGGCGAAGGTACTCTACGAGGCGGGCGTGATCGGTGAGATCTTCGAGTCCTGGCTGAGTAAGACTCCGATCGATCCGTTCGCTAACGACGGCCTGTTCGCCAGCCGACTCTCCGCCGGTGCTCAGGTGTGTCTCACCCCCAACGACTTGAACTGGCCGACGCTCAAGTCGCCCAGTGACGACCAGGATCTGATCGACGCGGACGCTCCAGCAGGATCCTCCGACTCCAATCATCCAGATGACCGCCGTCCAAGAGAGGAAGGCAATTGATGCTCTCCACGCTGGCCCCAGCCCTCGCGTCGATACCGAGTCCGCCGTTCAAATTCCTGAGCATCGGACCGCTCAGTTTCCACATCTACGGTCTCTGCATCGCTCTCGGGGCCCTCGCAGGAGTCGAACTTGCTCGTAGACGGTGGGCGGCAGGCGGAAGAGACCCAGAACAGATCACCTCGGTGGCACTCATAGCCGTGCCATCGGGACTCATCGGCGCGCGCATCTACCACGTCATCACCGATTTCCCCGACCTCTACTCCGATGGACGCTGGTGGCCGAACGCCTTCTTCATCTGGCAGGGAGGTCTGGGCATACCCGGCGGTGTGCTCGGTGGTGTGATCGGTGCACTGATAGCGGCCCGGTACAAGAAGATGCCCTGGCGCGAGATGGGCGACGCCGTCGCTCCAGCCATGCCTCTTGCTCAGGCAATCGGCCGATTCGGCAACTACTTCAACCAGGAACTCTTCGGTGGGCCGACGAAGCTCCCGTGGGGACTACAGGTCGACATGGACGTTCGCGCCCGCCCAATCGGAGCCTCTCCAGAGACGCTCTTTCACCCGACCTTCCTCTACGAGGCGCTCTGGAACTTCGGTCTGTGTGCAGCGATTGTCATAGCAAGCGGGAAGATTCGCCTCAAGCCGGGACGATGGTTCCCCGTCTACATAGCCGGATACGGGCTGGGTCGGCTCTGGGTCGAGTCACTTCGAATCGATGCGGCCAACGAGATTCTCGGGCTTAGGGTCAACACGTGGACATCACTGTTGGCGATAATCGGAGGCCTGGGCTGGTTGTTCTGGGGTGGAAGCCCGATTGACCACTCCCCGGTCGGAGTCGGGAACGATGAAGCCGTATCGACCGGCGGCGGGGCGCTCGACGCCGACTCAGCCGACTCAGCCGAGGTCGATTCAGTCGAAGCTGGCTCTGACGGCAACTCTGAGGTCGTCGGAGAATCGGGGCCAGGCGTTCACAGCCCAGTCATCGAAGGCCCGATCAGTGGCCACGACACACCCGAATCCGGCGTCGGGATCGACCCACAGGAATGATCCGCGGCCACCAAAATGGCCAAAGGTGCTCGCCGGTGCTGTTTCACCCATCCAGTGCGGTGTCTTGGTGCCCCTGATCTCTGGGCCAAGTCCCCAGGCGCAGTCCTCGTAGCTGCCCCAGCCCGGTAGCACACCTGCGAGACCTGCCATGTTCACAGATGTGGCCATTGCATGTGTGGACGGATCGATGACCCTCGGTGTCAGGAGTTCAATCCCAAGGCTGACGATGTCCTCGAGAGTCGACTGAAGTCCAGCGGCAGCGCCGTCCACGAGAGCCGAGGCTCCCATGCCCAGTGGCTCCAGAACAGCCTCGGCCATGTAATCGCGGAAGCTCATCCCGGTCCGACCCTCAAGATGTTCCGCGAGCGCGAAGTAGCCGGAATTCGAGTAGATCCGTCGTTGCCCCGGGCCGGCGATCGGATCGAAACCCTCGAATGGAAGGCCGCTCGCGTGGCACAACAGGTGACGGACCGTCGAGCCTTCTGGACCGGCAGGGTCATCTAGTCGAACAGACTGCTCCTCGATCGCGACCAGTACGGCCCAGGCGCTCACGATCTTGGTTATCGATGCAACAGCGAAGTTTCTGTCGGTGCTTCCGTGGCTGACCAGGATTCCACTGTGGTCAAAGACAGCGGCCGCTGCGTGGGGTGCAGACCAGTTGTCAACCCTCTCGAGCACTGTCGAAATCGCATCGGGGTTCCTGAGCATGTACCCGACGGTAGCGCCTTCGATCGCGGGGCTCTGAGCGCCAAGAACTACGATGTCTGGTAATCAAAGCAAAGAAGAGCATGGAAAGAACCTTCAGCGAACTAGGGATAGACGACGACATATGCGCCGCGCTGGCGGAACGGGGAATCTCAAAGGCATTTCCCGTCCAGTCGATGACAATCCCAGACATCCTCAAAGGCCGCGACGTCTGCGGCAAGGCCAAGACCGGTTCCGGTAAGACACTCGCGTTCGGCCTGCCGATGGTGCAGTTGCTTGAGCGGTCCCAGCCGGGGCTGCCACACGGGCTGATCTTGGTCCCCACCCGCGAGTTGGCCATCCAGGTGCGAAATGAACTTGTTGACGCTGCGCACGTCAAGGGCGTGCGGCTGGCGTCTATTTATGGCGGTGACCAGATCGACAAACAGATCAAGGCGCTCAAGTCCGGGGTGGACATCGCGGTATGTACCCCGGGACGAGCCATAGATCTGATCGACCGTGGAGACCTCTCGGTCACGGCGGTTACCCATGTGGTGATCGATGAAGCCGACCGGATGGCGGACATGGGTTTTCTCACCCAGGTCGAGTGGATCCTGCGCAACGTCGACTCGTCGGCGCAGACCCTGTTGTTCTCGGCGACCCTCGATGGGGCCGTCGACGCTCTGGTGCGTAGATACCAGACCGACCCCGCCCGCCATGAAGTCGTCTCCAGTACGGTCACCGTCGAGAAGATGACGCATCGTTTCGTTGCAGTACATCAGATGGACAGGGCAAAGGTTGCTGCCAAGATCATTTCGGCCAGCAACCGGACGATGATCTTCTGCAACACCAAGCATTGGGTCGATCGACTCGTCGATGATCTGATTGGGCTCGACATTAGGGCGCAAGCAATACATGGCGATCTTCGCCAACAGAACCGTGAGCGTGCGCTAGGCGCGTTCAAGAACGGGAAACTTCAGGCGCTCGTCGCGACCGAAGTCGCAGCCCGAGGGATCCACATCGACGAGGTCGACACCGTCATCCACTACGACCCTCCCCAGGACCACAAGAGCTACCTGCATCGCTCGGGCAGGACCGCTCGGGCAGGGGAGCAGGGCCTTGTCGTCTCGCTGGTGCTCTGGAACCAGGAGCTCGAGGTCAAGAGACTCCAAAAGCGTCTGGGCCTAGACATCCCAATCGTTGAGATGTTCTCCAATGACGTCCGACTCGATGACCTCGCTGCGTGGGATCCAAACGCAGGCTGAGCGACCCGACCTGCCACACGGGAGCGTCGTTCAACAGAGACCTTCCTGAGGAAGTCGGTCTGGGGAAATCGCCTTGAGTTTGACCGACAGTGCCGTCATCTGGGGCTCGATCGAGGCTTTTGAGTCAGGCCTGATGGAGGGTCCACGTCGTCAGCGAGGGGTGCACTACACACCTCGCGTTCTGGCGGAATACCTGGCCGCCCGCGCCATCGACGCTGCTACCGCCTCGCTCGGTCGACCGGTGGAGTCGGTCTGTGACCCAGCGTGTGGCGCGGGTGCATTCCTCGTCGCCGCGGCCGATCGACTCCACGAGATCGGACTCGACCCGGTCGATATCGTCTCTGCTCGGCTCCGTGGCTTCGACGTCGACCCGTCTGCGGTCGCGGTCGCTCGTGAGGTTCTCGTCTCGTGGGCGAGGATGCGCGTACGAGATGAGTCGCTTCAGGTCGAGCCGAACATTCAGCTCAGAGACGGCCTCGATCCCGACCTGATCGAGTCGAGCGACATCTACGACCTCGTGATCGGCAACCCGCCGTTTCTCTCCCAACTGCGTTCGGATACCTCGATCGATCGGCAGCGAATGGAACGGCTCTCTGAGCATCTCGGGGGTCTCGACCCGTATGTGGATGCGAGCGCGCTGTTCCTCGCGCTCGCTTCCCGCTCGACAGCGCAGGGAGGCATCGTGAGCCTGATCCAACCACAGTCGTTCCTGTCGGTGAAGGGGAGCCAGGGTGTACGGGACTCCCTACTGGAGGATTGCGAGCTGGTCTCGATCTGGTCAAGCGCCGCGAGCTTCTTCAAGGCCTCGGTCAGGGTTTGTGCGGTGACAGTCAGGTCGGTTGGCGAGCGTCGAACCTTCGCTGCGAGCGAGCCGTCGCCGTCGGCTGTCAAGGTCTCCTGGGGAGGGGATCGCCGGTCGATGTCACAGGTCGTCGATTCAAGCGTTGACAGTCCTGCCAGGGGCGCCAGTTGGGGGCCGCTACTGGCCGAGTCAGTCGGCATCCCATCTGTCGATACACAGCCGCTCCACACAATGTGGAAGGGCTCGGTGGAACCGGCCAACTCGTCCACGGTCCCATTCGCAGATCTGAGGCTCAGCGATATCGCCACGGCCACGGCAGGATTTCGCGACGAGTACTACGCACTCGTTGATTCATGTGTGGAACAGAACCCCGGTGACATGGGAGATTCATCACCGCGGCTCGTGACAGTCGGAATGCTCACTCCGTTCCGTTCAGATTGGGGCTCGGTTACAGCCAGAATCGGCGGTCGGCAATGGACCCGACCCGCAGTCGACACAGACAGGCTCGACCATGCGAGTCACCGGGTGGCCCGCTGGGCGCGCCGGCGGATGGTTCCCAAGGTCCTTGTCGCCACCCAGAGCCGTGTGGTCGAAGCTGCTGCGGATCCAGATGGCCGCGATGTTCCGCTCACACCGCTGATAGCAGTTGAGCCCTTACCCGACTGGCTCGACAAGCTTCCGGGAGAAACACCGGAGACTGGCCTGTGGTGGATCGTCGCAGCACTTTCTGCTCCACCTGTGAGCGCGATCGCCTTGGCAGCGAACCTCGGCTCCGGTCTGTCGGTGCAGTCGCTGCGCTGGTCTGCGAAGGCGATACTCGATCTGTCGCTTCCCTCCGAGGCCCAGCACTGGGCAGCGGGTGCGGAACTCGCACAGCAACTGTCGACCGTGGAACAGCCGGAACGTCGGGCGCTGCTCGAGCAGTTCGGTCGTTCCATGTGTTTGGCGTACC
>CAUJEC010000127.1 GCA_963169245.1 Actinomycetota bacterium
CAGTCGGATCCGTCCTGCGGGTTATCGGAGCGGAAGGACAGCAGCGATGAAATACATCTCAACACGCGGTGCCGCTCCCACGATCGGCTTCGCGGATGCGCTTCTGGCCGGGCTCGCAACCGACGGAGGCCTGTACCTGCCAGAGTTCTGGCCGACTCTTCCCCCACTCGATGAGCTGCGTGGCCGAACCTATTCCGAGGTCGCGGCAAAGGTCATGTGGCCATTCGTCGAAGAGGACATAGATCGTGATGTCTTTGACGCGCTGGTGGTTGAGGCCTACTCGGTTTTCGACGATCCCCGGGTGTGCCCCGTCGTAGACCTTGGGGAAACCGCAAGCGGCGCCAGTCACCATCTTGTGGAGCTGTTCCACGGACCGACCTTTGCCTTCAAGGACGTCGCGTTGCAGTTGGTGGGTCGCCTCTTCGATCACTTTCTGACAGAGCGGGGCGAAAGGGTCTGCATTCTCGGCGCCACCTCAGGCGATACGGGTTCGGCGGCCATTGACTCGGTCGTGGGTCGAGACGCGATCGACATCTTCATCCTCTTTCCCGAGGGTCGGGTCTCAGAGGTCCAGCGTCGTCAAATGACAACTGTCGACTCGCCAAATGTCCATGCGGTTGCTGTAGCGGGCAACTTCGACGACTGTCAGGATCTGGTCAAGGCAGCGTTCGCCGATGAGGCATTCCGAAACGGTGTACACCTCTCGGCGGTCAACTCGATCAACTGGGCTCGCGTCATGGCCCAGATCGTCTACTACGTCACCGCTGCGCTCGAGGTTAATGGCGCGAAGGCCCCGGTCAGCTTCAGCGTGCCGACAGGCAACTTCGGGAACATTCTCGCAGGGTGGGTCGCCAAGCAGATGGGCCTGCCCATCGAGCGACTGATCGTTGCTTCAAACAGCAACGACATACTCACCAGGTTCTTCACTACGGGAACGATGGAGATCCGCGAGGTCATCCCCACCTCGAGTCCATCGATGGACATTCAGATCAGCTCCAACCTCGAACGGCTGCTCTTCGAGGTGCTCGGCCGCGATGGCCGCCACATCGCCGAGATGCTCACCAGCTTCCGATCGAGTGGCGTCACCTCGGTGGAGATGGACGCGCTCGAACGTCTCGGCCGCAGCTTCGATGCGCGGCGGGTGACCGAGAACGAGGTTGCTGCGACGATCAGATCGATCCACGCCGAGACCAACATGATCATCGATCCGCACACGGCGGTGGCGGTGAGAGCAGCGATCGACATGCCCGGGTCGTCCGACACGCCGGTCATCTCACTTTCGACAGCGCACCCGGCGAAGTTCCCCGACGCCGTCTCTGCCGCACTCGGTGAACGTCCACCAGTGCCCGCCAAACTCGCTCGGGTCTTCGACCTGCCAGAGCGGACGACGTCGATCTCGAATGACCTCACTGCGGTCAAGCATCTGATCTTGAGCCGGATATAGGACAGTGACTGCTGGTAGAGGAGTGCGACTGGCGGTATCTGGGCGAGCCGAGTTCGACTGGGCCAGACTGTTCCGGTGAAATACGTCCTGTGTGTTCCCGATGGCTGTGCCGATCTTCCGAGCGAAGAACTCGGAGGTAGGACACCGCTGGAAGTGGCGGACACGCCGGTTCTGAGGTCGCTAGCGGCGCGGGGGACCGTCGGCCGTGCGGCCGTCATCCCCGAGGGGATGCCACCAGGCAGTGACGTGGGCAACCTTTCCCTTCTCGGATTCGACCCTGCTATCCATCACACAGGTCGGGCACCCATCGAGGCCGCAGCACTCGGAATCAAGCTCGACGACGATCAGGTCGCCTTCCGTTGCAACCTTTCCACCGTTGACATGGCCGGTGGAGGCAGTGGAGTGATGGCGGACTTCGCCGGCGGACATCCGAGTTCGGAGGCCGCTGCTCGGGTGATTGCAGCCCTCGACGCAGAACTCGGTTCCGGCGTCGGTGCCGAGATCCGGTTCCATCCGGGTGTCCAGTACCGTCACATACTCGTCGCTCCCAGATCTTGGGCCGATGCTGAGTGCGTTCCACCTCACGATCTGAGCGACCAGCCTGCGGTGCTCCCAGTCGGGCCGAGCGCAAAGAAGCTCAATGCCGTAATGGAGGCCAGTCGTGACATCCTGGCCCGCTTCGATGATGTCGCCGCCAACCAGATCTGGCTCTGGGGGCAGGGGAGTCAGCCGCGTCTTCCATCCTTCCGCTCGGAGTATGGACTTGCAGCAGGCATGGTCACCGCAGTCGACCTTGTCCGCGGTCTGGGAGTGCTGACCGGAATGGACATTGTCGAGGTACCCGGTGCCACCGGTTGGTTCGACACCGACTACGAGGGCAAGCGTGATGCAGCGCTGAAGGCGCTCGCTGACGGGTGCGACCTGTTCGTCGTGCACGTCGAGGCGACCGACGAGGCCGGTCACGCTGGCAACGTGAATGAGAAAATCAAGGCACTCGAGAACTGGGACAGTCGGATACTTGCCGGACTGGTCGAGGGACTCGACTCGATGGGACCCTGGCGACTTCTGCTCAGCCCGGACCATGCGACACCATGGGAACTCAAGACCCACACCCCCGATCCTGTGCCCTATCTGCTTGTGGATTCTGACGTGGACGGTCCCGGTGGCCTATATTCCGAGGCGGCAACGATTGGGTCATCACCCGTCCCGGGTCACGATCTGATGCGTCGCCTTCTGGCACGCTGAACACGAGTCCGCAACCCGCTGTTGTTCCGTCCCCTCCGCGAAGCGGAGTTGGGCCGGGCCGATAGAGCGAATCGGATGAAAGTTCAGGGGCCCACAGATTCGTTCCCACCGACCCAGGCGCATCGAGCGCCAGGAAACATCCGACGCAACAGTCGTTGATCGGCACAACATGCCGTACTCGACGAAAAGGACATGAGATATGAGCGCTGACTCCATCGATCGACGAGGACTCGAACGCAAGGACCGCACCGAGTTGTCGACGATCGTTCAGACACTCGGCGGCAAGCCCAACTCGCGGGCTCGCAAGGCCGAGTTGGTGGAGATGATCCTCGAACTCGCAGGTGTCTCAGAAGCTCCACAGAGCGAGCCCGAAAGCGGATCTGCAGCGGCACCCTCAACCGGCGCCACCGACTCCGATGCCACCGACACCGACTCTGGCGCCACCCTGGCCGGAGCCGGCTCTGCAGCTACATCGGAGGCCAACGATGAGCAGTCGAACTCAGTTGACCGCGCCGAAGGTAGGGCCAATAGGAGCCGGTCACAGGACGCCGGGTCGAACAATGGCTCTGCAGGTGATCCCGGCGAAGATGCTCATTCCGAACGCGGCAGCGACGCTGCTGACACCGCGGCCGTGGAGACCGCTGGCCGCAGATCGTCCAAGGGTGATGCTTCGGGTGTCTCGACCGCTGACGAATCGAATAGTGAATCGAACAGTGGCGATGGCAATGGCGACGCGAACAACGGCGACACGAACAACGGCGACGGAAGTGGTGAGGGCGAGTCGCGCAACCGCCGCCGTCGCCGGGGTCGTAACCGCGATCGGGCCGAGGAAGGCGAAGGCGGACAGTGGGACGGTGAGCCGATCGAGGTTGCCGGGACACTCGACCTTCGCGATGAGGGCTACGGCTTCCTACGTGTAAATGGAGTCCTTCCGAGTCGCGACGATGTCTATGTGTCGGTCAAGCAGACTCGTCAGTTCGGGCTCCGTCGCGGAGACTGGTTGACCGGCTCGAGTCGTCCGGCCAATCGTTCCGAGAAGAATCCGGCGCTGTTGCGAATCGATTCGGTCAATGGGCGTGACCCGGAGAAGGCCCGTGACCGTGCCTCCTTCGAGAACCTTGTTCCGATCTTCCCCAACGAGCGACTCACCCTCGAGCGTGCCGATCATCCCTATGACCTCACATCGAGGATCATCGATCTGCTCGCCCCGATCGGTAAAGGGCAGCGTGGTCTGATCGTCGCTCCGCCCAAGTCGGGCAAGACCACCGTCATGAAGACCATCGCCCAGGCGATCGAGGACAATCACCCCGATGTCGAGTTGATCGTGCTGCTCGTCGATGAGCGTCCCGAAGAGGTCACCGACATGCGTCGTGCGATTTCCGGGGAGGTCGTGGCATCCACCTTCGACCGGCCACCGGAGGAGCACCTCCAGGTGGTCGAACTCGTCATCGAACGAGCCAAGCGCATGGTCGAGGACGGCCAGGACGTTGTCATGCTCGTCGATGGAATCACCAGGCTCGCGCGCGCGTACAACTTGGCCGCTCCTGCTGGTGGCCGCATCATGAGTGGGGGACTCGACACCGGTGCGCTGTACCCGCCCAAGCGGTTCTTCGGTGCTGCTCGAAACATCGAGGACGGAGGTTCGCTCACGATCCTCGCCACCGCACTCGTGGACACCAACTCCAAGATGGACGAGATCATCTTCGAAGAGTTCAAGGGCACCGGAAATATGGAACTCAAGCTCGATCGCGCTGCTGCTGAGCGTCGGGTGTATCCCGCGATCGACGTCTCCGGTTCATCGACCCGGCACGAGGAACTGCTCATTGACCAGGTTCGTCTGCAACAGGTCTGGAAGCTGCGACGCCTGCTCGCCGCCCTCTCCGCCGACGGTGAGGAGGGAGCAGCCCTTGATCTGATCCTCGATCGGATGCGTAAGTTCCCGACTAACGATTCCTTCCTCGACGAGATCGCGAAGGCGCCAGCCATTCGCAACTGAAGCCTCTATTGCGCAATACTGGAATGTCTGATTTTCGACCGCGTCAGCCTCTCCGAAGGATGACAAGGGCGACGAAACAGACTCAGAACCTCTGCCCCGCTCGGAAACCGGGGTGCAAAACGGAGAACCTATGAAACCCGGAATCCATCCCGACTATCGCCACGTGGTCTTTCAGGACACATCCTCAGGAGACAAGTTCCTGACTCGCTCGACGATCATCACAAGCGAGACCACCACGTGGGAGGACGGTAACGAATACCCCCTCGCCAAGGTCGAGATCTCTGCCTTCACCCACCCTTTCTTCACCGGACAGATGAAGATCGTCGACACCGCCGGTCGTGTGGAGCGCTTCGAGCGTCGCTACGGTCGCCGCAAGAAGGGCGCAGCAGAAGGTGCCCCGACAGAGGCCAACGAAGAGCAGGCCGAAGAGTCCAACGAGGACTGACAGCGGCTGGGTTCGGTCAGGTTGTGGCCGTCCCGTTCCAGACGTAGAGGGGTCTAGTGGCGCAATCCGGTTCTGCTCACCCCAAGCCCGATGGCATAAGCCCTCAACAGCGACAGCGCCTCCAGAAGGCCAAGCTGTCCGCGCTCGTTCGCGATCATTCGGGGACAGAGTCCATTGCCACCGAGTCCATCGCCACCGAGTCCATCGAGGTAAGAGGTGCTCTGACGGGGCTGATGTTCCCCGGCGGCACGGCTTACCTCCTCACTGACTTCGGCACTCCGGGGGCAGTTGCGGGTGCAATGTCCTGGGCGCTCAAGGCGGGTTCGGAGTCGATGGTCATGTTCGTCGACTTCGATGCTCCGCTCGCGGCCCGGTTCGCCCGCTACTTCTCAAGGTCCTCCGGGTCAGGGTCTGGAATGTTGGCGACCGAGGTCCGTGCCGTTCAGGGCGCTGGGTCCATAGCCATCGAGGTGGAAGCACGCACTGCTGAAGCGCTCTCCGAACCAGCGCCGGCGGGACTTCTCGCCGCCCTGGGGGACCAAGGTCTGGAGGTGGTCCACGAACATGGGATCACCCGTGGAGAGGTGCTTGGCCTGGAGGTCGCTCGCCTGGTCACCTGGCCAGCGGAGACCGGAGGAGACGGGCAACTCCATCTCGAGGTGGGCGTCGGCCGATTCGACCGGGATGCCGTATGGGCGGTCAACGACGGAAATGATCTGACCGGAGCCCTGGCCGACACCGTCGCAATGGTTCGACAGAACCGGTACCCGGGCGCGCCACCGCACCCAATGCAACGTCTTGCTCGCGAACGTTGGCTTCGGGCAATGGTCCTCGAGAACCCCGAGGTCATAGGTGTGTCCACCCTTCAGGCTGTGGGTATGACTATCGAGGCCGCTGGGATGAAGGATGCTCACCCAGCTGGTGCATTCGGCTTGGATCTACATGGTGAGCAGGTGGTGGTGGTGACCTCGGTCGGATTCGACCTGGCGGCCGTTCCACTGGCTGCCGATCTGCGCGACGCCCTGGCACCATCGGCTCGGCTTCTCCTCGCTGTCCCCTCGGTTGACCTCCACCCGATGCAACAACAGCTCGCATCGATGCTCGACCCGATCGCTGAGATCGTCGCAGTGGACCCTCCATGGACCTGACCGACATGGAACCCGACATGCCACTCGCTCATGGCACCACCGAATATCGCGCCACCGAATATGGCCCGGCTGCATCGAAACAGACCCTCGACTTCGATCCGAAGGATCACCTATGGCTGACCTGATCACCCGCCTTGAGGGACTGGAAAGGGAGTTCCACGAGGTCGAGGCCCGACTCGGTGACCCCGAGATCGTCTCGGACCAGATCAAGTTCGTCGAACTCTCGAAGCGCTATAGAGACCTTCAGGAGATAGTCGAGAACCTGAACGAACTGCGCCAGGCAGAGGGTGATCTCGAAGCCGCTCGCGAGTTGGTCAGCGCCTCGGAACCCGCCGAACGTGACGCATGGCGAGCCGAGGTCGCCGATCTTGAGGTCAGCGTCGAGCGGCTGACTGAGGAACTCAAGGTGCTGCTCCTGCCAGCTGACCCCAACGACGGGCGCAACGTGATCATCGAGATTCGTGGCGCCGAGGGCGGTGAGGAGGCGAACCTGTTCGCCCGGGACCTGTTCAACATGTACCGGGCGTTCGCCGATCAACTCGGACTGACGGCGAAACCCATGTCAGCTGCGATCTCCGATATGGGCGGCTACAGCGAGGTCACGTTCAGCATCTCGGGTGATCGCGCATGGTCCAGATTCAAGTTCGAAGCGGGCGTTCACCGAGTGCAGCGGGTGCCGGTCACCGAGTCACAGGGACGGATTCACACATCGTCTGCAACCGTGGTTGTGCTTCCCGAAGCCGATGAGGTGGATGTCAGTATCGACCCGAATGACCTGCAGATCGACGTGTACCGCTCATCAGGACCTGGTGGACAGTCGGTCAATACGACCGACTCAGCCGTGCGCATCACCCACCTGCCTACCGGCGTGGTCGTAGCGATGCAGGACGAGAAGAGTCAGATTCAGAACAAGGCCAAGGCGCTCCAGGTTCTTCGCTCCCGCCTCCTAAAGATCGAACAGGACCGTCACGAGGCCGAGGCATCGGGGCAACGTCGAGCCCAGATCGGCGGCGGTGGTCGAAGCGAGAAGATCCGGACCTACAACTTCAAGGAGAACAGAGTCTCGGATCACCGCATCGGGTTGACGCTCTACAACCTCGACAAGGTGCTCGCTGGTGACCTCAAGGAGATCAGCGATGCGCTCATCGCAGATGATCGGGCGAAACGGCTTTCCGGAGACTCGAATTGAGTTCCGATGGAACCCTCTCCTGGCGTGAGCTGCTCTCGGAGGCGACCCAGAGACTGCAGTCCGCAGGGAACGAGAGCGCTGAATCAGATGCCAGGCGAATCGTCGAGACAGCGGCAGGAGTGGAACCCGTCGAGTTGTTCCTGACCCTCGATGAGCTTGTCACCGAGAGGGGAGTCGCCCATTTCGATTCGATGATGGCCCGACGGATCGAGGGGGAACCACTCCAATACGTTCTCGGATCCTGGGCCTTCCGCACCCTCGACCTGATGGTCGACAGCCGGGTTCTCATCCCCCGACCCGAGACCGAGTTCGTGGTCGAGGTGGCTCTGGGTGAACTCGATCGAATCGGTGGGACCGAGCGTGAGACGACGGTTGTGGATCTTGGAACCGGGTCGGGTGCGATCGGTTTGTCGATCGCCGTCGAACGAGTAAGAACAAGAGTCCTGTTGACCGACGAGTCCCAGGACGCACTCGATGTAGCCCGAGCGAACATCGCGGGAATCGGTCGAAGCGGCGCACGGGTCTCTGCAGCGGTTGGGAACTGGTTTGATGCTCTCCCGGTTGACTTGCGGGGCTCGGTCGACATGGTCGTCACCAACCCGCCCTATGTTGCCGAGAGCGTCGTACTTCCCGAGGAGGTTCATCGCTGGGAACCCGCTGGTGCGCTGTGGTCAGGACTCGATGGTCTCGACGATGTGCGCCATATTCTCGGTGCTGCGGGGGAGTGGTTGGCCCCCACAGGAGTGGTTGTCTGTGAGATCTCACCCGAGCAGTCCGGCGTCGTGAGGACGTTGGCACTCGAGGCGTTCTCCGAAGCCGAGGTCCTGGCAGACCTGACGGGCAGGGACAGGGCGCTTGTCGCCCGACGTCCGCTCAGGGCAGCCGTCTAGAGTTTGGACTTGGTCGGACGGTTCGGTTCGACGAACTGATGCCACCCCGGAGTGGAAGCGGAAAGGATCGGATTCGACGTGACACACAACAGCGAACTCAGTGAACGTCTGGCGGTGCTCGCGACGATGGAGCTTTTCGCAGACTTCTCCGACGACCAGCTACAGCGGGTGGTCAACCTTTCCGAGCGCAGGTCCTTCGGTACAGGCGATGTGATAGTCGATCAGGGCGATACCGGTGTCGAGTGTTTCGTCATCGAGGAGGGCAGGGCGAGCGTCTATGTGCGTGGCGAGTATGTGGCCACATCCGGTAGGGGTTCGATGATCGGCGAGATGGCGCTTGTCGATCATCGACCACGCACGGCCACAGTGGTTGCCGACACGGACCTCTTGGCGATGCGGTTCGATTCCAAGGCCTTTCGCTTGCTCCTCGAGGAGATGCCCAAGGCCTCGGAGCGGGTATTTGCGACTCTGAGGGAGCGACTCGAACGTCTCTCGGAGCTCTGAGCGGATCGACCCCGCCGAGCGTGGTGGAATTCTGATCCTGGGCACCAGACCAGAGTCAGCCCAATGTGCGAGCGTCCCGGGCGTGTTGTGTAGCCCCGGAGTCAGCCGAGGTTGAAGGCGCCCTGTCCGTCGATGTGAATGGTCCTTCCGGTCATGTCGCCCGTGGTCATCTCCACGGCGCTGGACTGGTCATCACAGAGCGCCCAGGTCCTTGAGCCGTCGGGAGTCAACGCAGCCACATGGGCTGAGACCGGATTCGACTCACGGTCATAGAGGACAGACCAGGACTCGACGGCCGCCTCACCCAGATGATCCACGACACTGCTTCGTCCAGGCTCGGAGTCGACCTGGTCCTGCGGGCACTCGTACCGGAAACCGTCTGTGGGCGGAGAACTGGAATACACCCCGAAGGCGTGTTTGTCGATGTTGCCGCCATTGGCTGTCACCAGGCCGACGCTGCCAGTGTCCTCGCGAAGCACGCCGACCATGGAGGCGATGGCATGACCGACCGGGTTGTTCCACGGTCCTCCGGCGAAGGGCAGTCCTCCATAGACGGTGAGTTGTCGGTCGGGGCCGATGCCGAGTGCATCCATGGCCACCTGAACGGCTGATGGATAACACGAGTAGACGTCAAGGTGTGCGACGTCGTCGATCGAGACGCCAGCCAACTCAAGTGCTCGATTTCCTGCTGCGCCAATGGCTGATGAGTGCGCCAGGCTGAGTCGATCCGACACTGAGCGATCCTTGGCGTCTGTCCCCGAGTGCACGAACACCCAGCGGTCCATAGGGATGCCCATCTCTCGTGCTGCTTCCACCGAGCAGATGAGGATCGCAGAGGACATGTCGACCGACGGGTTGGAGACCATCTGTTTGCGATAGGGGAACGCGACCATCCGGTTCTCGGGGGTCACCTCGAGGAGTTCCTGCGCTGTCAGTTCCTGTTGGTTCCATGCATATGGATTTCCGGCGGCCACCTTCGAGTAGCGGGACCACAGTGCCGCAATGTATGCCAGGTGCTCATCGAGGGTGCGGCCCGAGTTGTGCCAGATCGCGTTCTCGAAGACAGGGTAGAGCTGGAGCGGCACTATCAGCTTTCGAGCCATGTCCGCCTCGCCGCCCATCAGGAAGGGGCTGTCGTCGAGCCAGTCCGGTGTCGCCTCGTCACCCTGAACCGCCCAGTCGAGCTTGATGTCCTGGCGTTTGGCCTCGGATCGGGCGCGGCCCGCCTCACCTCCGATGAGAACCGCGACATCGAGTTGCCCGGATTGAATGTGGGAGCTGATCCGATTGACCATCGTCTGGGGGGTGTTTCCGCCAACCGTCGCGTACCAGGTTTTGGCTTGCTCGGCGCCGAATGCCTGCGCTGCAATCGCCCCAGGATCCCTGTAGCGCCACGAGATCGTGGGTATGGCGGCGATGACTTCGGCCCGCTTGAGGTACCCACTCGATCCCGCATCGTCCTCGGCGATACGGGCGGCCTGGATCATCAACTCGACCGGTTCGACCATGTCGGCACCT
>CAUJEC010000128.1 GCA_963169245.1 Actinomycetota bacterium
ATGGCTGGCGAGGAGAGCTAGAACTGCCCCTGGGCCAGACACGAGTTCCTATTTGACGATTACCGCCGAAGGCCGAGTTCGGCGATGATCGCACGGTAGCGATCGATCTCATTGGCCTTGAGGTAATCGAGGAAGCGACGACGACGGCCGACGAGCATGAGAAGTCCACGACGTGAGTGGTGGTCCTTCTTGTGGGTCTTGAGATGTTCGGTCAGGTGGTTGATCCGGTCGGTGAGCAGCGCAATCTGGACCTCGGCGGAGCCTGTGTCCTTGTCGTTCTTCCCGAAGCGGGCGACTGTGTCGGCCTTGGGGGGAAGGTTGGTCGGCATGCGGTTGCTCATGAATTACTCCTGGGTATCTGACCCTGCTCTGCCACACGTCCGTCGCCTCGGAACGAAGAGATTCGCGCTGTGGTGAGCTCCTGACGCTTTGTCAGGGCCCATAGAGCGTAGTGGAACGCTTGCCAAAGGGCTAGACGGGTGGCACTCAGATGCCAGCTATTGCCCGGCTCTCACCTTCTGGTGGCCTTGGTAGCGGTCGACGGTCCACCCGTACTTGGGCCGGCGATGTCGCCCTACCGGTTTGGGGATGCTGTCGGCTGCTGTCAGCGAGAACACTCGGGCATTCCTGTTGTAACAGACGCGTTCGATCTCCTTGATCGAGGTCCCCTTGCCCTTCAACCCGGCCTTCTGCAGACCGTCGCGGATCGCCTCTCCAAGTTCGGCGCCGAGCAGTTCGTTGAAGATCGATGGAAGCGTCTCTGGGTCTCGGAGGATCCACGAGTGTCCGGCGTGTTCAACGGTGACGAGAACGCCATCGGTTCGTCGTGCAGCGTCCACACCGGTGCGGTGAGGCACCGCCACATCCCAAGCGCCATGTAGCACGAACACGGGAATGTCGTTGCTCTGGATCTTGTTGAGCGCATGACGACTGGCCCTGGTCCGCAGGATGCTCATCATCGGACCAAGAAGTCGCCACGGCTGAACGGCATGACCCGCCAGGGTCGGTGCGACAAGTCGAATCAGCTTGGTCGCCTGCCGCGGATCTGTGAAGGTAGGGATGACCGAGGCGGAATCGATCAGGAGGACTCCGCCCACCCCAACCAGCAGCGGCGGATTCACGCGGAACGCCCGAACCATCCAGTCCCATGTGTCTCCGACGATCGCGTCGATGAGCATCAGAGCCATGACCTGTTCGGGCCGGGCCGCAGCAAGGCGGGTCACCAACTGACCACCCATCGAGTGCCCAGCAACGATGTAGCGCTTGATTCCAAGTTCGTCGATGACGTTGCCCAGTAATTCGGCATATGCGTTCATGTTCTGACCGTTGAGTGGAAGACCCTGAGTCGCTCCGTGCCCAGCGGTGTCGATGGCGATCACCCGGAAACCCATTTTGACCAGCCGCGACAGCGACTGGGCATAGAGGAACCCTTCGGCCGAGAAGCCGTGGACGACGACGAGTGGGACACCTGCACCGGCGACTGTCACGCCGACAAGGTGGCCATCGGGCATGACTATCTGATGTCGCGCCAGTCGCGGGACGAGTACCCGGTCATCTGAGAGTGGAGAGTCGAGTTCTGGACCATAAATCGGATCCACCAGTTCGCTTGAGTTCATCGCACCTCTGCCCTACTCGACATCCCGTCAGGTCCCGAGCCATTGACGCAACTGAACTGGAAGGTGCTAAATCCTGTAGCCACATCGAACACCTCGGGATAACAACCGTAACGCCCATAGACGACTATGGGCACCATTGTTGAACGGAACTCAGCCCACCGGGTAGATCGACCCAGTCCCCGCGATCGGGTGATCAGGGTCTTCGGGGAGGCCGATTCTGGCCTGCTCACAGTCTCGTTGGAGCTGTTGAGTGAGCTCTTCAACCGAGGCGAACTTGGCATCACGACGGATCAGGTGATCAAAGGTGACTGACACTTCACGTCCATAGAGGTCACCGTCGAAGTCGAGGACGTGCACCTCAAGGAGGGTCATGGCCTCATCCCCGTAGAACGTGGGTCGCTTACCCACATAGATGGCCGAACGAAGGGGGCCACCGGCGGAAGGTGCCGATACACCCAGCCAGCCGGCGTAGATCCCATCCGCGGGCATCAGCATCTCGTTGGGAACCGCGACATTTGCAGTCGGGAACCCGAGGGTGCGTCCACGCTGGTCACCGCTCACAACAGGTCCTCCTATCTCGTGTCGACGGCCAAGCATCCTGTTGGCGTCGTCGATCCGCCCCTCGGTTATCGCCCGTCTTATTGCAGTGGACGACACCTGGGCATCGTCGCGGGCGGCCCGGCCATTGGGTGCCACAAGTCTGTGTGCCGTCACCCCGAAGTCGAGTTCCTCACCCATTGCGGTGAGCATCGCGATGTTTCCCTGACGGTGATGACCGAAATGGAAATCCTCACCGACCACGACGTGTTCGACGTGGAGACAACCGACAAGAACCGTCGTGACAAAATCCTCAGCAGGTTCCTTCGACCGTTCGAGGTCGAAGTGGATGACAACCACCTTGTCGATTCCAGTCGATTCCAGAAGCTCCAGCTTCTGATCAAGAGAGGTGAGCAGTAGTGGCGCCGACTCGGGACGGATCACCTGTGCCGGATGCCGGTCGAAGGTGATCACAACGGACTTAGCTCCACTCTCCGATGCTCGCTTCTTGACCGATTCGATGATTGTGCGATGTCCCAGATGCACGCCGTCATACGCACCGATGGTGACCACCGAACGCTCATTGGCTCCAAGGCTGTGTCCGGGAGTCCCGCAGTCGTCGGGGTAGTAGACGATTTCCACGGCCAGAACGCTACCCAAACGCCTCGGTGGCCAGCACCATCAACGGCTTCACGAGGCCGGGCCGAAACGGCTCGTAGACCGCAAGGGGCTCGCCCGCTCTGCTGAACACCGCCCATGGCCCAGCGTCGCCTGCACCCAGTTCCGAGGCCTCGAGCACGGCTCCCTGGCGAACCCGCCCGGCCAGGGCATCGTCTGCCACCACGCGTTCGAGCGAACGTAACGCCGCTTCAACAGTTAGCAACTCCGGAGATTCAACGGGATGTGCGTCGTCGATCCGGAAAGCGCCCACCGCTGTGCGGCGAAGGCCGCTCAGGTGCGCTCCCCCGCCGAGGTGCCGACCCAGGTCTGCAGCGAGTGACCGGACATAGGTGCCCGATGAACAACTGACATGGGCATTCCAGACGAGCGGATCATCGGTGGGCTCGACGTCGAATCGGCTCACGGTGACCGGGCGAGCCTGGCGCTCTATCTCGATACCCTCACGGGCCAGTTGGTGGAGTCGTTTCCCGTCAACCTTGATGGCCGAGACCATTGGTGGCACCTGAAGAATGTCTCCAGTCAGTTCTGC
>CAUJEC010000129.1 GCA_963169245.1 Actinomycetota bacterium
CGCCGATTCCGTGTTCACCGGAAATGGCACCGCCGAGGTTCATTGCGGTGGAGAACAGGTCCATCAGCAGTGCGGATCGGCGGTCGTCGTCTGCGCAGAACACGCCCATGTGGACGTTCCCGTCGCCGGCATGGCCACAGCCCGCGATCCACGCCTCATATTCCGTGGACAGGGCGCTGACGCTGTTCATGAACTCCGAGATCTGGGCTCTGGGCACCACGACGTCGATGACGTCATTCGCCCCATTCGCCTTGGCCATCCAGAAGGCCTTCTCTCGGGCCTCGATCAGGGCTACAGCAGATGAGGTGGGAAGTCCATAGACGTCCATCGCCCCCATGTCGAAGAGCTTCTCGGAAAGGAACTCGCTGTCCTGATCGAGTCGATCCTCTCGTGGGTTCTCCATGACGACGACCAGGTAGGCGAGCGCAGTCTCCTTGACCTCTGCCGGTATGCCAAGTTCTAGCCCGGTGAAGCTTTCCACAGCTGACATGGTGAGTAGGTCTATGTACTCGAGGATCAGCGGTCCGAGGCCGGTGTCGATGATCCTGGGCACCGCCGCAGCGACCTCATCGAGTGTCCGGAACGGGGCGAGGAGTGTGCGTTGATGTCTCACCCTGGGGTAGAGGCGCAGGACGGCCTCGGTGACTACGGCGAGAGTTCCCTCGCTGCCGATGATCAGTTGGGTCAGGTCGTAACCCGTGGATGACTTGACGAACTTTCCGCCGGTCCGCAGACGTTGACCGCTCGCAAGGGCCGCTTCCAGGCCGAGCACCTGATGGCGAGTGACGCCGTACTTGACGGCTCGCATGCCGCCTGCGTTGGTGGCGATGTTCCCACCAAGACTCGCCGAGTATTCACCGGGGTAGACCGGATAGACCAGGTCGTGCTCGGCGGTGATGACATCGAGTTCATTGAGGCGAATTCCGGGCTGGACGACCGCCACATGATTGTCACGGTCGATCTCGACAACGGAGTTCATTCGGTCGAAGGCGATGACTATCGACTCGCTCGACGGGGTGGCCGCGCCCGAGAGCCCGGTCCCAGCCCCTCTGGGGGTGACTGGAATCCCCTCTGAATTGGCGAAGGCGAGGATCTCGCTGACCTCGTCTGCGGAATAGGGGAGCACGACAGCAGATGGGGCGACGGCATCAACGGTGAGACTCTCGTCGTGGGAGTAGTCCTCGATAGTCGATTCGTCGAGGATTCGGTCGGGGGAAATGACCTGTTCCAGTCGTGTTCTGAGTTCCTGCATCGCCGCCCCTCGGTAGTAGCCGTCAGCACAGAGACCCTAACTGATCGGACCGCCCATTTCGTCACGTTCATTGTGGGGGTGGGCGTGGGGGATCGCTTCACGCAGATTGAGACTCAGGCTTCCCTCCTCGACGAGTGAGGGCCGCGGGCCGTGGCACATAGTTGCCGCCAGCACCACGATCAGAATCGCGATTGCGGCCGCAATGGTGGAGGTGGCTGGAAGTCGCAAGGTCGGTCGCCCCGCCAGGTGGTCTGTTCCGATCAGCTGGGGATCACCGAGTCTTCGGTAGTCGAAGCCTGGGGGAGGGGCGATCACCTTGGCTGCCATTGCCACTAGGGGTGGATCCAGTTTCAGCATCTCGGCAACATCATCGATCGAATAGCCCGATAGGTGAACGAGGGCACCTATCACGCGTTCCTGTCGAGACGCCCTGACGAGTCGACGGCGCAGCGCCTCTCTCATGCTCGAGTGCTGATCGGGGTACCGGAACTCCTCGATGTCCTCGGGCCGTGGAGTGCGACGAACGCTCTCGTCCACGGCATAGTCGATGAGCATCGGCAACCACATGTCGATCGCGACCGAGTCCAGATCCACGCCACCGCCGGTCTGGAAGCGGTCTCTCACCCGTTGTGATGCCGCCAGAGCCACATCATGGGCGATGCTCTCCACGCCGACGAGCCTGAAGGCAACGGCATAGGCGTTGGAGACAATCGGGTCGCTCATCTGGTTCCTGATGGGTGGATCTCTGGCTCGGAACGGGACATGACATCGCAGCGTGATCGGAACGAGTCGGGACCACGCTACGTTGCGTCGCGCATCAACTGTGCAACCCTGGCCTTTGGATGCGACATGACGGGTATGGCACATCGTTGCTCAACAGACCGCGAGACTGTTTCGATGTCGAGTGACGCTGATCGACCCAACACCGACGGTGGGCAAGCTGGCTCTGGTCGCCAGTACTTCGTGCCCGCCCCCAGCGAGGACGAGATTCGCCGCGTACAGGCTGACCGTCGCGGCGGAGACCACTCACAGCGCTCCAAGACAGATGCTCGCCATAGAACGCCTACACAGCGTCCTCGCAAGCCGGCAGCTCCAAAACCTCGGCAGCCCACATCGATTCCCGCCGGTCGCAAGCGGAAGCGGGTCTGGCCGAAGGTCGCGATCACCCTGTTGCTGCTTGCAATTGTCATCGGGGGTTACTTCGCCTACAGGGCTTGGTCAACGTTCAATGCGATCGAACGGGTCGATCTGTCAACCGCCCTGACGCCGGCCACGGGCGACTTCACCAATTATCTGCTCGTTGGCTCCGACTCGCGTGACGAACTCGATCCGGAGGGAGCGAGCGGTGTTACCGGTAGCCGTGCGGACACGATGATCATTCTACGCGTCGGGCCCAGTGGCGCACAGATGATGTCGATTCCGAGGGACCTGTGGGTCACCATTGCAGACACCGGATCGAGTGGACGGATCAACGGTTCTTTCAACAGGGGACCAGCGAATCTGGTTCAGACCATCACCGACAATCTGGGCATCCCCGTCAACCATTATGTGGAGGTCGGTTTCGCGTCGTTCGCCGGACTTGTCGACTCCCTTGGTGGTGTCCCCATCGAATTTCCCCATCCGGCATTCGACGAGCAGTCGGGTCTCAACATCACCGAGCCCGGCGTGCACGTACTCACGGGTGACCAGGCACTTGCATATGCAAGGTCTCGCCATTTCACCGAGGTCATCGACGGCAGAGAGGTGAAGGACCCAACTGCGGACCTCGGCCGTCAGGAACGGCAACAGAAGTTCCTTATCGCAGCGCTCGGAGCTCTGGGCGACTCCAGAAACCCCATGGAGCTTCTCGCAGCAGGCGACGCCATGTCATCGGAATTGAAGGTGGACACGGGGCTTGGGATGTTCGACATGTTCAGCCTCGCTCGTCGTCTCGGTGGAACCAGCCCCGAGACGGTCGTGCTGCCCACCAGACCGACGCGTAAGGGGAATGCGGCCGTTCTGGTCCTCAAGGAGCCTGACGCTGAGGGAGTTCTCGACGGGTTCCGTTAGGATCGCCCACATGGCAACCGAATGTCCCGCAGTAGACGGATCCTCACCCCGCAAGACCAGTTTCGACGGCCCGATGCCGATGTGCATCGACCCGACCAAGTCCTATCAGGCGACCATCACCACCAATCATGGAACGATGACGGCGTTCCTGCATGCCAGCGATGCGCCAGGGACAGTGAACAACTTCGTCTCTCTCGCGCGGTACCACTACTACGACGGGCTCATCTTCCACCGCATCATCCGGGGATTCATGATTCAGGGTGGATGCCCCGAGGGTTCTGGACGTGGTGGCCCCGGCTATCGCTTTGCCGATGAACTTCCCGCCCCTGGCAAGTACCAGATCGGCTCGCTCGCAATGGCGAATGCCGGGCCCAACACGAATGGGAGCCAATTCTTCATCGTCTCCGGAGCAGACGGTGTTCGCCTTCCACCTCAGTACTCCCTCTTCGGCAAGTTGATTGCCGGCGAGGACGTGCTCGCCGCCATCGAGAAGGTGTCCACTGGCCCCGGCGATCGACCACGTGAGGACGTGGTGATCGAATCGATCACCATCACCGAGTCCGACGCTGCCTGAGTCTCTCCAATGGCGCGTCGAAATAGGGATGCAGCGAGCATTGACGCCAGCTGCTGCAATGGTCGGAAATCTGCTCGCGCCATATTGGTAGTCGGGGGAGCACTTGGAGTCGGGACACTGCTCGCCAATCGGTCCCGACGACGCGAACAGGAATTGATCCGGACTTCGCGTGCGCACCGGACCGCCCAGCTGGCGTCGATGGGTGCCAGAACCGGTGCCAACTTGGCGACGATGAAGGCAAAGAGCGTGTTTGCCTCCGATGAGCGCAAGGAGGAACTCCGAGCAGAGTTCGAGTTGCAGTCGGCGGAACAGGTGGCCGAGGCACTGGGAAATATGCGCGGTGCAATGATGAAGCTCGGCCAGATGGCCAGCTACCTGGATCAGGGCCTACCCGAGCCGGTACGAAATGCGCTCGCACAGTTGCAGTCCGATGCTCCACCGATGAGCTTCGAACTCGCTCGGGGAGTTGTAGAGTCCGAGCTGGGCAAGCCGCTCTCAGAGTTGTTCTCCAGCTTTGAGGAGACCCCGCTTGCTGCGGCATCAATCGGACAGGTTCACCGCGCAGTGGCCCTCGATGGCCGCGATGTGGCTGTGAAAGTGCAGTATCCGGGAGTCGGTGATGCAGTGGCTGCTGATCTCGAGAACTCCGATCTGCTCTTCCAGATGGTTGGAATGCTCTTCCCCGGCCTTGACCCCAAGCCGCTGGTGGAGGAGATCAGAGACCGAGTCACCGAGGAACTCGACTACCGGCTTGAGGCATCGAATCAGCGGATTTTTGCTGACGCCTACCGAGGTCATCCCTATATCCACGTACCCGATGTGATTGACCAGCTATCCGCCGGCCGAGTCCTGACCACAGAGTTGGCTCAGGGCTCGAAGTTCGCCGAGGTGCTCGAATGGTCCCAAGAGGAGCGGAACCTTGCTGCAGAGACGCTCTACCGGTTCGCCTTTGGCAGCATCTACCAACTCCACATATTCAATGGTGATCCCCATCCGGGTAACTACCTGTTCCGACCGGGGGGACAGATCACATTCTTGGACTTTGGACTCTGCAAGCATTTCGAGGCAGATGAGATCAAGACCTTCGAGGACATGATCGTCGCCATGGTCATCGACAAGGACTACGCCAGATACCGGAGTCTCGTGGAGAAGATCGGGGTTCTGGGTTCCGGTGTAAAGGTCGATGATGAGGCGATCAAGGACTACTTCGGTCACTTCTACGAGTTCGTCCACGAGGACAAGGAAATGGAGATGACGCCCGAGTACGCCTCGGAGTCGGTCAGACGCTTCTTCGACCTCTCAAGCCCTCATGCGGAGATCATGAAATCCGCGAATCTGCCGGCGTTCATGGTCATCATCCAGCGAATCAACCTGGGTCTGTTCGCGCTTTTCGGAGATCTGCACGCCAGGGGTAACTGGCGACGAATCGCCGAAGAACTCTGGCCCTTCACCAATGGGGCGCCGTCCACGCCCATGGGTGAGGAGATCGCCAAGTGGAGGACTACTCAACCAGCCTGACGGGGTTACCCAGGATCGCAGCAGACCACGTGGTGATGTCGTTGACTGTGGTGCCCGTGGGGAACGACGCCTTGATCTTTATCCAACAACCCGTCGGCACCGTGTCGGCACAGGTGTAGTCGGTCGGAATCGGCACGTCGACTATGACCTCGCGACCGTTGTATTTGGAGTTTGAGACATTCTTCAAGGTGCAACTACTACCCACTATGTCGGATCCGCTGATAGTGCCCGAATCCTTGCTGAATTCACAGCCGGAGAAGACGTCGCTTTCGCTGTACTCGCCCGGACCTCTGGGAGGCAGAATCTGCAGGGTTCCGGAGTTCGATGCGTCACCCATGTCGAAGAGACGAACTCGAAGCGTTCGGCCAGCGTCAGTGGGTAGAACTCGTGCCAGATAGAAGCGGGTATCTGCCCCTGACGCATTGGCGAAGATCGGCAGCCGTCCACGGGCCGCCAGGGTGACGTTCGCGCCGCTGAGTGTCTCAGCACCGGTGGCACCGAAGCCAGCCCGGAACGACATGCCGTTGTTGCCTTTGGTGGTAATCGTGCTGTCAGCCTGAAGCAGGTTGGAGCTCTTCGCGTTGGTTCGTACCTGAAGCAGGTACTCGCCCGACTTGACCGAACCGGCTGGGATCGAGCACAGCCTTGTCCATCGACGGAATCCTTCAGCGAAGGTGATGACGCCGTCGCTGGGGTTGATGACGCTCTCTGTCGGGTCCATCAATTTGTTGTAGATGTATGCCGAGCGACTTCCCGACGACACGGAATATGGGTTGAATCCGCGAATTTTCATGGGTGTACACGACGAGATGTTGACCACAGGATTGTCGGTGTCGAGCCATGGGGTGTCATCGGGTTCACGAACGATGAACGTGGTATCCAGAGTGCCGGAATATCCGGAAGCGCCCGGGGTGTAGTCGCCGGTGCAGTACTTGCTGGCAGTCCCCGATGCGAATCGAGTCGCTGCGTCGGGATACTTGGAGGTCAGACTGGATATCTGAGATGCCGTTGGCATGAACTCGTTACAGGCACTTCCGACATATACCCACGACGCGTCGAACACCTCGAAGTTCAGTGCCTGGCCACTCACAGGTGCTGAGACCTTCATCGTGTAGAAATACCCGTTCGGGTCGTGTTCGAGGTTGGTCGATCCACTGCAACCCGCGTGGTTGGAGTCGTTGCAGACCTTGTTGGCGTAGCGGTCACCCTGCCCCTTACCGGTGCTCGGCCCCTGAATCGTGACCCAGCTACTGACAGCTGGCTCATCTGGCGTGCCAGCCTTGTCGGGATCGTTGCCCATCTTGTTCTCGGGAGAACCCATCGGGACAGGGGACACGAATTCCGAGACCGCCTCTCGGGTGAGCGATACTTCCTTCACGCCCAGCAGCGCCACGAAGTAGGTGTTCACCTTGTAGGTGACCGATACCCTCAGGCGATTTGGGTTTGCCTCCTGGGTGACCACGGCAGTTGCGTTGGCTCCTGCTCCCGAGGTGACAAAGCCGTTGTTCGAGAGTTCGGCCTTGGCGCGGCTGGTTGCGCTGGTCAGATCTGATGGGAGGTATGGGACACCAGCAAGGGCGGCCGCATCAGCGGCCTTCTGTACCCGCTCTGCCTGAGCCCACCAGTTGGAGAGGTCCACTGCGAAGCCGGCCATCGCCAACAGAGCCGTAAGCATCAGGGCGAACCAGACAACTACAACTCCCCGTTCACGAGGAGGCTTCTCTTGGCTGTCGCCGGGGGGTATTTCGAGTGGCTGTTCGTCAGTCATGTTGCTCCTCAGCAACTCTCGGAGGGAACGGGTTCGAGTCGCACGACGCTGTGTCCGCCCAGAACTCGCTTCTGGCCGACGATCCCTGTGAGGAAGTCGTGTTCGATCTGTACGTACACACCGAGGGAATCGATCGTGTCCGCGCTTCCAACAGATTGGTCATTGAGGCAACGCTGGGGATCCGGCCATGAGCCGGTTCCCTGTCGGTCAAAGTGTTTCGTTGCGTTGTTCCAGGTGTACTTGATGCATTTCGAGGTACAGCCGCCACTCATGTTGGATCCCGGAAATCCCCCGTAGGGAGCGCCCGACTCTGATGAGGGATCGACTTTGTAGATGAGCATCCCTACGGGCTCTGCGTTGTTGAGGACCTCCAGATCCTGTTCAGTTGCACTGACAATCTCGGCGATTGCAGCAGTCTGACCAACAGTCTCGGTACCGCCTGTAGGCGCTTGGGAATATGCGATAGTCCCGACTCGAGCACCGCTTCGAGATGACGCGACCATCGTGGAATAGTTGGCGTAGAGCAGCCCGAATTCGATGATCCCGATGATGACAGTGAGTATGACCGGCAGCACCAGTGCAGCCTCGATGAGCACAGCACCTCTTTGACCTCTCGGGTGACGAGTGGTCTTCAGCGTCACAGTTGGGAGCCGGGAACCCTCGAGAGCATGTTGTTGCTTCTGCATCTGATTTCCGGATCGGGTAAACATCGCCACAATGGGTCTTTCGGCACCATGGACGGGGACCTTTAGGTCATCTGCCCTATCTGAGTCGTCGGTTCCTAGGAGCACAGTGTCGTCTGACCAGGCTCGAGCCTCATGCTGGTCCGACCACTGACGAACTTGTTGCTGCCGAATACTCCGGTGACGAAGTCGTGCTTGATCTCTACGAACACGCCGATCGACTCATAGCCGTTGATGAGACAGCGCTGGGGGTTCGGCCACTTCTTGTTCGTGGAGTCACGAATCATCTTCTTGGATGTGGTATTCCACGTGTAGCTGATGCAGCGATCGCTACATGATCCGTTGACGCCACCAGCAGGCTCGCCGTTGGAGGCAACCCTGAAGATCATCATTCGAACCGGAACGGCATTATTCAGACCTTTGAGATCTCCTTCGACCGCAGCGACAATCTGGGCGAGCGCGAGTGTCTGTGTGGCACTTTCGGGCCCTGTCGATGAGGTCGAGCCATTGGTCGCCCTTGAGTAGACACTCGCTGCGACTCTTGCGCCGCTCCTACTCGCTCCGAGCGCCTTGGAGTACGAGGTGAAGAGCAGGCCGAACTCCATGATGCCGATCAGGATCATGATGAGGACCGGGAGCACAATTGCCGCTTCGATCAGGACAGCTCCACTCTGTCCTCTGGCCAGTCGCCGCGCCGTACTCAGCGAGGTGGAACTGGCACTCTGTCGGAGCATTCTCGTGCCCTCGGTGGGCTTGGACGCGGTTCTCACCTACTCAATATCGACAGGTTTCGAATGAGTCTTTAGTTCAGGTGGCGCTCCGCAGAACTGAGTCGACAATGATGTAAGCGGTCATCGGATCAGCACGGATACTTCACGGGCGTAGCCACTCCGTTAAGGCACTCAC
>CAUJEC010000130.1 GCA_963169245.1 Actinomycetota bacterium
GACGGCTACGCCGTTGGACTCGAGCTCGCCCAGAGTCTCCCAATCCACGTTCTCGTGGTCGATCGTCACGACATCGACGGCAGCCGCCAGCCGCCGTATGGCTTCGGGGTCATCCGGTCCACCCCTGAGCACATCGACCACCACCTGGTCTGCGCCCTCATCGGCCTGGGCGGCGAGCACACGAACGGTGACCCCGAGAGGACTTGCCGCCTCGGCGAGCATGCGTGCAAGTTGACCTCCGCCGATGATCCCCACAACTGGCGCGGCAGGCGGTTCGGTTTCGTGTGATTCCATCAGAGCAACGCCGTCAATGCGATTTAGTTGTTGCGTTCGCAGCGATGTCACCGCGAACGAACATCCCGGGCCATGAGATCATTGCGACCGCTTCGTATGCCCTGGCCCGGGCCTCGTCAATGGTCGAGCCGGTGGCGGTCACGTTCAGCACTCGGCCCCCCGCCGTGGTCATGCGGCCCTCATCGTCGCTCGACACCCCGGCGCAGTAGACCTTGACACCTTCGAGCGTCTCGGCCCTGTCGATCCCCTCTATGACATCACCATTTCGGGGAGTACCCGGATAACCCTCTGCCGCGCATATGACGGTCACACAGGCATCATCGCTGAAACTAACCGGGGACCTGATATCGCCTGAAGCAGCTTCCACGAGTAGTTGCACCAGATCACTTTCGAGCCTGGGCATTACGACCTGACATTCGGGATCGCCGAAGCGGACGTTGTACTCGATCAGCTTAAGTCCGGAGTCGGTGAGCATGAGTCCCGCGTAGAGGACACCGCGATAGTCGATGCCCCTGCGGCGCAGTTCGGCGAGGGTCGGTTCTATGAACCGGGTCCGGACCTCATCGAGGAGTTCGTCGGTAACGAACGGCACGGGAGAGTATGCGCCCATTCCACCGGTGTTGGGACCCTCGTCGTTCTCCCCGACACGTTTGAAATCCTGAGCCGGGGCGAGGAGCACACCCTTGTTGCCGTCACAGACCGCCAGAACCGAGAGTTCCGGGCCAGTCATGCCCTCCTCGATCACGACCTTGCGTCCGGCATCCCCGAAAGCGTGACCGGAGAGATAGTCACCGACCGCGTTGCGGGCCTCGGTGAGCGAGTCGGTGACCAGCACGCCCTTTCCGGCTGCGAGACCATCGGTCTTTATTACGAACGGGGGCACCATGCCCGCTAGGTACTCGAGGGCGTCGTTGAGGTCCTCGAACGTGCCGTGGTCCGCCGTGGGGACACCCGCAGCCTCGACCACCTCTTTCATCCACGCCTTGGAACCTTCGAGTCGTGCACCATCAGCACCCGGACCGAAGACGAGTTTCCCCTTGGCGCGGAGCCTGTCGGCCAGACCGTCGACGAGTGGGGCTTCGGGTCCGATGACATACAGATCAGCTTCGATCTCCTCGGCGGGTGTCGGTACCATTCCCGGGATTCCAGGGCTACCCGGCGTGATGAGAACTTCGGCCGACTCGGAGAGCTTCTCGACGAGGGCATGCTCTCGGCCACCCGAACCGACAACGCAGACCTTCACGGAGCGTCTATCCGTTCGACGACTTCGAAGGAGAGCAGTTCGGTCCCACTAGCTATCGGTGGTTTGGCCTGCCCTGTCTCCTGGGCGTGCGCCTTCGCGAAGTTGCGACCCGTCTGCCATTCGGTGAAGGCCTCCTCGCTCTCCCACCATGTGATGACGAAGTAGCGCTTTCCACCTTCGGTTGGACGAAGCAGTTGGAACCCCTCGAAACCGGGCGACTTCTCAACGCCCCCGACACGCTGGGCGAACCGGCGTTCGAGCTCCTCCGCCGAGGTGTCCGGCACCTCGATGGCATTGATCTTCACTACGGACACATTCACTCCGTTTCGATCGGACCCGACCCGCAGCGGGTGCGGCGGCGATCAGTTGTTGATGAATTTGTTGGATCTCAGGCGTTGAACTCGAGGTACTGGTCGCGCCCCGGTCCCGTACCGACGAACCCGATCGGCACACCGACCTGCTCCTGGAGGAACTCGAGATAGGTCACCGCGTTGGGTGGGAGGTCCTGACGATTGCGAACCTCGGAGAGGTCACGATTCCAGCCCGGGAATGTCTCATATACGGGTACGGCCTTGAACAGGTCCGACAGGTGGTACGGCATGTGGTCGTGGCGCACACCATCGACCTCGTACGCGACACACACCTTGAGTTCGTCGAAGGTGTCGAGGATGTCGAGTTTGGTGATCGCTAGTTCGCTCAGCGAATTGAGGCGGACTGCATGGCGGAGCATGACCGCATCGAACCATCCGGGTCGACGACGACGCTTGGTGTTCACCCCATACTCCCGACCGATATCGACGATCCTGTCGCCGGTCTCATCGAGCAGTTCGGTCGGCATCGGACCCGAACCAACCCTGGTCACATACGCCTTGGCGATACCGATGACCCGGTCGATGTAACGGGGACCGATGCCGGCGCCCACGCACGCTCCGCCCGCGATCGGGTTGGAGGACGTCACGAAGGGATACGTCCCATGATCGAGATCCAGGAATGTCGCCTGGGCACCTTCGAGAAGGACGTTCTGTCCGGACTCGAGCGCTTCGTGAACGAGGGTGACAGCATCGGCGATATAGGGGGTGACCCGTGGAGCGATTTCGCTCAGATACTGGTCGGCCATCTCATCGGCATCGAATCCAAGACGGTTGTAAACCTTTGCCAGTACTAGGTTCTTCTCGGCGAGCACGGCGGCCAGCTTCTCCCGGAAGATCGCTGGATCGAGCAGATCCTGCACGCGCAGCCCAACCCGAGAGGCCTTATCCGCATACGTTGGCCCGATCCCCCGCTTGGTTGTTCCCAGCTTGTTCTTTCCGAGGTGCCGTTCGATAAGGCGGTCGAGTTCCTGGTGATAGGGCAGGATGAGGTGTGCGTTACCCGACACCTTGAGACGCGAACAGTCGACGCCACGGGATTCGAGACTGTCGATCTCGGCGAGCATCACCACAGGGTCTACGACGACGCCATTGCCGATAACGGGCGTGATGTGGTCATAGAGAACGCCCGATGGAATCAATTGCAGCGCAAAGGACTCCCCATT
>CAUJEC010000131.1 GCA_963169245.1 Actinomycetota bacterium
TGGAACCGCACGAACCGATTCCCACATCACTATTTCTGGTGGGAAGGAATCGATGGAAGCCGCGTGTACACGCACTTCCCACCGGTAGACACCTACAACGCAACCTTCAGCCCCGCTGAGCTCGCCTTCTCGATCACCAACTTCAAGGATCATGGGCAGGCATCGCTTTCCCTCATGCCCTTCGGTCACGGTGACGGCGGCGGCGGGCCCACGGTCGAGATGCTCGAGGCGTTCGAACGGTCGCGGGACCTCCAGGGTTCACCGCGTATCCGGATGGCGTCACCAGCGGAGTTCTTCGATGACGCCATGGCCGAGTATCCGGACCCTCCGACCTGGGTCGGCGAGTTGTATTTCGAGATGCACCGTGGCACCTACACGAGCCAGGCCCGGACCAAGCTGGGTAATCGTCGGGCCGAGGTCGCGCTTAGAGAAGCCGAGTTGTGGTGCACCATGGCCTTCGGCGGACGAGCGGCCGACGGCTACCCAATCGCGGAGTTGGACGACCTTTGGAAGACGGTGTTGTTGCACCAGTTCCACGACATCCTCCCCGGCACATCGATCGGCTGGGTGCACCGAGAGGCCGAGGCAACGTACGCCGATGTTCTGCGGCGGTTGGACTCCGTTATCGAGCGAGCGCTCAGGACCTTGGCTGGATACCCATCGACCCGACCAAGCACATCGGATGGGCACGACACATGGGATGGCAGCGCAATAGGTGGCAGCGCAATGGCTGGGCAGAACGCGGTGGGTGGCCCCTCTGTAACCGTGGTGGCCAACGCCGCCCCCTTCGACCGTGATGAGATCACACTGTTCGACTCGACCTTGATGACCAACTGGCCCGAGTACACCCAGCATCTGGCCGACGGTCGGGTTGCCGCCAGGTTGAGTGTCCCGGCACAGGCATTCGCCAAGTTGGAGCCGCTTCCGCTGAACCCTCACCCCTCTGCCCCTCCGCTGGCCGGCCCTCGCCCGGCCGAACTACCCAAATCAGGCCAACTTGAGCCAGTAGAGGCGGCACCATTCAAAACGGTTCAGACCAGTCGTCGCGATGGCGACGGCTGGGTGATCGACAACGGGATCATCTCGGTCAGCTTCGATGACAGCGGTTGCCTCGTCTCACTTGTTGAGCTGGCAAGCAATCGGGAGTTGCTGGCCAGTGGCAAGAGTGGCGGCGAATGGCACCTTCACCACGACATGCCCCTCGAGTACGACGCCTGGGACATCGAGGAGTACTACCGGGATCGGGTCAACGTCATCGACGGTGTCGATTCGATCGAGGTGCTCGACAGTGGTCCACTGGTAACACGGCTCAGGGTCCGTCGAAGGTTCCGCTCCTCGAGCATTTGCGAGATCTTCGAGCTGCGCGCCGGATCGCCACGGCTCGACATCCATGTCGAGTTGGACTGGCACGAACGCAACCACCTGTTGAAGGTCGCCTGGCCGCTGGATCTGGCAGCGACGGAGGTCGTTCGTGATATCCAGTACGGCCACATCTCGACACCCATCCACAGGAACACGACCTGGGACACCGCCCGGTTCGAGATCTCGGCGCACCGCTGGATCGACATCGACGAGGGTGACTTCGGGGTCGCGATGTTGAACAATGGGCGCTATGGCCATGATCTGATCCGTACACGTGGACCGATGGGTGAGGCGACCACGACGATGTCACTCACCGTGGCCAAGGGTGCGATATACCCCGATCCTCACGCGGACGAGGGTCTGCACGAGTTCACCTACTCGATCATGCCCCACTCCGGTTCATTGGCAACGGCCTCGCTCAGCAACCCTCGCCTCGACGTGATCAGCCAGGGCTACAGCCTGAACATGCCGATGCGGGCACTGCCACTCGAGTCAGGTTCGTCAACGGGAACAACAAGCGAGGCCTTCGACTCCACTCCGGCACGGCCCCTACCAATCGTGCGCTCTTCGGATCCGTCAGTGATCGTAGAGGTGATCAAGGCCGCCGAGGATGGTTCCGGAGACCTGATCATCAGGGTCTGGGAGTCGCTGGGCAACAGGGTGACCAGCCAACTCAGCTTCGCAGAGCTGTTCGTCGCAGCACGGTTGACCGATGCCCTGGAGGACGGCGCCCCACCTTCTCCGGCGCCACTGCTGTCGCAGGAGGACGACCATCGAGTGAACATCTCGCTGCGACCGTTCCAGATCGCGACCATCAGGGTGGTGAAGAAGACGCCCCACGACGAGGTTGCCAAATAGGAACTCGGGCCGAGGGTTCACCAAGGGCTGGATTTGCCGAAGGTCGTCCTGTCGTCTGGGCCGGCGAGACAACGGCGAGGGAGCGCGTACAGGCCAGGAGATCATTCACCCCTGCGGATCGTCGGCGCCGTTCCCGTGGTCGTCGTTCTCCACTCGATGTTCGCTGAGTGGAGCGTGGTCGCAGGCCCCCAAATCGCGTCGGCGGATGCCGAACTGTCGGATCACACCCATTGCATGGGACATCCAATTCCGCAATACTGAACCGTATGGTTCAGTATTGCCTATCCGGTCTCGATGCCTCGTTCGCTGTTCTGGCGGACGGCACTCGGCGCGGTGTGCTGGAACATCTGGGACGCAGCGAGTCGTCGATCACCGATCTCGCCGAACACTTCGACATGACCCTGACCGGCATGAAGAAGCACGTCACCCTCCTGGAGGAGGCGGGCCTGGTCGTCACCGAGAAAGTAGGTCGTGTGCGCTGGTGCCGAATCGGGACTAGGCGACTCGATGAGGTGACTGGCTGGATCGATGGGTATCACCGGATGTGGGACGAGCGCTTCAACGAACTGGACAAGGTCCTCGAAGAAGCCAAACGAGAAGAATCCAAGAAGAAGGAGAACCCAAATGGACACAAGTAGTAATGATGAGATCACTGGCCGCACGACTGTGACACGCGCCTCGGACCGCGAGATTCTCGTCGCGCGATGGTTTGATGCGCCTGCCCACCTTGTGTTCGATGCGTGGTCAAAGCCCGAACTGTTCCGACGGTGGTGGGTGCCCAAGTCGATGGGCATGAAGCTTCACGCTTGTGAGATGGACGTCCGCACCGGAGGCACCTACCGCCTCAACTTCGGCGAAGGCATGGACTTCTTCGGACGCTATGTCGAGGTCACACCGCCATCACGAATCGTCTGGACCAACGAGGAAGGCGGCGAGGCAGGTTCAGTCACCACCGTCAGCTTCGAGGAGTCGGACGGCCGGACGCTGCTTATCATGAGTGAGTTGTTCCCCTCGAAGGAAGCCCTGGATGCAGAGGGCACCGGAGCGGCAGAAGCGACACACGAGACCTTCAGCCAGCTCGACGAACTGTTGACCGAGTTGGTCTGATCGCATGGGAAAGCTCATCTACGCGACCAACATGTCCTTGGACGGTTTCACAGAGGACGCCACTGGCTCGTTCGACTGGTCGGTGCCCGACGAGGAACTACATAGGTTCTTCAACGAGATGATGCGTGGCATAGAGACCCAACTTCTGGGTCGCCGGATGTACGAGACGATGCAGGTGTGGGAGACCGATCCGTCGTTCTACGAGGACTCGCCCGTGCTCGCGGACTTTGCAGCCGCGTGGCAGAACTCCGACAAGGTCGTCTACTCCACGACTCTGACCAAGCCGCCCACTAGGCGGACCACCATCGTCAGAGAGTTCGACCCCGATACGGTCCGGGCCCTGAAGGAGGAGTCAGCTGGCGATCTCCTCGTCAGCGGTCCGATGCTCGCAGCACAGGCAATGCATGCCCGGCTCGTCGACGAGTTCCACCTCGTGATCGCTCCCGTCTCGGTCGGATCGGGCAAGTCGGCACTACCGATCGACATGCGGCTCGACCTCGATCTCATCGACGAGCGGCGATTCAATCACGGAGTCGTAGGACTGACCTACAGCGTCCGGCACTGAGGTCGCCTGTTGAGTGCGACAAGAGAGGTCGCCCGTTGAGAACGGCGGGTGCGGCGATTGCGGCGGGTGCGGCGATTGCGGCGAGAACGATGACGCTCCTCAACAGTCCGCCAGGGCGCCAATGGCCCTACAGATCTCACCTAGTTCGTCGATGTCGAGAGAGCCGACTCGTTGGGTGAGAAATGACTGTCTTATCGGTTGCAGGTTGTCGAACGAAGCGACGCACTCATCAGGGAGACCATGTCTTGTATCCAGAGGGATCTCAGTTGGAATTCGACGGACTGTTCGAGTGACTGGCGCAACGATGATCCGGCGAAGAACTGGAACCGCTTCGCTTCGGGTCACGACCAACACCGGCCGACGCTTGCCCTCAGCTTGCGCCCACCAGATCTCCCCCTGACGCGGTGCTCGGCTCACCAGGACTCTTCGGAGATCATCTGCAGCGTCAGCTCATCGCTCCAACCGGATTCAGAATCCTCCTGTGGGATTGCGACATAGCCCCTGACGATGTCCAACCCGATCTGGGCCCTTCGATGCTGATCGACGAGCCGTTTGAGTCCGATTCGAACCGCGTCCGACCTGCTCTGGACGACTCCGGCCTCGACAAGGTCATCTACGGCCACAGCGAGGTCATCATCCAGCCGCGTAACAATCTGTGCCATCCATCAAGCATAGCGTTACGCATTGCGTTCCAATATGTACTTTGTTGTCGACTCGGTCTGTCGACTCGGCGCTGTCACCCGTGCCACTCGGGCACCCCGTCGTCGCAACTTCGCTTGGAGCGGTTCATCTAGCGTGTTGTTCGTGTTGAGTGCCGACGAGTTGATCGACCTTGCCGGCCTGCGCCGCGCAAAGGATCTGATGGACCGTCGATATGAGGAACCGCTCGACGTGCCGCAGATGGCTCGTGCTGCGGCCATGTCCCCCGCCCATTTCTCCCGCCGCTTCAAGGCTGCGTACGGCGAAACTCCCTATGCCTATCTGATGACCAGGCGGATCGAGCGGGCCAAGGCCCTGCTCCGTCGAGGCCACTCCGTGACCGATGCATGCTTTGCCGTGGGCTGCACCTCGCTGGGTTCGTTCTCGAGCAGGTTCAGTGAGATCGTCGGCGAGACACCCAGCGAGTATCGCAATCGCGACCACACCGAACTCGAGGTCATTCCAGAGTGCATGTCGAGGGTGATCACCAGACCTCTTCGATACTCGAACCCTTGAGCGACTCTGATCTTCCCTTAACCAACGTTCCCCGAGTTGACGTCCACAGGCGAGCAGGATTCGAGAAGCGACACCGAGCCCACGGACTTAACGTTCGTGTCATGACAATCTCAGTTTCCACAATGTTCATAACTGTCAATGACCCTGACGAAGCACTCGGGTTCTATCGCGACGCACTCGGCCTGGAAGTGCGTAACGACGTGTCTGCCGATGGCTACAGGTGGGTGACCCTCGGAGCCGCCGGCCAGGACCTGTCCATAGTGTTGTCGCAACCCCACGGAGGCCGCTCGCAGACCGAGGGAGACACGCTCGCCGGGCTGGTCGCCAAGGGCTCCCTTCAGGCAGCCATCTTTGCCACCGACGACCTCGACTCCACCTTCGAAATCGTTGCGTCCTCAGGTGCCGAGGTACTTCAAGAGCCGGCGACACAGCCCTGGGGCGCCAGGGACTGCGCGTTCCGTGACCCCTCGGGCAACCTCGTTCGCATCGCACAGGCCTGAGAAGTTAGCCACATAGGTCGCGGAGGTGCTGTCGACTACGTACGGCGTGGTCTAGGCGCCATTGACTCCGGTTCCCTTGACTCCCCGCAGCTTTGACACCTGGGTCACGACCCAGAAGATGGCCGAACCGACCACCAAACCAACGATTGCAGATGCAAGGGTATTGATCATCCATCCGAGGACCCCACCTACCACTGGGACGTCATGGACCAGCGATTCGAGTTCGTGAACGAGGTGATACGGCGTGGTCCATCCCAGTTCGTCGAAGCCGACGATCAGGATGTGTCCACCGACCCATAGCATCGCCGCTGTGCCGATGACCGACAGCCAGGCGAGCAGTTTGGGCATCCCGACGACCAGGTTCCGCCCGAAGCGCTGGGCCTTCTCGGAGGGTCGCTGGGTCAGCCGCAGGCCGAAGTCGTCCATCTTCACGATCAACGCCACGACTCCGTAGACCACCACTGTGATGAGTACCCCGACAATCGCCAGGATCACACCACGAGAGACGACGGGCTCCTCGATCACCTCCTTGAGCGAGATGACCATGATCTCTGCCGAGAGGATGAAGTCCGTGCGGACAGCGCCTGCGATCGTCTTGGACTCGGCATCCGGGCCCCGCTCGACAGCCGGTTCGTCATGGTCATGATCGTCGTGGCGAATCGCGTGGATCACCTTGTGGGCACCCTCGTAGGCGAGGAACGACCCGCCACACATGAGGATCACCTCGACAATGGTCGGTGCGATCGCGCTCAA
>CAUJEC010000132.1 GCA_963169245.1 Actinomycetota bacterium
TCGCCCGAGGAACGGTCGTGGGTCAGGTCCAACGCGAACGTGGTTTTCACCAACCCCGAGATGCTCCACAACGCCATCCTCCCCGGACGTCAGCAGTGGACACGTTTCCTCAGGTCAGTCGAGATCGTCGTCGTCGATGAACTTCACGTTCTGCGTGGAGTGTTCGGAACCAATGTCGCCCATGTTCTGCGACGGCTGCGCAGAACGATCCGCCAACTCGGGGGCAACGAGCCGACGTTTGTGTTCACCTCGGCAACCATTGGTCAGCCAGCCGCGTTGGCAGGCGAACTCTGTGGTCTTCGGGTCGAGGCGGTCAGCGCCGATGGGTCACCCAAGGCTCAACGAGACGTCATCATATGGAATCCTGCCGAAGCCGGTGATCACGCGCCTCTATCGGTCAACACCGAGTCGGCAATGCTCGCGGCTCGGCTGATCCGGGCGGGATTGCGGACTCTGGTCTTCGCTGGGTCCAGACGATCCACAGAGGTTGTCGCTCAGCAGATCCGCAGAATGGTCGGAGATTCGAAGGCAGTGCGTTCCTATCGGGGCGGATACCTCCGAGACGAACGGAGAGCGATCGAAAGTGAGCTGTTCAACGGCGAACTGACGGGAATCGTCGCTACCAGCGCACTCGAGCTGGGTGTCGACATCGGTGGCCTCGATGCGGTCGTCATGGGTGGCTACCCGGGCACGGTTGCGTCATTCCATCAGCAGATCGGGCGCTCCGGACGTTCAGCCAAGCCGTCGCTGGCGGTACTCGTTGCTGGGGAGAACCAACTGGATCAATGGATCTGTTCCAACCCTCGCGAGCTGTTCACCCGTCCGCCCGAGCATGCGACCATCAGCCTGGACAACCCGTACATCTTCGTCCCCCACCTTGGCTGCGCCGCGCACGAGAGGCCCCTTTCACCCGAGGATTCGACGTACTGGCCGACCCAACTCGATGAGGGTGTCCGCCAGTTGGTGATGAGTGATCGAGCCCGTCTGGTCAACAGCAGCGGCGACTGCCGCGATGCTCCTCCACGGGTCGCTTGGAGCGGTCGCGGGTCTCCGGCCCGAACGATTGGAATCCGATCAACCGACGGCGCCGAGTTCCGTATCGTGAACCGTGCTGGTTTGGCGAAGGGACCTGATAGGGATCGCTCAGGTGACAGTCAAGGTGCTGGAACGCTCATCGGCACTGTCCCCGAAGGCACGCTCTACACCGCCGCTCATGTCGGAGCCATATACCTTCATCAGGGCGCAACGTGGCGGGTCGTCGAGGTGAGCGAGCAGACCCACACGGTCACCGTCGAGCCAGACCCAGGAGACACCTACACCCTTGCTCGATCATCGAAGGACATTGGGATCATCTCCTGTGATCGGACCAGAACCTTCGATGGATGGTCCATGTCCATAGGTGAAGTCGAGGTCGTCTCCAGAGTGACCGGCTATCAGGTCCGATCCCGAGACACTCACGAGGTGATGCGCCGCGTTCCTCTCGAGGTTCCCGATACGACATTGAATACGAGGGCCATCTGGTACGCCTTCGAAGCCGACTTCGTCGACCATGCCGGCGTCGTGCCCGACGCCGTACCCGGCTCCCTTCACGCCGTCGAACATGGTGCAATCGGGATGCTCCCCCTCTTCGCCATATGTGACCGCTGGGACGTGGGTGGCCTGTCCACCGAGTGGCTGGCAGACACCAACAGCCCCACGATCGTCATCCATGACTCGTATCCGGGCGGAGCGGGTATGGCCGAGATGGCTTTCGAGTCGGCATCGCGACATCTCCCAGCGACACTCGATGTAGTCCAAACCTGTCGATGTGACGACGGATGTCCACGCTGTGTTCAGTCACCCAAATGCGGCAACGGAAACGAGCCGCTGGACAAGACCGGAGCCATCGCCATGCTCGATGCCATGTGTCGAACCGGATTCACCGAGTGACCTGCGTCCATTCGTGCCGATGATTGCAGTCGCACTGCGGAGGGACTCTGTGTAGTGGCGTTGTGTAGGGGACTCGGAAGGGCCCTGCGTAGTGGCGTTGTGCAGGGGCTCTTTGGAACGCCCTATGAAGGGCCTTCGACTCGAAACGACAGACGCTCTTTCAGCTCAAGGTCTCCCAGAAAGCCCCCAACAAGGGGAACCCGTGTTGCCCTCCGCGATACCTGAAGGGTGGAGATCGACCCCGGTGTCCCCGCTCCATCAAGATCGAATCGCAAGTCGCCCGGGTCTATGCCGACAGCGACCAAGGCTCGCCCTATTGCCGCTGTGTCGTGATCCAGCGCCGCAGCTCGGGCTCCGACGCCCGCAACCCTGACCAACTCGAGTTGATCCCGCACAAGGACGGTCACCTGAACCACGGCCAACAGGAGCAGGACCACAGCCGGGAGAATCATTGCGAGTTCAACAGTTGACTGGCCTGCCTCCTCGACGGGTCGGGCACTGTTGACCTTTGTCGGTGAATGCTCCCGCGATGTAGGCACATACCCCAGATGACTCACCCCTCCCGGATCACTCACGCTTGGGAGATGATCCGACCAAAGACGGTGTCGAAGAGTCGGCCCACCGCATCGGTCTTGGTCATCCACGCCACGACGAGCAGAGCGAGAGCCGCCGCGCCGAGCAGAAGAATGGCGTATTCGACTGTGCTCTGGGCCCGTTCTGCAGAGTGCTCGTGCCGGCGTGTCCATGCCGTAGCGCCACCTAGTCGGCGCCCCACAGGTTGGTCACTGATGCCGGCCGAACCATTCAGTACGCCGTAACGCCAGAGCCAGATCTGGTATCCCCAGTCTCCGACCGACTTCGAGCGAGAACCCCGTAAACCGGACTTCTGGTTGATCCTTGACGTCTGGTTGAGCCTTGGGGGCTGGTCGTCTCTCATGGGTTGTCCTTTGGGTTGCTTCCGTTGACTGTTTCCGGGGGCATCGCTTCGTCTGAGGATCAGATTCCAAGCCCATCCACTGCACTGAGCAGGACAGGAGCGATTGCGATAAGAACGAATGACGGCAGGACAAGGAGAACAAGCGGAGCGAGCATCAGCACCGGCAGGCGTCGAACCCGTTCCTCGATCCTGCTTCGCTGCTTTCGACGCTCATGGTCCGCCAGCCGACGCAGGGCACCTTCGATGGGAGCGCCGGAGCGCAACCCGGAGAGGAGGACATTGCAGAGAGGACGAAGTTCCTCACCCATGATCGTCGGTAGCGAGTGCAGACCATCGGAGAGACTCGAACCGCCACAGAATCGTCGCCAGAGTTCACTGAGGGCGGAGCCGACAGGGGTGGAATCCACGCTGGCGACGGCCTCAATGGCCCCGTGAATCGAATGGCCGGAACTCGCTGCCACCAGAAGAAGCTCCACGGTCAGCGGAACCGATCCCGACAGGCCCGAGCTAGATATGTCTGGTCGGAACGGTGCCAAGCGAATCTGGTGTGAGTGAATCCGGCGAAAACCAATCCGAAGAGAGCGAGAACGAATCCGGCGTGAACGCCCGACATCAGCGGGACGCTGCGATCCCGACAAGTCCGGCAACGACATCGAGGCTCGCCTCGACACCCGGCAGGATTCCGCTTCGAGATCAGTCCGCAGGCGAGCCGCTCTCCATGGCCACCTCCGACGGAACCCGAGGGCTCGAAGAACCACCGCCCCAGACACAAGCCCCATGAGCAGTGCGATCATGTGAACCCGCCCACGCTCCGCTCGACGAGTCGTCGCATCACCAGCAGGCCGACCCCGTTGAGCGTCAAGCCGACGATCAGGAGTATTCGTCCCGGCCGGGTCGTGACAAGAGTTCTCAGGATCGATGGGTCGAGCACAGAGAAGAGCAGCAGACCAGCGACGGGTAGTCCGCTGAGAACGTATGCCGAGAGTCGTGCCTGGGCGCTGAGAGCGGCAGCTTCGGCCCTGAGCTCAAGGACGTCGGTGAGGGAAGCGCTCACACCGTCGAGGGCGGCCGGAAGGTCGCCCCCCTGTCGCATTCCGATCCGACAGGCTGCCACCAGCATCGTGACGCATTCGGCCGGGGACCGTTCGCTCCACTCCACAAGCGCCTCCTCCATGGTCATTCCGGAATTGATGGATCGACTCACCCTCGCGAGTTCGTCGCTGATCACTGCGCCCTGGCTGTCGGCCATCTCGCCAATGGCGAGTTGAAGAGTGAGACCAGAACCGACAAGCCGAGCCATCTCCGAAGCAACGTGAGGCATGGCCATGTCGAGGGCCCGCTCACGCGCTCTGCGGTCACGGTTCATCATCGGCATCCCTTCGCAGGTCAACCTCTCGCAACCAGCCATCGGATCGCAGAAGATGGACCCGGTCCACGACTCGTTTCCCGCCCGTTGACCTGCGAACACCCACCAGCACGTCAACCGCCGAGTGGATCTGATCCCTCACAGCAGAACCGGTCAGATTGGATTCGGCCAGGAGCATCATTGTCTCAAGTCGCATCAGGGCGTCAGATGCGCTTGCGGCGTGACAGGTCGAGATTGACCCCCGATGACCGGTCGACATTGCCCAGATCATGTCGACCGCCTCAGCGCCACGGACCTCACCAACGATGAGGCGGTCGGGTCGCAGCCTGAGTGACACCCGAACCATGTCACGAATCGTGATCCCGCCAGCACCCGAAAAGGTGGGTGGCCGTGTCTCCAAGCGAACCGTGTGTGCACCAGGAACCGTCAGTTCCATCCGGTCCTCGACGACGATCACTCTCTCCCGAGGGTGAAAATGCGCCGCCATCGAACTCAGCAGACTTGTCTTTCCAGAACCCGTGGATCCGTAGATCACCACGTTGAGTTGCTGAGCGACTATCCGCTCAAGGATCTCCACCCCGCCGTGGCTGGCGAACGCGACCAGCGGATACACGGTGACCGGATGCCTTCGAACCGCGATGATCGGCCCATGTGGGGCGAGAGGAGGGAGCACGACGCTGACTCTGGACCCGTCGGCCATCCTGGCATCGACCACCGGGTTGGCTCGGTCTGCTCGCAGACCCAGGGGAGCGACAAGCCGTTCCACACACCGCTGGATCTCACCTAGTCCCATGTGGATCCCGGTACGTTCCAGTTGCCCTGAACGCTCAACCCAGACGTGACCCGGACCATTAACCATCACGTCGGTGATGTTCGGATCGCTCAGGAGTTCCTCGATGACCCCAAGTCCAAGGACATCGGATGTGACCTGATCTATGAGACTGGCGCTCTCATACTCAGAAAGCAGAGGGGCCTCTCTGGCGACGATTGCAGCAATACGCTCTCGAGGATCGCCGCAATCATCGGCACCCTCAGCGGCCAACCATTTGCCCCTCACCGCTCGGTCGATCCGTATCCGAAGCTCATCCGGACCGACTTGATCACAGTTCGTTGGCTCCTCCACCGGGGCACCGGGCTCCAAGTGGTTGACTCCGCCGGGCGCCGCGACAGTTGCGTCCGCGACCGCTGGGGGACTTGCGCCGGTCCGCCGGGTCGGTTGAAGCACTCTCATTCGATCGACTCGAGCTTCTTGATCAGTGCCCGAGGTTGGCGTCTGAGAAAGAGCCCCGCATCCACCGTTCGGGCAACTGAAGGGTCTCGTTCGATCTCAGCGAGCAGTCGAAGTTGCGTGATGGACTCGACATCAGCAGCGTCCAGAGCCCTACCGGGGTCCTTGACCACAATCACGCCGTGAGCGCCAGGACCATCGTCACCTTTTCTGGCCCTGTCCTGCCCCATCAGCACATCGAGGGTGCGACCGAGGGCCAGATAGCAGGGTGAAGTGACCAGAATCGGTCTTCCCGCTTTGCACAGATGTTCAACCAGGCTCGTTCGCAACTCAACCTGTGAGAGATCCTCACCTCGCAGCAGGACCGTGGAACTCGGCGGACCTGCTGGGCGCTGGCCACAGTCGATGACCACCGGCAGGTCAAGCGCGGTGATCGCATCCAACAGATCCGTGATGCGGCCGTGGGGCCAGATCGCGCTGGTTCCACTGTGAATCATCCGAACTGAACAACCCACGTCGGTGCTGAGGTGCATGAGCGAGCCAGGAGTGTCGGCCTTTGACTCCAGCCAGTCGTTGAGACCGGGCCCTGAGGGCACTCGCACCCCCAGAATCGGCGCCACATCTCCTGCAATGTCGATGATCAGGGCGCCGCCATTGAGATTGGCCTGTGCAACTGCAAGAGCTGCTGCTGTGACGCTGAGGCCAACGCCACCCTTGGCGGACCACATCGGGTAGAACACGTCGGTTCGGTCCGTTCACGAGTCCCGGGTTCTCCGGGGTGTCAGATCGACCGCTGGTCGATGATTTGGTCGGACCGACTCAACGGTGGGCCGACCTGTCTGACCTTAGGACCCAAAGGACCTAAACACACCGGGGACTGCTCCCCACCCCGATGATGCCTGCTGCCCGACCGAGACCCTCAACTCACCAGGAGCCCTCCTCGGGCGCTGCGAGTCTCCTGCGGTCACGTCACACGAGGTGGCGTTCAAATGACCTCTGGCCTTCGATCGCCAAGTCAACCGTTGCTTCATCAACCGCTAAAGAGCGGATCCGGGACTCTCCCCACAGCCACTGTTCGATCAGGTCGCCACGGATGAATGTCGCCCAACGTCGCACCGACGGCGCTGCCACATCGCCGAAGCGAGCGATCTCGGCGTCGTAGGTGGAGAGCAGGTGTGGACACATGACTCGATACACACCGACGAGCCGAGTGAGGTCGTCACCAGACTCGTCCATGGTCCGGAATACCTGTGTGACTCCCTCCGACGGCGACGCGACGAGCGATTCGGCGTCGACGACCGAGAGTTCCGGAAGGCGGTCGAACCAGAGCTGGGAATGCCACGCATGGCGGCGCGCATGATCGGCGAGGACAATCGCCATCTCTGGGCTGGAACACGATGCGCTCCAGGACCCAACGAACTGAAAGAGGCAGCGCTCTGTCCATGCGAACCCGCCAAGGACCTCAGCAGCGTCCAGGAGCCCGACGAAGTCCGAGCTTCCGCGATGATCTGGAGAATCGGCCATCCACTGAGGGTAGGGCTAAATCACCCAGAAGCCGTTCAGGGGTATGGCATTGAGATGCCGTTGGTTTCTAATAGAACTAAATAGTTGACTTTTAGTCAGTTCACGATAGTTTTGACGAGTCAACAAGTTGACGCCCTCTCAAATCCTCTTCTGTAAGGCAGACCGACAAGACCATGAGTAACGATTCCACCACTTGGGACAACTTCCGCCGAGCCCACAACCGTGTCTCCAACCGGATACACGCCGACCTTGGGCAGGCCTGCTCGCTGAGCCTTTCCGACTTCGAGATCCTCGCCAGCCTCTACAACGCCGAGAAGCGTCAGCTTCGCATGAGCCGCTTGGCCGACCTCTCGGGACTGTCCCCCAGCGGACTCACCCGTCGTTTCGACTCGCTCACCACTCGTGGACTGGTCTCGCGTGAGACCTGTGACGATGACCGCCGAGGGGTGCTCGCCGTGCTGACCAAGGAAGGCGCTAAGACCGTCAAGGCTGCCACCCCCGTTTACGAGCGCGGAGCCCGCGACTACTTCTACGAGGTTCTGGGCGAGAAGTCCGCCAAGAGCGTCGGTACCGCGCTGGCCAAGGTGGCTGCGTTCAACGAAGCCTGATCATCGGGAAGTCACTACCACCCGGGGCGCGGGTGCAGTGGCTCTGATGATTGCAGATCCAATGCCCAATGGCGTTCGGATCTGACTTGGTTCACATCTTGTAGTGGGGCTGCACAACCAGGTGAATCAAAGGCCATGCAGGTTGGCCATCAGTCAGGATCCTCACCATCCTGACCTCATGTGGAGGTCATGGGCCAAGCGTCCATGACCTCCACATTTTGACGCCATCGCTCAGATACCCACGACAGTTCAGCGTCTGGTGATCGGCAGAGACCGGCGGAAACCCGGTGAACGTTCTGTGACGATGAGTCCAGGTGGGCTCTGTCGTCTCTTGTACTCCGATCGTTTCACCAGTCCCAGGATTCGATCCACCAACTCCGCCTGATAGCCGAAGCGAAGCAGATCGTCACGAGTGACTTCGTCCTCGACGATCGACTTCAGCATTGGATCGAGAAGCGGGTAGGGCGGCAGGCTCTGATCGTCTCTCTGACCGGGTCGAAGTTCGGCTGATGGGGCCTTGGTGATTATGCCCACCGGAATCGTGGCGGCGGAGCCTTCAGACTCGCACCGCTGGTTGTACCAGCGACAAAGCTCATAGACGGTTGTCTTGTCAACGTCTTGAATCGGGGCGAGCCCTCCGGCGGTATCCCCGTAGAGCGTCGAGTATCCGACGGAACTCTCGCTCTTGTTTCCGGTCACGAGCACCAGCCATCCGAACTTGTTGGACAGCGCCATGAGCGTCGTCCCACGGACGCGGGCCTGCAGATTCTCCTCGGTCAGGTCTGGGGCCAGCCCTTCGAAGGAGGGGCTCAGCATCTGTTCGAACGCCTTGTGCGCGGGCTCGATCGGGATGGTTCTGGCATCGATTCCGAGGTTTCCTGCGAGTTCGTTTGCGTCGTCAACGGAGTGATCTGAGGAGTGCCGTGATGGCATAAGCACGGCATGGACCCGTTCCGGGCCGATGGCGTCAGCAGCCAGTGTCGCCACCAGGGCCGAGTCGACACCCCCGGACAGGCCGAGCAGAATCCCGGGGAAGCCGTTCTTGGCGACGTAGTCGCGAATGCCCAGAACCAGAGCCGACCAGAGATCCCCCAGCCCTTCGCTGAAACGAAGGGTATCCGGATCCGCACCCGCCACCTCCAGAATCCGACGCCCGCCGGACGCATTGGACCTGGAAACGATCTCAACGACGTCGACCGTCTCTTCGAACCGTGCCGATCTATGGGCAATGCCCCGGCCGTTGGCGACGACCGATCCGCCGTCGAAGATCAGTTCGTCCTGTGCACCTACGCCGTTCACGACAACGACGCTCATGTCGGGATCATTGTGAATCTCACACGCGTAGAGTTCGCGTTCCCCTTGGGAATGCGTGTGATAGGCGGTGGCCGTTGGGTTCAAGACGATGGTTGGCCGCCCGTCACGGACGCGCTCGATAATGGAATCGTGCGAGGCGACTCCCACCAGAACGACGAAGGACCAGCCGTCCACTTCGAACTCGCTCCCAGTCCGAACTGAGTCGAATCCCTCCAGAAGGGCCACATCGGGAGCGAAGTAGCGAAAGTCATCAAGCGCGCTGTCCATGGACAGATCCAGCTTGGTCGTCACAAGCTCGAGTTCCCCGGAACGGATGACCGCTACGGCATCGACGACCTGGGCGTCATACCCAAATACTGACCGCAACGCCCAGAGTGGCACTCCAACGACCGCCGTGCAGTCGCGATCGAGTTCGGTGACGAGCATCGCCAACTGAGCCTCGGACGTGGCGATGAAGTCGTTCCGTAGGAGAAGGTCCTGGGGCGGAAAGCCACTGAGGGCAAGTTCTGGGAACACGGCAACGCGTGCGCCCTGATCAGAAGCCTGCCGGTAGGCATCGACGATTTTGGCGCGGTTGCCGTCGAAGTCGCCGACGAGCGGGTTGATCTGGCACAGGGCAATACGAATCGAGTCGTCCATCAATCGGATCGTAACCTGCTGCTCACCGCCAGAG
>CAUJEC010000133.1 GCA_963169245.1 Actinomycetota bacterium
AATGCCTGGGGAGAGCAACGAAGAGCCGACGCGAACAACCACTCGTCAGAGGTCCACCGGCCGAGCGTCAACCAGCCGAGCATCAGATGCTCAAGGATCGGTCGCTTCGATCGATGTGTCCATAGGCGGCCGACGCATCCTCGTTCTGACCCCCCTCGGGGGTCATGTACGCGTCGGACTCGCCATGCAAGGAATCGACCGTGTGGTCGACCTGAGTTCTCAACCCAGCGCTGTGGTAAATGTCCTCAGAGAGGCAGCTGCAACGTCGGACACTCCATGGGGCCAGGTCGAAAAGGTGATGACCGAAGCCATTGGGGTTGCGATCGAATCCAGTGGTGCAGTGGTTCCCTCTGGGTGCCGGCTCACCGGAACTCTTGCCGCGGCTGCGTTCCCACTGCTGGCTCAGGCGTTCACGCCTGGGTCTGCCCAGGACTGGACAATCCCCAACTGGGCCGAGCCCATCCTTGCGTCGAGAACGATTGCTGATGCGGCCCGAGTCGCATTCGGTGACAAGTCGACCAAATCGATCAGACGCGCGATGGCGGTCTCGCTAAGCCCCTCTGGCGAACCAACCCAGGTGAATCTGGACAGGCTTGCCCTGGCCCTCATGGGCCGTGATGTCCTCCAACCGGATCGGATCGCACGGGTCCTGACTGCTCAACATCTGGACCAGTCCGGTCATCACCTGGACACCACAACGATCAAGGACGCTCGTAGAGTTCTCGTGCGCTGGGGCGATCAACGTAGCGAACGCGTACTAACCGACGCTGCTCGCCAGCCCCACGGTATCGACACGCTGTTGGCAACCATCGCCTACGCAGCTCAGTTGAAAGACGACGGCCCTGCGGATCCATTACCCAACCGGCTCGCCGAACTCCACGACTCATACCGCGTCCTCATGCGCACGGCGACGGTCCGCATTACGCCCGGTGCATCGGCCCAACAATCACCTCTACCGGATGCGCCCCACAATGTCCTGGCATCTCGAACCGGTCGCCAGCGGCTCGACCCATCTGTCGCCATCGACTATCCGACACCTATCGCCGCGTTGAACGGCATGGCGATCGCGGACATGCGACTAGTGCTGCCTCGCACGACCGGGGACCTCATCCGGTGGGGTCGAATCCTGTCGAACTGTCTCGACTCCTACGACGGCGATGCCGTCCGAGGAATCAGCTACATAATCGGTATCCACAGGGATCAGCGTCTCACCTATGCGGTAGAGGTCACTCAGACCGGAGTGCTGCGCCAGTTCAACGGGCATGCGAACCGTCGGCCTCGATCCAACGACAGAGATCATGTCGTCTCCGCCCTGTTGGAAGTGGGCGTGATCGACCCTCGGCAGCGATCGAACCGGCCATGGATCGAATCCATACCGGCGTGATGCAGCGACCTATCGACTGACCACCGGCACATTCGCCGCCCTCGAACAGTCGGCCGACCATAGGATCAGCCCATGACCGATGCACCGAACTTCAAAGTCGTCGATGTGCGGGTCGATGGCACTGTCGGCCACCTGACGCTCAACCGTCCGAACAAGCTCAATGCCCTCTCGACCGAATTGCTCGGCGAGATCGCAGCAGCCGCCCGATGGTTCGACTCGGAGACCGGCGTGCGGGCGGTTGTCGTATCCGGTGCAGGCAATCACTTCTGCGCCGGGGCCGACCTGGAGGCCTTCAGCGGGCCCGCAGATGGCGACATCCGGGCAGCAGCGGATGCGGGGCGGATCATGGCCGATGCTCTTGAGCAGATGGCTGCGCCCGCTGTAGCTGCGATCCAAGGCTGGTGTGTTGGAGGTGGCCTGGTGCTCGCAGCGGCCTGCGATCTTCGGGTAGCGGCCGGAGATGCACGATTCTCCATCCCCGAGGTCGACCTGGGTATCCCGCTCGCTTGGGGTGGTATCCCACGACTTGTTCGAGAGATCGGCCCGGCCGCCACCAAGGAACTCGTGATGACATGTCGTCCATTCGACGCATCCGAGGCGCAGGGGCTCGGTTTCCTCAACAGGGTCGTACCCGGCGAGGATCTGGCCTCGACCGCACTCACTCTTGTCGCCGAACTCGCAGCACGCCCACCGCTTGCCATCGGAGCCACCAAGAGACACGTCAATGCGGTCACATCGCAGATGGTCGGCACGGGACGGTCATGGTCAGATGCAGATGGTCTGGTGACCGCCCTGCATGACGCCGACTGCCAACAGGCCCGCCACGACTACTTGGCTCAGCGCTCGCGCTGAGAACAATCCGCTAGAGGCACCAGGGTTGCGACCACGACCTACCCTCTGACCCGCTCCGCTGCAGCGACTGTCACCCACATCCGCTCCAGATGCTGGTCAAGTTGTTGTCGACCAGAGGGCAACTCAAATGCCTCTATGTCATGAGCCATCGTCGTGGCCAGCTCACGGTCAGTCGTGGAGCGGATACCGGCGAGCATTCTGGCTAGGCTGTTGGATGGGAACCGTTGTGTGATCGACTCCCAGTTGCTGGCTACAAAAGACCACGCCTGTGGGGCCAGACAGCGATGTGAGATCGCCCGCTGCAACAAGTAGGGCGCGTTCTGTGTTCGCACCTCGCTCAACGCCAGATCGAGAGCATCAGCGAACAATTCCGGCGAGTCTGTATCTACCAGAGCAGTCAGATAGCGGAGTTCCTCCTGCGGCGTTGACGCCTGGCGCCACCGTCTCTGGAGTTCCTGATGCTCATCTGGGGTAGCCGTATAGGCGACAACCTCGATTGCCGCAGCCTGAAGTGATGCGTCGATCGCTATGGGCAGGTCGCCGCTGGCACCAAAGACAATCCGAGCGTGCTCCCTCACGTGATCATTTGAGCCGATAGTCCCGCGAAGGCCGACAATCAGCCCCCTGAGTTCCTGCGCTTTGGAAGCGAGCGACGAGTCCGCATCAACGTCACCCTCCATCAGAACGGACTTCACCCAGCCCAGCGCGTTTTCGGTGGCGCTGTTGACCCCAGTTGCCGTTCGACCGTCCTTATCGGGCCCCACGAGTCGCCCTAGTTCGCGTATCGCTGCACCGAGCCGACGCCACACCGCCGGATGCATCTCGCTGCGAGCCACGATATCGATGATCCTCCACATCTCAGCGTGGTCAAGTCGACCAGCGTTGAGAGCAGCGCTCATGTCATCGATCAGCACAAACCGTTCCAGTGGACCAGCGTCTGGGTCAGTTGCCAACGCCTGGAGCAGACCGTCGTCATAGGAACTGCGGAAGAATCCGATCCCGTCGACATTGACCTGCACGCGCGATGCATTGGCACCCACGTCCACCTCGGTCTCGTCGATCAGGAGAATCCGTTCGGTTCGGATCTCGCCACCCACCTCTGCGCGAATCCGGATGGGAATCGACCAGCTTTCATCTGGCGCCTGACCGGCGTCAGCCTGTGGTTGCGATGCATAGGAGAACCGTTCCTGTGCGAGCATCACACCATTACTTGTCGGCTCAACTGTGACAAGCGGGTAGCCGCCACGAAGGATCCAACGGTCCATCATCGATCGAACCGGCTCACCTGAGACCTCCTCCAGGGAATCCCAGAGGTCGGTGGTCTCTGTAGTCCCATAGGCATGGGTCGACAGATACGACGCGATTCCCCGACGGAAGGTCTCGGCGCCCAGATACTGCTCGAGCATGCGGACCACCGACGCACCCTTCTCATAGGTGAGAACATCGAACATCCCCTCAGAATCTGCAGGCGAGATCACCTCGTATTCGATGGGCCTGGTACTGGCGAGAGAGTCGGTGTCGAACGCTGCGGCTCGAGCCAGACCGAAGTTCGTCCACACATCCCAATCGGGTCGGAACGCGTCGCTAGCCATGTTCTCCATGAACGTGGCGAACGCCTCGTTCAACCAGATCCCGTTCCACCAGTCCATCGTGACCAGATCACCGAACCACATGTGGGCGAGTTCGTGGTTGATGACGTCCGCGACCCGCTGCAACTCGGGTTGGGTGGCTGCTGCTGGGTCGATGAGCAGCAGAACCTCGCGGAAAGTGACACAACCCAGGTTCTCCATCGCGCCGAACGCGAAGTCCGGGACCGCCACCAAGTCAACCTTGTCACCCGGATACGCGATGCCGTAGTAGTCCTCGAAGTACAAAAGCGCAGCCTCAGCGACCTCGAGCGCGAAATCGCAGAGATGCTCGGAACCCGGCCGATGGATCACCCGCAGTGGAATCGGTCCATTCGCGCCGGCAACCATTCGAGGTTCAGTGGCCGTGAGCCGGCCGACCACGAACGCCACGAGGTAGGTCGACATGACCATCGTCTCGGCGAACTCCACTCTGGCAGTTCCGTCACCAAGGTCGACCCGTGATATCTGCGCCCCGTTTGAGACGGCGAAGAGATCGCTGTCGACGATCAGCGAGACCTCGAATCTGGCCTTAAGAGCAGGCTCGTCGAAACAGGGGAATGCTGAGCGGGCATGGGTTGACTCGAACTGGGTGACAGCAATCGACTCGATGGCTGACGGATCCTCCGGATCAGAAGCGAAGGTCGACCGGTAGAAACCGACGAGCCTGTCGTTGAGCACACCGGCAAAG
>CAUJEC010000134.1 GCA_963169245.1 Actinomycetota bacterium
GGTGATTGCGTCCTGGCGGACCTGGTTCATCTTGCGGGTGTACTTGATGATCAGCTCCTCGGCGTTGTCGGTCGCCGCCTTCATGGCACGCTGACGAGACGCGAGCTCCGACGCTGCTGCCTCGAGGAGAGCCGAATACACCCGTGACTCCACATAGCGGGGAAGGAGTGATTCGAGAACAGCGTTGGCCGACGGTTCGAACTCGAATCCGGCCCTGGCCTCGGCATCGCCCTGCTCCGCAATGACCGATGTCGTCTCGAGAGGCAGGAACCGGCGGACGACCGCTTCCTGGGTTCCCATGGAGACAAAGCGTGTGTATACCAAGTTGATGCGATCACAACCACCGTTGACGAACATCTCGGTGATCCGTGCGGCCACCGCCGCAGCGTCTTCGTAACCCGGCCGTTCGGTGAAGCCTGCGTATGAGGCGTCGATGTCGTAGTGACGGAACTTGAAGTAAGCCTCGGCCTTGCGACCGACGGTGACGATCGCATATTCGTGGCCATCTGCCCGTGCGGCCTGAACCTCACGCTCAGCCAAGCGGATCACGTGCGAGTTGTATGCGCCGGCAAGACCGCGGTCGCCGGCGAGAACCAATACGCCGACCTTCTTGACGTCCTCGACGGGCCGAAGGAGCGGGTGATTGACATCCGCTCCGCCAGCAGCGAGATCCTGAATCACCTGGGTGATGTGCTCGGCATATGGCCGCGCGGCGTTGGCCTGGGCCTGAGCCTTGGCCACCCGGGTCGCAGCGATGAGTTCCATCGCCCGGGTGATCTTCTTCATGTTCGAGAACTTGGCTATGCGCCTACGAAGTACTCGTTCCTGTGCTCCTGCCATGTGATCTCCTGATCAGTCCCTATTCGTTGAATCCGCCCGTGACATCCCCGTGGGGACTGCCTCAGGCGTCCTCTCGGTGGGACTCGGACTCGGGCAGGTGGATCTCTGAGCGCTTGAGGGTCAGATCTTCGTCGCCCTGAGCCTCAATGGTGGGAGCGTCATCGGCGAGGAGTTCCTCTTCGAACTGCTCGGCAAACGCCTTGATTGCAGCATCGAAAGCGTCCTCATCCGGAATTGCACCGTTGTTTCGGATGTCAGCAAGGACACCAGAGTGACGGTTGCGGAACCAGTCGAGAAGTTCTGACTCGAAACGGGCGACAGCGCTGACGTTGATCGAGTCGAGATAACCACGGGTACCGGCGTAGATGACGACTGCCTGCTCCTCGACTGGCATCGGGGAGTTGATGCCCTGCTTGAGCAGTTCTGTCAGACGGTATCCACGCTCGAGTTGCTGCTTGGACAGCGAGTCGAGGTCGGAACCGAACGCGGCGAACGCTTCGAGCTCACGGAACTGCTGCAGGTCGGACTTGAGCGTGCCGACGGCTGTCTTCATGGCCTTGACCTGAGCGGCTGAACCAACTCGGGAGACCGAGATGCCGACGTCCACGGCAGGACGTGTACCCGACTTGAACAGGTCGTCCTGGAGGAAGATCTGGCCGTCGGTGATCGAGATCACGTTGGTCGGGATGTAGGCGGAGACGTCGCCGGCCTTGGTCTCGATGATCGGCAGGGCGGTCAGTGAACCTGCACCCTTTTCATCCGAGAGCTTGGCTGCACGCTCGAGGAGCCGTGAGTGCAGGTAGAAGACGTCGCCCGGATATGCCTCACGCCCCGGAGGACGACGCAGGAGGAGCGAAACCTGACGGTATGCCTCGGCCTGCTTGGAGAGGTCGTCGTAGACGATGAGGGCGTGCTCGCCGTTGTCCATCCAGTGCTGGCCCATCGCACAGCCCGAGTAGGGGGCGAGGTACTTGAATGGCGCCGGGTCCGACGCCGGGGCGACCACTACGACGGTGTAGTCCATCGCGCCGTGCGAGGCGAGGGTGGCAACAGTCTGAGCGACCGTCGAGGCCTTGAGCCCAACGGCCACGTAGATGCACTTAACGCCGAGGCCACGCTGGTTGATGATGGTGTCGATGGCGACAGTCGTCTTGCCGGTCTTGCGGTCGCCGATGATGAGTTCGCGCTGCCCACGACCGATGGGGATGAGCGAGTCGATGGCCTTGATACCGGTCTGCATCGGCTCATGCACTGGCTTGCGACCCATGATGCCCGGAGCCTGGATCTCCATGCGCCGGTTCTGAACGTTCGACAGCGGACCCTTGCCATCGACCGGCTCACCGAGAGTGTTGACGACACGGCCGAGGAGGCCGTCGCCGACGGGGACCGAGAGGATGTTTCCGGTTGCCTTGACCGACTGGCCCTCTTCGATCGAGTCGACCTCGCCGAGGACAACAGCACCGATAGATCCCTCGTCGAGGTTGAGTGCCAGACCCAGCAGACCCGACTCGAACTCGAGGAGCTCGTTCACTGCTGCTCCCGGAAGGCCCGATACGCGGGCGATACCGTCGCCGACCTCGGTCACACGACCGACCTGGCTCAGGGCGAGGTCCGGGGTGAACCCCTCGAGGTTCTTCTTGATGGCCGCTGTGATGTCGGCGGTGTTGATGGTCAGTTCAGCCACTTTGGTGGGTCTCCTACGGCTTCGAAATCGATCTTGCGACGAAGGGCTTGGTGTTCAGGTGATGAAACGAATAGCGAGTTGCGAATGGGG
>CAUJEC010000135.1 GCA_963169245.1 Actinomycetota bacterium
TCCGACTGTGGGTCCGCTCGAGTTCAACATCTGCTCGATCAGCTTCAGATCGTGGAAATCCGGCGGTGCACCCAACTTGGTCAACAGGGCCTTCGCCTTACGCCACTCGCTACGGTCGAACTCGAACCAGGACTTGTCGTAAACGGACAGGAAGTGGCCGCCATCGAACTGGATTGCTGTGTCGAGCCAGTCCTCGAACCCAGCTGTATCGCCAACCACTCCAAGAGTGTGGGCGATCAGCCATGCGGGACCGGCCTTCTGGTGACCTACGGCTGCATCGATGAGTAGTTCACAGAAACGGATGAGTTCGTCTGCCCTGTCGTCAGCGAGGGCGACATCGGCGAAGGCCCGTGCCACAGGGATCGACGACAGCGCTTTGGCAGCGGGGGCGAGGGACTCGGTGGTTGGCTCGGGGGCGAGTGATTCTGTGGTCGAACCGGCGTCGAGCGAATCGGCGGCGGAATCGTCGGTGGTTGGGCTGACCTCGGTGGCACCTCGGTTGGACTCAAACCAGTGGTGCCATGAGGTGATCAGTGTCGTGAACGACTGTGCGTCTTGCCCCTTCAACCCGTGCATCTCGAGACCGTCTTCGATCTGCTCGGCGAGTCGTTCCATGGCGAAGTCATGACCGGGTGGAGCGATGATCGCTCCGCTTCGCTCCAGACCAGCGGCGTCGAACAGAGCGACCAACGGTGGGAGGGGAATCGTCCGAAGCGTCTCGTGAGTGGCGAGCAACTCGAGGAGGACCATAGATACCGAGCGTGAGAACCCGTCGTCGAGGCCAGAGCTCATCACGTCGACCAGAGCTTCGACCATCTCGTCGGTTGGCTCAGGGGCTGTCCTCAAGATGGTTGCGTGCACAACATCATCGTCGGTCTGGAGTTGTAGGAAGTCGCCGGGTTGTGCTCCCAGACTGGCAAGCCACCCCGTGGGGAGCACAACTGCGGACTCGGCCTCGTGATCGAGGCCCAGCGCTGGAGCAGTCTGACGACGTTGGCCATCGGTGTCGAGCCGGATGTGCTCGGCTGGGTCTGCACCCTCGAGGGTTGCCCATCCGTTCACGAGCACCATGAACATCAGGCCGATTGCGTCCGAGGACAGGGTGTCTGATTCCAGGTCGAGCGCCGTCAGGGGGATTGTCCAGGTGGTCTGATTCAGAAGGGAGCGCCGGTCATAGATCAGGGCGACGAGTTCGTCCGGGTTGTCGGGATCTGAGACCGTCAGCAGACTCACCCCGTTCATGTACTCCAGCACTGCATCAAGGCGCTCGTCGGGCTCCGGGCCGAGGGCGAGTCCACGATCGACCAAGGTGTCCAAGAGTGCATCGAAGGCGATCGGACCAGACGTCAGGACGTCTGCGATGTGATTGCGGACGCGGGCGGAGGGATCGAGTCGAGTCACACGGGTGACGCTAGCCCGATGGTGGGTTGGACAGCCCAACGGGGGAGTGGTCCCCGTGGCGCAGCGTCCGCGCTCGCGTGATTGTGGATCGAGTGCATCCGCAGATCACCATTCTGACCTCCGTCCAAAAGGGGCTCATCACTCGGGCTCAACTCACCCAGATCGGACTCAACCGACACAACGTCGCCCATCTGGTCAACGCTGGCCGGCTCGTCCGAGTTACGCCGCGGCTGTTGATGCTCAGGGGCACGCCGGTGGACGATCATGTCGAGGCGCTGGGGGCGACCCTGGATGCCCAAGGGGTGCTATCGCATCAGTCGGCTGCAGCGCTGTGGGGTGTGCCGGGCTATAGCCTCAAGCCGGTGCATGTCACCCGAGATCGTGGCGGTCGGGTGCGCCCAACGCATGTGGCGAGGGTCCACGCATGTCGGCTGTTGGATTTAGACCACATCACCAAGTATCAGGAGATTCCCGTGCTGCGGCCGGGTCGCGTGCTCTTTGATCTGGCTGCGACCGAGCATCCGGCGAGGCTCACTCGTTCACTCGATTGGATGTGGTCCCGCCGACTTGTCACGGTCGAATCGCTCGACCGGATCGTCAGTGAACTGCCCGGTCAGGGTCGCAAGGGTCATGGCCTGATTCGCGAGTTGATCGAGGAGCGCCGTGGTCTGGCCCCGATCGGCAGTGGGCTTGAGTCCCGCTTCGACGTGATTGTTTCGGCGGCCGGACTTCCGCCGTTCAAGCGGCAGCTGGATTTGGGTGATGATCAACAGTGGATCGGTCGGGTTGACTTCGCGTCGACCGTCAAGCTGTTGGTCGTCGAGATCGGTTCGGAGCTCCACCATGCGGCGCTGTCGGACCTGGAACACGATGCGCAGCGGCGGGAGCGACTGGAGAGGGCAGGCTTCATGGTGCGGGAGCTGAGCGAGCACGAGCTGTTTCACCGGCGAGCGCACACGATCGACCTGTTGAGGCAGTGGTATCGGGAGGCGCCCTCAAGGTGACGGGGGTCGGGGCGGGCCGTAACGGGGCGGGCCCCTGCGGGTTCTGTCTTGCCGGGCCGGGGCGGGCCCCTGCGGGTTCTGTCTTGCCGGGCCGGGTCCTCTGCGGGTTCTGTCTTGCCAGACCCGAGCCTTGCCTGAACTGGCAGTCGAAAAGCGGTCTATGGGGCGCGAAACGACTGCCATCTCGGTGGTGAGCCATCGAATAGCCTTGTTGTCGGTCGAATCTGGGGTGGGTTCCGCCACCTATCACATCGCCAACTTTGGCCCGTACGCGCTGTCCTGAGTAGTCTCGCAGGCAATGGCGAATCCGCTCAGCGAGTTCCTCCGGTCCTACTTGTCAGTAGGGATCTTCGTCGGCCTCAGCTTCGTGCTATTCGGGTTGCTGATGGTGATCTCGTGGGCTCTGCGTCCAAACCGACCACAGGCCGGCAAGTACATCAACTACGAATCCGGTGTCGACCCGGTCGGCAGCACCTGGTCACAGAGCCAGGTGCGCTACTACATCTTCGCCCTGCTCTTCGTGATCTTCGACGTGGAGGCCGTGTTTATCTTCCCGTGGGCAACCCGCCTCGAGGCCTACGGAACCTTCGGCCTTATCGAAATGTTCGCTTTCATTACGATCCTGATACTCGGGCTCGTGTACGCCTGGCGTAAGGGGGTCCTCAAGTGGGCCTAGGACTAGTCGAGAGCGGCAAGGTTCCCAAGCCGCTGACCAGCCTCCTCAATCTCTCCCGTAAGTACTCCATCTGGGTATATCAGTGGGGACTCGCATGTTGTGCGATCGAGATGGGTGCGGCGTTCGCCTCGCCCCGATACGACGTCATGCGTCTGGGTGTCATTCCGCTTCCCGCCGGGCCACGCCAGACCGACCTTGTTGTCATCTCGGGCACCGTGACCGACAAGATGGCTCCTGCCGTTCGGCGTCTCTATGAGCAGATGCCAGACCCCAAGTACGTCATCTCCATGGGATCGTGCGCCAACTCGGGCGGCCCCTACTGGGACAGCTACTCGGTCACCAAGGGTGTCGATCAGATCATTCCGGTCGACGTCTATGTCCCGGGCTGTCCGCCACGCCCCGAGGCGCTGCTCGAAGGCGTCGTGATGCTCCAGGAGCGCATCCAGAACGAGGATATGGCCGAGCGTTGGCGGGGCGCCCCGCTGGTGGTGGAGTGATCCGATGAGCGACGAGACCACCACGCCAGAAGAGGCCGCCCCACAAGAGGTGGAGGTCGAAGTGGCCGCCCCACGCGACGAGCGCCTCGAAGCGCTCCTCGAGCGCTTCACCCACCATCTGGGCGACTCGATCGTCGACTCGCACATCGTTGTTGGCAAGGACCTGTGGATCCGTGTTGCCACCGACGCCTGGCGGGCCGCCGCCGAGGTCGCCCGAAACGACCTACATGCCCGCTATTTCGGCTTCCTCTCCGGTATCGACTGGATGGAATCCCCCTACGGACGTTCCATGGACTCCGAGGTCGACCGCATCCTCTCGGGTGAGGATCGTCCCGGTCCCGGCCCCATCGAGCAGGGCTACGCCGGCGGAGAGACCCGGTTCCAGGTCTTCGCACGTGTCGCCCACATCGGCGAACCCAACGCCACCTGGGGAGTCACCCTCAAGGCCGACGTCCCGGACGATCCCTTCGAGGTCGAGTCCTGGACCAGTGTCTTCGCAGGGGCGGACTGGCACGAACGCGAATGCCACGAGATGTTCGGTATCGGCTTCGTCGGCCATCCGGGTCTGCGTCACATGTACCTTCCTTCGGATTTCGAGGGATATCCGCTGCGTAAGGACTTCCCGCTCGTAGCTCGCCAGGTAAAGCCCTGGCCAGGAATCGTGGACGTCGAGGCGATGCCCGAGGTGCCAGCGCCGGGCGCGCCGGGCGCGCCGGATGGTGCGACAGGCGCAACGACAGAACCCGCCGACGGGGGTGACGCATGACCGCAATCACCGATCGCCAGAAGCTCCAGTACATGGCCGCCAAGGCAGCTGATGCCCGGGTGAACGTCGAACTCGAGACCGAGGGCATGATCCTCAACATGGGCCCGCAGCACCCCGCCACGCACGGCACGCTGCGCATCGTCGCCCGTCTCGATGGCGAGCAGGTCATATCGGCCGAACCCATCGCCGGCTATATGCACCGTGGCTACGAGAAGCTCTCTGAGGTCCGCAGCTTCCCGCAGGTCACCACGCTGATCAACCGGATCGACTGGCTCGGCAGTTTCGCCAACGAGGTCCCCTTCATCCTCGCCTGCGAGCAGCTCATGGAGATCGAGGCGCCGCCGCGTGCCCAGTGGATCCGCACGCTGCTCTTCGAGATGTCTCGCGTCGCGAACCTGATCCTCTTCCTCGGGGACATGGGCGTTCAGCTCGGTGCGGTGACCCCCGCGTTCTACGCCTTCCGAGACCGTGAGTTCGTGCTCGATCAGATCGAGGCGGTCACCGGCGGACGATTCCACCCCAATTTCGATCGTATCGGGGGTCTGCTCGACGATCTGCCCAAGGGCTGGCTCGCCGAGACCAAGCAGGTCATGGTCAAGGTCCGCCGTTTCTGTGACGAGATCGACGACCTGCTCATGGGTGCAGAGACCTTCGAGTCCCGCATGCGTGGCATCGGCGTCATCCCGCCGGATGTCGCCATGCAGTACGGGCTCTCGGGCCCCAACGCCCGCGGATCGGGTATCGACTGGGACAACCGTCGCGACAACTGCTTCGGCCTCGTCTATCCAGAGTTGGACTGGAAGGTCTGGACGCATCCCGACGGCGACTCCTATGCCCGATTCTGGGTGCGACTGCAGGAGGTCCGTGAGGCCACCAAGATGATCGACCAACTCTGTGACGGACTGCCCGGCGGCCCGATCATGGCCAAGGTTCCCCGCATCATCAAGGTCCCGACCGGCGAGGCCTACGTGGCCACCGAGAACCCGCTTGGCGAGATGGGCTACTACGTCATCTCCAAGGGTGGCCTGAACCCGTTCCGGGTGAAGATCCGCTCGGCCAGCTTCAACAACGTCTCGATTACCCCGTGGCTGCTGCGAGGCGTCTACGTGCCCGACATCATCACGATCCTGGGGTCGCTCTACTTCATCCTCGGAGACATCGACCGATGATCCACACCGTTCTCGGACTCGAGCTTGCCTACTGGCAGGAGACCACCCTGCGTGTGCTCGGCGGGCTCGTCATGTTGCTCCTGCTGACCGGCGGGGTCGTCTACCTGTACCTGTTCAAGTTCGTGTCGTTCATGCAGAGTCGACTCGGGCCGATGGAAGCGGGCCCTTACGGTTCGCTGCAGCTCCTCGCCGAGGTCGGCAAGTGGCTCCAGAAGGAGGACATCTTCCCCGAGGACGCCGATCGCAAGATCTTCGCGCTCGCCCCGGCGATCGTGTTGGCCTCGACGTTCCTGATGTTCATCGTGATCCCCGCCGGCCCAAACGCCGTCGTGTCGGACCTCGGTACGGGCATCTACTTCGTGCTCGCCATGTCGTCGCTGTCGGTCATCGGCATCCTGATGGCTGGTTGGGCCTCGGCCAACAAGTACGCCCTCATTGGCGCACTGCGAGCCGGTGGTCAGCTCATCGCATACGAACTCCCCCTCGTGTTGGCCACCATCGGTGTGGTCGTCGCTGCGGGCAGCCTGAATCTGCAGGACATCGTCGCCGCACAGGCCAACGGAGAGATCTTCGGGATCGACTGGATCGGCAACCCGTTCGTAATCACCCAGTTCGTAGCATTCATGATCTTCGTCATCTCGGTGCAGGCCGAACTGACCCAGACCCCGTTCGACATGCCGATCGCCGAGTCCGAGCTCGTGGCCGGCTATCACGTCGAGTACACCGGCATCCGGTTCCTGATCTACTTCATCGCCGAGTTCGCGACAGCGGTCGCCTTCGCAGCGGTCGCCTCGACCCTGTTCCTCGGTGGGTGGGCACTGCCTGCCGCATGGGGACTCGGGACCGGCGTGATGCACGTCGTCGGACCGATCGTGATCTCGACCAAGGCGGTGCTGTTGGTCGGTGTCGTGTTCTGGGTGCGCTTCACTCTTCCCCGTTACCGTGAGGACCAACTCCAGCGGTTCGCCTGGAAGTTCCTCATCCCGCTTGCGCTCGCAAACATTGTGGTTACCGCCATTGCAAAGGTGGTGTTCTGATGCCTCAGAAACCAGACATCCCGGGCAAGGGCATCGTCAAGGGCCTCGGCATCACGATGAAGACGGCCCTCGAAACGATGTTCCCCGACGGTCCGCTCAAGCCGCCGTCGCCCTCAAAGGGTGCTGCGACCGTGCAGTATCCCCACGAGAAGGAGGAGCCCGTAACCCGGGCCCGTGGCGTCATCGCCCTCAAGATCGAGAACTGCACGGCCTGCATGCTGTGTGCCCGTGAGTGCCCCGACTGGTGCATCTACATCGAGGCCCACAAGACCCTCGCCCCACCACGACGCGAAGGCGGCAAGCCCCGCTCGGTCAACGAACTCGATCGTTTCGATTTCGATTATTCGCTCTGCATGTACTGCGGGATCTGCGTTGAGGTCTGCCCGTTCGAGGCACTCTTCTGGAGCCCCGAGTACGAGTACTCCGAGACCCGTATCGGTGACCTGCTCCATGACAAGAGCCGATTGGACCAGTGGATGGACACCGTCCCCGATTTCGAACAGTACGAGGCCGGCTCCGAGATGAAGGTCAAGAAGGTGCCGCGATGAATCTGCTCGCAGCGCTCGGCGCAGGCCTCCAGGCCACCGGTGGCGACGGCCCGACGCCGATCATGGCCCAACCCGAGATCACGTTCTCCGCACCCGCGCAGGTCATCTTCGCGGTCACAGCAGTGGTCATGATCTACGGCGCATTCCGGGTCGTGACGACCAAGAACGTCGTCCACGCCGCACTGTGGCTGATGATCGTGCTCGGCGGCGTCGGCATCAACTATGTCGTCCTCCAGGCCGAGTTCGTCGCCGTCACCCAGTTCCTGGTCTACCTCGGGGCGATTCTGGTGCTATTCCTCTTCGGGATCATGTTGACCCGTGCCTCGATGGGAGTCTCCGAGGAACTCGACAACAACCTCAAACCTGTTGGCGCCGTCGCCGGACTCGGTCTGTTGGCGATCATCGCCTATGCGCTCATCGAGACCTTCGGCAACGACAAGCTCACATTCCAGGCCTATCAGGGCGTGGCCGGCCCTAACTCGAATGGACGTACACAGGCGGTAGCGGACACGCTGTTCAGCCAGTACCTGATCCCGTTCGAGGTCCTATCGGTGCTGCTGCTCGTCGCACTGATCGGCGCGATCGTACTGGCACGCAAGGACTGAACGGCGAAGATCCCATGTTCCTGATCCAGTTCCTCCTCCTCGCAGCCATCCTCTTCTCGATCGGCGTCTACGGCGTGATCGTGCGCCGTAACGGCGTGCTCGTGCTCATGTCGATCGAACTCATCCTCAACGCAGTGAACATCAACTTCATTGCGTTCAGCACCTTCTGGGGTGCATCGGGGCAGGTGTTCGCCCTGTTCATCATTGCCATCGCAGCAGCCGAGGTTGGTATCGGTCTGGCGATCGTGTTGCTCATCTACCGGAACAAGCGAAGCATCGACCTGGATGCTCTCAGCGAGCTGAAGGGCTGATTCGTATGTGGTTCCTCACGCACGCCTGGATCATCCCTGTGATCATGGTCGTCTCGTTCCTGATCATCCTGCTCTTCGGCAAGAAGTTCCCCAAGGGTGGTTCCGAGGTCGGTATCACCGCCCTTTCGATCGTGTTCATCCTGTCGCTCATCATGGGCGCCAACTGGATCCAACACCGTGACGCCGAGCCCGAGGCCGGCCACCACGTCAGCGGCATGGAGTATGTCAACCCGACGTGTTCCAAGGTCGCCCACACCGAAGCCGGCGAACTGCCCGAGGCCATGGCCGAAGAGGGTCACGCCAGCCAGCCGGTCGTCGAATGCGTCAAGTGGTTCGAGAGCGGTGACAACGTAGTCACCATCGGCACGCTCATCGACGGCCAGTCGGTGATGATGCTGATCGTCGTCTCGTTCATCTCGCTGCTGGTCAACATCTTCTCGACGGACTATGTGGGCGGTGATCGTCGCTACACGCACTACTTCGCGTTTCTCAGCCTGTTCGCGGCGTCAATGTTGTTCTTCGTGCTCGCACAGAACACCCTGCAGATGCTCGTCGGCTGGGAGCTCGTCGGACTGTGTTCGTTCGCTCTCATCGGTCACTGGTGGGAGGAGAAACCCAACTCCGATGCGGCGCTCAAGGCGTTCCTCACCAACCGTGTGGGTGACGTCGGGCTGATCATCGGCGTGATCATCCTGTACTTCGCTGCTGGGCGAAGCTTCTCGATCCTCGACATCAACATCCTCGCCGCCGGCGGGGGAATCGGTCACTCGACGCTGCTGATCGCCTCGCTGTGTCTGATGGCTGCGGTCATGTCGAAGTCGGGGCAGTTCATCCTTCATACCTGGCTGCCAGACGCCATGGCCGGCCCAACACCGGTCTCGGCGCTGCTTCACGCGGCCACCATGGTCGTCGCAGGCATCTATATGGTCGCTCGTCTCTACCCGGTGTTCTTCGAGGGTTTCTCGATCAGCGGCTCGTCGGTCAACGCTCTCGCCATGGTCGGTGCGATCACGGCCGTGTTCGGTGCACTGTTGGCCTTCGTGCAGTCCGACATCAAGAAGGTGCTGGCATATTCGACTGTCTCTCAGCTCGGGTTCATGGTCACGGCTCTCGGCATGGGAGCTTGGACCGCGGCCCTGTTCCACCTGTTCACACACGCATTCTTTAAGGCCTGTCTCTTCCTCGGTGCTGGCTCGCTCAGTCATGCATGTCACCACAGCTTCGACATGGTCAACGACATGGGTGGGCTCCGTAAAGTGATGCCGCGGACCTTCTACACCTATGTGATCGCGACTCTTGCGCTCGCTGGTATCTTCCCGTTCGCCGGGTTCTGGTCCAAAGACGAGATCCTCGCCGGGGCGGGTGGATTCCCCGGCGGGTCGGGAGCGAACGGCACCTACACGATCATGTTGGTGATGTTGCTGATCGGCGCTTTCTGCACCGCCGCCTACATGACACGCACGATCTGGTACGCGTTCTTCGGTGAGTACCGTGGACACGGCACGCCACACGAGGGTGGTCCGGCCATCACTGTTCCGCTGGTCATCCTGGCGGTGCTCGCCACCATCGCCGGCGTCTTCAACAGCCCCTGGGACATCCCGATTATCGGCGGTCACGCATTCGAGCACTACGTCCAGCCAGTGGCGGCCTACTTCCCCCACATCGGCGTGGCCAAGTTCAACCCGCTGCTAGCGGTGACCTCGTTGGTCGTGGCCGGAGCAGGCATAGCGATCGTCTACCTCTATTACTGGAAGGGTGCGTTCGGCTTCCTTCGGAACCTGTCTTCTCGCAACGCTCTTGCAGCGACCGGCAAGAAGATCTTGGTCAACAAGTACTACTTCGACTACCTCTACGAGGAAGTCATCGTGAACTTCGTCAAGCACCCCTTCGCCCGTGGCGTCAACTGGGTCAACCAGAACGTGATCGACGGGGTGGTCAACCTCGTCGGTACTGGTGGCGTGGCTAGCGCGAAGTGGGTTCACAAGAACATTGACCGTGCAATCGTCGATGGCACGGTCAACGGTGTGGCGAGGACCGCAGACGAGATGGGTGGCGCTCTGCGCAAGACCCAAACCGGACGCATCCAGCATTACACCGCTGTGTTCTTCGGTGGTGTGGCGGTACTCGCCGCCGTGTTCGTACTGGTAATCGGCTGACAAGCGACAGGGAGAGCCGAATCCTATGAAAAGTTTCCTCAACGACTGGGGTTTGATCGTCACACTGTTCCTGCCTCTGGCAGGAGCGCTGTTGATGCTCCTCGTTCCTAAAGAGAGCGAGTCGTCCATCAAGGGCATTGGTGTGATCGCCTCACTGGCGGCGTTCGTGATGGGCATAGTCCTCACAGCGAACTTCGACTTCGACCGAGCCGCAGAGATGCAGTTCAAGGTCGACACGAGCTGGATCGACCTGATCAACAGCCGCTTCATCCTCACCCTCGACGGACTGTCGCTGCCGCTGGTGATGCTGACCCTGTTCATCATGCCGCTGGTGTTCATCTACAGCTGGAACCACATCCCGTCGCCCGGTAACACCAAGGCATTCTTCGCCCTCATGCTGGTGCTCGAGACGGCGATGCTCGGCTCGTTCCTCGCACAGGACCTGATGCTGTTCTTCGTGTTCTTCGAAGCGACCCTGCTGCCGATGTACTTCCTCATCGGTGTCTGGGGTGGGCCGGAGCGGCGCTACGCATCGATCAAGTTCTTCCTATACACATTCTTCGGCTCTGCGTTCATGATCGTGGCGTTTGTGGCGGTGTACTTCCTCTCGAAGGCCCCGTCTGGTGCTGCACTTGAGCAGCTTCACGCCCTGGCCCCACGTTTCGCCGATCTGCAGGCGGGCGATCCGATGCACACCTTCGGGATCGAGGCCCTCACCCTCGCCGGAGCAGCTGGAATCGCCAAGACCACCGCAGTCATCGTCTTCGGCGGCATGTTCCTCGGCTTCGGCGTCAAGGTTCCGCTGTTCCCGGTTCACACCTGGCTGCCCGACGCTCACACCCAGGCCCCAACCCAGGGTTCGGTCATCCTGGCTGCGATCCTCCTCAAGCTCGGCACCTACGGCTTCATGCGAATCGCAATTCCGATCCTGCCCAACGCTGCACGACAGTGGGCGCCCGCGATCGGCATCCTGGCAGCGATCGGCATTATCTACGGTGCGCTAGGCTGTCTCGCACAGACCGACATGAAGCGACTGATCGCCTTCTCATCGGTTGCCCACATGGGCTACACGATGCTCGGAATCTCGACGCTGACAACCTTCGGTATGAACGCCGCGGTGTTCGGGATGATCTCGCACGGTCTGATCACCGGCCTGTTGTTCTTCATCGCAGGTTCGATGAAGGATCGGTACCACACCCTCGAGATCAAGCGTCTCGGTGGTCTGCTGGTGCAAGCGCCCAAGTTCGGCTGGATCTACGGTCTGGCTGCAATGGCGTCACTCGGTCTGCCAGGCTTGGCAGGGTTCTGGGGCGAGTTCCCGGCGATCCTCGCTGCCTATAACCCAGCCCAAGGTCTCTCAACCGGCCTGTTCCGTACTCTCATGGTGGTCGCAGCAATCGGTACGGTCTTCGCTGCGGGATACTTGCTGTGGCTCTACCAGCGCACGGCCTTCGGCACCCCGACCGAAGAGTTCGCGGATGATCCTCATATCACTGACATGAACATCTACGAGTGGATCGCATGGGTTCCCCTCGTCGTGTTCATCGTCGTGTTGGGCTTCGTCCCCTCGATCGTGTTCAACACCGCAGAGCCTGCGGTCTCGGCCATTGCGAAGATCGTCGGAGGCTGATCCACCGTGCTGGCCAACCTGGTTCAACTCCTTCCCGATCCCAACTATGTGAACCCCAGTTTCGACTGGCATGCGGTTGCGCCCGAGCTGGTTCTGACCGTCGGCGTTCTGGTGTTGATCCTGTTGGACTCGATCAAGCTGGAGAAGGCCCGGCCCTTCATGTCGCCGTTGGCGAACCTCACCCTGCTCGGGTCGCTCATCCCGATTCTGACCCTTGCGGTCGACGGCGCTGACCGCTCGCTCTTCGGCGGGTCCTATGTGGTCGATTCGGTGTCGCTTGTGCTCAAGGCACTGTTCATCGTCACCGCGTACATCGTCGTGCTGCTGTCGACGAACTACATCGCCGAGGGTGACTACTGGGAGTCCGAGTACTACTCGCTGCTGGTCGCGTCGACGCTCGGCATGGTCGTCATGGCATCGGCCCGCGACCTGATCACGATCTTCATCGCCCTTGAACTGCTCTCGATGCCGGCCTACATGTTGGCGTCGTGGCGCAAGGCGGACCCCAAGTCCAACGAAGCGGGTATGAAGTACTTCCTGATGGGCGTGTTCGCATCGTCGGTCATGGTCTATGGCATGTCGCTGATATACGGCATCGGTCATTCGACACGCCTCGATGCGATCGCCGCTCAGCTCACCCACCTAGGTGATGGCCGGGGCGCACCGGTTGTCACCCTTGGGATCGTGTTCGTGATCATCGGGTTCGCATTCAAGGTGTCGGCTGTTCCTTTCCACTTCTGGGCACCTGACGTCTACGAAGGGGCGCCAACGCCAGTGACGACCTTCCTGGCGGTTGCGTCAAAGGCGGCCGGTTTCGTGGCGCTGATCCAGCTTGTGTTCTATTGCTTCTACACGAGGCCTGACATCGTGCAGCCGGTGTTCGCGGCGCTGTCGATCCTGACGATGACGATCGGAAACCTGATAGCCCTCAAGCAGACCAACATCGTCAGGATGCTGGCCTTCTCGGGTATTGGTCACGCCGGGTACATGCTCGCCGCCTTTGGTGCCATTGAGAACAACCCCGACCAAGCGCTGAGCGCAATCGTGATCTATTTGATCATCTACGCGGCGATGAACCTTGGTGCGTTCGCAGTTGTCGTCGCTGTTGCTCGAAAGACCCGCTCGGGTGAGATCACAAGCTTCGGTGGTCTTATCAAGTACGCACCCGGATTGACCGTCGCCATGACGTTCTTCATGGCTTCGCTTATCGGCATTCCGCCCTTCGGTGGGTGGTACGCAAAGGTGGCGATCTGGCAGACCGTTGTCGGTGCCGATACCCCGATTGGCTATGTCCTTGCAGTTGCAATCTCAGTCAACGCTGTCATAAGCGCCTTCTACTACCTGAATGTCTGCAAGACGATGTGGTTCGAGGAGGCGCCCGATGGCGATGTCTCGCCGCTTCGGGTTCCGACGGGTCTTGCGAGCGCGATTGTGATTTCCGCCATTGCGACGCTGCTGCTCGGTGTGGTCCCCGGTCCGCTGTCGAACCTGTCGACATTCGCTCCGGTAGCGATGATCCTCGGCGGCTGAGCGACCCATATCCAGAGCCAGAGCCAGCGCCATGCTTCGTTTCGACGAGTTCATGGAGCGGGCGCTCTACGAACAAGAGACCGGCTTCTTCGCAACCAGCGGTCAAGCAGGTGCAGCTCGTGGCGACTTCATCACGAGCCCAGAGGTTGGCCCACTTTTCGGTGTGCTCGTAGCGGAGTACCTGGACCGATGTTGGGAACGGGCCGGGTGCCCCCCGACCTTCACTGTCGTCGAGTTCGCAGCGGGTCGCGGGGCGCTCGCGATTTCGGTGCGTGCCGCTGCGCCACGGTGTGCGGCCGCACTGCGGTACCACTTGGTGGAGGTCTCTCCGAGCCTTCGAGCCCGACAGGCCGAGCATTTGCCCGTGGATCATGGTGGCGGGGCCGGACTGCATTTCTTTTCCCACGCCGGAGCGGAGACTCTGCCCCAACAGGCGGACCTGGTGTTCGCCAACGAACTTCTCGACAACATCCCGTTTCGACTCTTTGAACGGTCCGGGGAGCGCGACTCTGGGACGCGCGGTGAGGAGACCGAAGTCGCACGCGCTGAGTGGCGAGAGGTATGGGTTAACCCTGACGATGGCCGCGAGACCCTCGAACGGGTCGACCGGACGCTGGCCGAGAGGCTTGACCGACTGGCTCCCGAGGCGTCGCCAGGAACACGGATTCCGCTACAAGAGCGAGCGGGAGAGTGGTTACGGCGAGCGCTCGACCTTGTCGGTCCCGACGGGACCGTTACAGTCGTCGACTACGCACGGACCACGGCCGAAATGGCGGCTCTGCACCAGAACGAGTGGGTGCGCACCTACCGTGGTCACTCGAGAGGTGGAGCTCCAACCGAGGCTCCGGGAACACAGGACATAACCGTTGACGTCGCCATCGACCAACTTGAAGCGGTGGGCGGACCTTCGGTCAACCAGTCGCAATCCGAGTGGTTGGCAGAGCTTGGAATTGCTGGGCTGGTCGATGAAGGCAGACGTGTCTGGCAGGCATCAGCCGCTGCCCCAGACCTGTTTGCGATCCGCGCTCGTAGCCGCGTCGCCGAGGCGGAGGCACTGACCGACCCGAGTGGCCTCGGCGGATTCCGGGTGCTCAGTTGGGGTGGTTCACTGGAGTAGCTATCTAGATCCTTGGTACTTGACAGGTGCGGCTTCAACGCCAGGGTCAACTTCTGCGTGACTGGCTTCAGGGAAACGTGATGGATGCCTTCCTTGGGCGCTTCTTGGATGTCGACGCGCATGTTGGCAGGATTTCAGCGGGGCTTCACGTCCCAGACCCTGCACCAATCCGAGACTCGTTCATCGCCCAGACGGCTTTGGCGCTCGACATGACCGTCGTGACGCGCAACGCTTCTGACTTTCAGCGTTTCGATGGCGTTCGAGTCACCAACCCTTGGTCCTGCTGAGGGGCCCGAGCGGCCTCCGCTGGTAGATGCCCGGGTTCTGCGGGTCTAGCATTCGAACGTCGTCGAATCAGCCACGGGGGGACCATGGCGCAATCACCAGAATCAGCATTGAGCGGGTCAATCGACAGCTACCAGGTGGAGGACCGCAAGTTTGCGCCGTCTCCCGAGTTCACAGCTTCAGCGCGACTGACCGACCCCTCCATCTACACCGATGGCGAGGACTACGAGAACTTCTGGGCAACACAGGCGCGGGACCTCATCACCTGGTTCGAGGACTTCCACACGACCCTCGAATGGGACCTGCCCAACGCCCGCTGGTTCGTTGGCGGAAAACTGAACGTCGCGTATAACTGTCTGGACCGCCATGTCGAAGCCGGCATCGGGGACCGTGTTGCCATCTACTTCGAGGGCGAGCCGGGCGACACCCGGACGATCACCTACGCCGAGCTTCTCGATGACGTCAAGCGTTTCACCAGGGTTCTGATCAACCTTGGGGTCGAAACAGGCGACCGGGTCTGCATCTACATGCCGATGATCCCAGAGGCGGCCGTCGCGATGCTCGCATGTGCCCGACTCGGAGCACCCCACACCCTGGTCTTCGGCGGGTTCAGTCCAGATTCGCTAATCGACCGGATCAACGACGCCGAGGCTGTCGTCGCCATCACAGCAGACGCCGGATACCGCAAGGGCAAGCCGTCTGGTCTCAAGACGAACATCGACGTCGCCCTCGCGGATTGCCCGACGATCCGCAACGTTGTGGTGGTCAACCGCTGCGACACAGATGTCGAGATGACCGAGGGACGTGACCTGTGGTGGCACGACCTGATGGCAGATGCCGATGCTGATGCTGACGCAGTGCCGGTGGATAGCGAGCACCTGTTGTACCTGCTCTACACCTCTGGCACGACTGCCAAACCCAAGGGGGTCATGCACACGACCGGCGGGTACCTGACCCAGGTCGCATGGACCCACCGGGAGGTCTTCGACCTGAAACCCGAGAGCGATATCTACTGGTGCTCGGCTGATATCGGTTGGGTGACCGGACACAGCTACATCGTCTATGGACCTCTCACCAACGGGGCGAGCGTCGTCATGTACGAGGGCACGCCGGATACACCACGAGAGTCCGAGCGCAATGGTGATGACCCCGCTGGATGGGCCAAGGACCGCATGTGGGACATCATCGAGCGATACAAGGTCACCCAGCTCTACACCGCCCCGACCGCGATTCGGGCGTTCATGAAGTGGGGCGAGGCCGAGCCCGCCAAGCATGATCTGTCGTCGCTGAGGCTGCTCGGATCGGTGGGCGAGCCCATCAATCCCGAGGCGTGGATGTGGTACCACCGCAACATTGGCGCCGAGCGCTGCCCGATCGTCGACACCTGGTGGCAGACCGAGACGGGCGGGATCATGATCACGCCACTGCCGGGTATCACCGAAACCAAGCCGGGTTCGGCGTGTCGAGCCATTCCCGGAGTGTTTGTCGAAGTCGTCGATGACGAGGGCAACGAGGTGACCGAAGGCGGTGGCTATCTGACCATCACCAAGCCCTTCCCGGCGATGCTGCGTGGAGTCTGGAAAGCCCCGGAACGCTTCTTCGACACGTATTGGTCCCGCTATCCGGGCCGCTATTTCGCAGGTGATGGCGCCAGGTTGGACGAGGACGGCTACCTGTGGCTCATGGGCCGGGTCGATGACGTCATGAACATCTCGGGACACCGGATCTCGACCACCGAGGTCGAATCCGCACTTGTCGACCATGACGCTGTCGCGGAGGCCGCGGTTGTCGGTGCTGCCGACCCGCTCACAGGACAGGCCATCTACGGCTATGTGATTCTGCGTGGAGGCAACGAACCCTCCGAAGAGCTCATCGAGGAGATACGAAGGCACGTCGCCACCAAGCTGGGTGCGATCGCTCGGCCCAAGCAGGTCGTCGCAGTCACGGACCTGCCAAAGACACGTTCGGGCAAGATCATGCGCAGGTTGTTGCGAGACATGGCCGAGGGGCGAGAATTGGGCGACACGACGACCTTGGCCGACGCTGGGGTGATGAGTCAGATCAGCGGGTCGAGTGCGTGAGCGAAGCGGACGGCGAGTTTCCCAACTGGCTCTGGCGAGCCGGCGCCAACCGTGGGTCCCAGACCGTCGTGTTCGACATGGATGGGGTGATCTCTGACGCGTCGCACCGTCAGCATTTCCTTTCTGGTTCCCGACGTGACTGGGACGGTTTCTTCTCGGCGTGTGTCGATGATCCCGTGATAGCGGACACCTCGGTTCTGTTGAATCTGCTGCGAGGCGACCACTCGGTGGTGCTGCTCACGGCCCGGCCCATGCGGGTTCGACCTCAGACTCTGGAGTGGCTCGATCGCCACGAGCTTCATTGGGATGGCCTGTTCATGCGGGACTTCGGGGACTACACGGCGTCACGACGATTCAAGAGCGAGACCGTCGACGCTATGAAGGCCCGGGGCATGGACCTTCGGCTGGCGTTCGAGGACGACATCCGCAACGTCGAGATGTTCCGGGCTCACGACGTCCCATGCATATACATCCACTCTGGGTACTACGACTGAGCTGAATCAGCGGTGTGACTGAGCGACGTTTCAGAGTGTGCGTCCTGCGGTGAGTGAGTGGGCGACGACGGGCCTACCGTTGGTCTGAAGCCACAGTTCTTGAGTTCCCGAACGGTCCGTCAATGGTCAACAACGTGAAAACAGCAGTTCTGCTCGCAGGTCTTGGAGGATTCTGCATCGCTGTCGGATACATGTTGCGCGGTCCGTCGGGAATGGTCATCGGTCTGTTGATCGGACTGGTGATGTGCGGAGGTTCTTACTGGTATTCCGACAAGCTCGCGATCAAGGCAGCGAATGCGGTCGAAGTCACCCGTGACCAGATGCCCCAGTACCACTCGATCATGGCGGACCTCTGTAACCGTGCAGACCTGCCGATGCCTCGGCTCTATGTGTCGCGCAACCCTCAACCCAACGCTTTCGCCACTGGCCGCAGCCCAGAGCACGCTGCGGTGTGTGTCACCGAGGGCCTGTTGAACATCCTCACCTGGGACGAGATCCAGGGAGTGCTGGCCCATGAGCTCTCCCATGTCCGCAACCGTGACATCCTCATCGGCTCGGTCGCGGCAGCGCTGGCAATGGGAATCACCTTCACCGCCGGTATTGCGCGATGGGGTCTCATGTTCTCGGGTGGTCGTGGTAGTGACCGTGACTCCAACCCGATCGTGGCGCTGCTGATGGTGATTCTTGCGCCGATCGCGGCGGCGATCATCAAGGCTGCGGTCAGTCGTAGCCGTGAATTCGAGGCTGATGCGTCGGCCGCTCGAATGCTTGGTACTGGTGAGCCGCTCGCCCGGGCGCTCGAGAAGCTCGAGTACGGGGCACAGCGCATTCCTGCCGACATCAACCCGGCGGTGTCATCCGCCTACATCGTCAACCCGCTGTCGGGATCGACCATGGCGAACCTGTTCTCGACGCATCCACCCGTGCCCGAGCGCATCGCCCGCCTGCGCGGTAACGGCTGGGCCTGAGCGGTTCGCACGCGAACTGGCCCCGGAACGGCCCTGGCACCCGACCTGGCGACCCCTGGCGTGCCACGCCCGGATCCGGCCCTCCCTCGAACTGGCCCCACCTCCCTCGAACTGGCAGCTCCTCCCTCGAACTGGCAGCCGAAAAGCGGTCTATAGACCGCGAAGTGGCTGCCAACTCTGGCATCGGCAGGCGCGCGCAGCGCGACGGGAGGGGAGGCGCCAGCGGGCATCGGCCAGGGCCGACCCGGCCGCAACCCGCTTTAGTCCCGGAAGTTTCCGAACTGAAGTGGAATCCCGAAGTCATGCTCCTTGCAGGCGTTGATCACAGCCTGCAGGTCGTCACGCTTCTTACCGGTCACCCGCACCTGCTCGCCTTGGGTCTGGGTTTGAACACCCTTGAGGCTGAGCTCCTTCACGAACTTGTTGATGGCCTTGGCCTTGTCAGAGCTGATGCCGGCGACCAGGGCTGCGGACTGACGCGATGCCCCACCCGAGGCGGCCTCGACCTTGCCGTAATCGAGGACCTTCAACGACACCTGACGCTTGACCAACTTCTCCTCGAGCACCTGACGGACGGCGTTCAGGCGGTCCTCGCTCGCCGAACGAAGTGTCACCGAGGATTCGTCGAGTTCGATCGACGAATCGGTGTTCTTGAAGTCGAATCGGTTGATGATCTCGCGCATTGCCTGGTCGACGGCGTTGCGGATCTCCTGGTGGTCAACCTCTGACGTGATGTCGAATGTCGGCATTTGTGGCTCCTGTAGCCCTGCGGGATGCGACCGGGCAGGGAAAATCATCGGACATGTGTACCCCGGATAGGCGTCCCGGGTCAGACAACGCTATCGTGACATGCCCACTGGGTCGGTGCCCGAGCGGACAAAGGGAACAGGCTGTAAACCTGTCGGCATTGCCTTCGAAGGTTCGAATCCTTCCCGGCCCACCAATTCAATGTCGGAAGACATCACGGACACCTGAACCGTACTGGTTCAGGTGTCTCGGGTTTTGAGGCGTTCGTCGACACGTTCAACCGCGTCCATGCGTTGAGGCACGTCAGCAACGGAAACCCGTCACAGCATGCGCTGGAGGGTGAGCACGTCGAGCCAACGTCCGAACTTCCGGCCGACCTCGTGCTCGTGACCGATGATCTCGAACCCACAACTCTGATGCAGAGCGACAGAGGCGTCCTGGCCTTCGACGATCTTGGCGATCATCGAGTGGAACCCGTGGGATCTGGCGGTCTCGATCAGCTCCTCCATCAACGATCTGCCCAGACCCCGGCCCACGAATGACTGGTCGACGTAGATCGAGTTCTCGACCGTGGGGGAGTAGGCGGGACGGTCCCTGTACTGGGAGATCGACGCGAACCCGCGGACTGTTCCCTCGTCGTCCTCGGCTACGAGGATGAAGCGAGCGCCACTGCGGTCCTTGATCCAGTCCTGTTGTTGTTCGAGCGTGCGTGGGATCAGGTCGAATGTGGCGGTCGAGTCCACGACATACGGGTTGTAGATGTTCCGGATTGCTTCAGCGTCGTCAATCTCGGCAGGGCGGATCTTCACGATCGCAACCGTAGTGCGCCGCGGTTGTACGTCAGATGGGCATTCTGGCGTCGACCGGCCAGATGACTCGGCCGGAACACTCGGCCAGATGACTTGGCCGGAGCACTCGGCCGGAGTGCCCACAGGCGGAAGGGTCGGCCACCCGATCGGCAGCAACTCGGACGTCAATACACCCCGGACGCGAAGGAACCCGGCCGATCACGGGGTGGTGGTTTCATGTCGACTGCGCCGCACCCCGGAAGCGAAGGAACCCGGCCGATCACGGGGTGGTGGTTTCATGCCGACTGCGCCGCACCCCGGACGCGAAGGAACCCGGCGTAGCAGCCGGGCTCCTTGAAAGTGCAATCAGGTATTCGAATCAGAAGGCGTTGCTGGTGGCCTTGACCACAGGCGTCGGCTCGATGAGCCCGACAGCTCCGGTCATAGCCTCGACGTGTGCCCATGAACTGACCGTCGACGACTCGGTCAACAACACGATCTGCTGGTGCTCGGAACTGCGAACCATCACCTCGAGCAGTGCTGGGATGATGCTCTGTTCGATGTTGACGAACGGGTCATCGAGCAGCGCCGGGAAGCTCTCACCGGAGGTGCCCAGGTTGCGGAGTCGGCCGAGTCGACTGACCACTGCGTGTGCAATCGCAGCGGTGTCATCGAGGTGCTCTGCCTCGGCCGGAAGTGCGGCACCCGGCTGAACGCTGGAGCGCATCTTGGCCATCTGGCCGATCTCCTTCTGGTTCTCGACCGCCCAGTCGACGTCGATCTCGCCAGCGAGAGCTGACCAGCGCTGGGCTGCGTCACGCTGCTCCTCGGCTGCCCGGATCAGGCGGCGACGGTTGGCGTCAGAGGACAACAGGCTGTTGACGCGCTGGAGGTGGAAGCCCAGATACGACTGAGCTCCGGCATCGGCAAGCGCCTCCTCCTCACGTTTGCGGGCCGACTCCATCTTGCGCCACGACACGATGGACACCAGCACAGATGCAATCGCGATGAGTCCGAACGGGACGACCGCAAGTGCAGAGGTGACCCGTGCGAGTGGCACCGACAACAGCGCTGCGAATCCCGAGATCAGGAAGGTCGCACGACGGATCGACTCGCTCTGTGCCTGGGAGCGTTCGAACTCGGCGTGGTGATCCTCGATGCGTTCGATGACAGCTGCATCCTCAACGCTAGATCCGGTGGCCTCGGCCTCCTCCTCGAGTCGACGCTCGGCGGAACGCAGCGCCTCGGCGGCGACCCAGAGCTGGTTCTGGTCCATTCGGGCCAGAGCCTGGATCAGCTTGTCGCGCTCGGTGGCCTCGGCAAGGTCCTGGGAGTTGAAGCGCATCGTGCGTCGTGCGGTACGGGTGTCAAGACCCGCCCTCATCAAGAGATTGATCGAACCGTCGCTATCGCTGAACTGCGACGTCACATCGACGCGGTTCTCGACGTCGATCACACGGTGCTGGGAGCCGTTGGGGCGAAACACTGCGAAACGTCCCCCGCTGTCGGCCATCAACTCCAGGTGCACGCCGGCTCGGGAGTTGCCCATGGCGCCGATGAACTCGTTGATGAGTCCATCGCGCTCCATCTGGGAAAGCCCCGAGATCACGGTGAGGCGAGGATGAAGGTCGAAAGCGATGCTGTTGTCGCCTGATTCAATGACTAACCGTTCGAATTGCACGATAGGTACTTCGGATCATTCGACCGGATTCTTGAGCGCGTAAACCGGGAGATTCCTGTGGCATTCGTCGGACCCGCGATTGTTCCGCGCGGCAGGCGACCGCTATTGTCGCGTCTCGGCCCGGCGACGGTTTCGTCTCGTCGGCTTGCCCCCTTAGCTCAGTCGGCAGAGCGCTTCCATGGTAAGGAAGAGGTCGTCAGTTCAATTCTGACAGGGGGCTCCCAGTTAATTCAGGGCGGCGTAGCTCAGCTGGTTAGAGCGCTCGGCTCATAATCGAGAGGTCGCCGGTTCGAGTCCGGCCGCCGCTACCGCCAACGACATCCTCAACAGGAGCAGACAGATGGCATCCGACAAGCGAGTCAAGGTCACCCTCGAGTGCACCGAGTGCAAGCGTCGCAACTACATGACCAAGAAGAACAAGGTCAACAACCGCGAACGCATCGAGCTCTCGAAGTACTGCCGGTTCGATCGCAAGCACACCGTTCACAAGGAAACCCGCTGAAGTAGGCTCCTGGAGTCGACAGGGGTCAGCGTCGACACGTCAGGGTCTACGAGGGCAGGTGTCGACATGCGCCGCAGCGACTCAAACAGAGGGGACGTAACCTCTGGAACCGAATCGGAGTCACAACCGTCAGTGGACGACGAGTTGTCCGACTTGGTGAAGGCTGCCCGCGAAGGCGACGAATCCGCATTCAGAAAACTCGTCGAAGCCACGTACAGGGATATGTACACGTTGGCAATCCGGTTGACCGGTGACGAGGAGGACGCGAGAGACGTGACCCAGGAGGCTTATCTCAAGGCACACAAGGGTCTGGCGAACTTCCGTGGAGACGCCAAGTTCTCGACGTGGATGTATCGGATCACCGCCAACTGTGCGGCGACCTACGTCCAGCGTCGATCCAAGCATCGTCATGACCAACTCCTCGATGACACGAGCGTCATCGAGACGCGTCCCGAGGTCGACCCGGAGCACTACAGCGACGTCATCGATCTGCGGAGCAGGCTGAACGCCGCCATTGGTGAGCTCCCGCCGAAGTTGCGGTCGGTTGTTGTTCTGCGTGACATCTACGAACTTCCACACGAGGACATCGCGGAGGAACTGGGCATCACGGTCACAGCGGCCAAGGTCAGGTTGCATCGGGCTCGACACCGCCTGCGGGCCGAGATCTTCCCCCGACTCGAGGAGGTGGAGTCACATGCGGTGTGAAGACGTCTCACTGCTCCTCTCGGAGTCGGCCGAGGCCGGATCGAACCTACCTCGCAGTATCGCCAAGCACACCGAACGCTGTCTGCGTTGCCAGGCCGAGCAGGCGCAGTATCGCAAGATTCGCAAGGCGATGATCGCCATGCGTCCCATGTATCTCGACCCCGGAACCTCGATGGTGGGAGAGGTCATGACACTCGTCCGCGAGGACGGTATCTGCCTCGATGAGCGTTCAGGGGGCGACCGTCGACGTGTCGCCTACGTTGCTGCTGCGGCAACGGCGGCAACCGCCGCGACGGCCGCAGGGGCGCTGGTTCTTGCCTCCCGAGGTAAGCGCACAGCGTCCTGAGAGGACCCCATATAGCCACTGGAGCGCCGGAGCCACTAACGTATCCGGACGCACTAGTGCGAAGGGCAGTGGCTCAATTGGCTAGAGCACCGGTCTCCAAAACCGGCGGTTGCGGGTTCGAGTCCCGCCTGCCCTGCTCGAAAGAACAAGAACAAGCAGTTCAGATGACTCCTGTGTGTACAGACTTTGAGAGGTCCTCGACGTGTCGATGAACCGAGAACAGAAACGAGCAGCTCAGAAGGCCGGGACGGTCAATGAGGACGGCTCGCCTGTTGCCGTGCGCGAGCGGCGTACCGCTCCACAGAAGAGCCTGAAACAGGAGCGCACCAAGCCTCGCCAGTTCGTGCGTGAAGTACGTGGCGAGATGAAGAAGGTCAACTGGCCCACCAAGGAAGTGGTGATCCGGTATTCGATCATCGTTTTGGTGTCACTGGTTCTCTTCACGGCATTCGTGTTCGCGTGCGACTACCTGTTCGAGAAGTTCTTCACCTTCATCATCAATCCGGGCAAGCGACAGGCTGCCGAGTCCTTGCGTCAGGGAGTCGCCCTGACGCTCGGGAGATACTGAGATGGCTGACGATTCAATGACTGAAAATTCAATGATTGTGGATTCAACGGACGATGTGGTCGCAGACGTGGCCACAGAGGCGGTGGCTGAGGCAGTGTCCGAGCCCGTGGCCGTCGAGGTCGGGGATGACGACGCTGAGGGCGAAACTGCGGCTGAGCCTGCGACCGGGCCTGAGCCTGCGGCCGAAGCTGAGCCCGAGCCTGAGCCCGAGCCCGTTGTGCTGAGCGAGGACGACGTGATCGCCGACGCTCCCAAGCCCGCCCGCGAGAAGTCACCATATGACCGTCCCGGCAAGTGGTACGTGCTCCACACCCAGTCGGGTTACGAGAAGAAGGTCAAGGAGAAGATCGAGGCCAGGGCCAAGTCCCTCAACATGGAGGGCAAGATCCATGAGATAGCCATCCCCATGGAAGAGGTCACCGAGGTCAAGGCCAACCGCAAGGTCGTCTCCAAGAAGAAACTGTTCCCCGGCTACCTGCTGATCCGTTGTCGGCTCGACGACGACAGCTGGTACGCGATCCGCAACACCGAGGGTGTAACCGGATTCGTCGGTGCCGGAAACAAGCCCACACCGCTGACCCGGCGTGACGTCGAGGGGTTCATCACAGTCGATGACGGTCCCACCGACGAGGCACCCAAGCGGGCCAAGCCACGTCTCGAGTACGAACTGCACGAGACCGTTCAGGTCAAGGACGGTCCGTTCGCAGACTTCTCCGGAGAGATCGTCGAGATCAACGAGGATCATCTCAAGATGAAGGTGCTCGTCAATATCTTCGGGCGTGAGACTCCCGTCGAACTCGAGTTCTCCCAGGTGGGCAAGCTCTAGTACCACACACCCCGCCCGCGACGGTGGAATTGCCGCAAGGCCCGATCGCGAGCAAAATTGCAGGTCGCCAAAGTGGCGGTCCCAACGGTGCAAGTCCGCACCGAGGCAGGGACTGCGTTGTCAGGAAGTGAACGATGGCCAAGAAAAAGGTCGCAGCAGTAGTCAAGATCCAGATTCCGGCCGGGCAGGCATCGCCCGCGCCTCCCGTCGGTACCGCGCTCGGACCGCACGGTATTGCGATCATGGACTTCTGCAAGGAGTACAACGCACGTACCGAGGCCCAGCGTGGCACGGTCGTCCCCGTCGAGATCTCGATCTTCGAGGACAGGACCTTCTCGTTCGTTCTCAAGACACCGCCGGCGCCAGTGCTCATCCGCGATGCGCTCAAGCTTCAGAAGGCCTCCTCGACGCCCGGGCGTGGTTCCGTCGGCGAACTGACTGATGAGCAGATCGAAGAGATCGCCAAGGTCAAACTTCCCGACCTGAACACCGACAACCTCGATGCTGCAAAGAAGCAGATCGCAGGAACCGCTCGCTCGATGGGCATCCGCACACCGGAGTGATTCGTCGGGTCCCCGTGACCCGTCAAGGCCCCGTGGGAGGACCTCGCCCACGGCACCGCCAAACACGAGGTATCCCTTCAAGGAGAAACAATGGCTTTCCACGGTAAGAAGTACGCGGACGCGGTCAAGCGATACAACCGCGAGCATCACCACAGCCCGACCGAGGCGATCGACATCGTCAAGTCCCTCTCGGGTCGTAACTTCGACGAATCCGTCGACATCTCGGTGCGACTCGGGGTAGACCCCCGCAAGGCGGACCAGATGGTCCGTGGCACCGTTGCTCTGCCAGCAGGCACCGGTAAGGACGTTCGGGTGGCGGTCTTCGCCCAGGGCGATGCCGCTGCTGCGGCGCTTGCTGCGGGCGCCGAGTTCGTGGGCGCCGAGGATCTTGCTGCTCAGATCGAGGGTGGCATGATGGAC
>CAUJEC010000136.1 GCA_963169245.1 Actinomycetota bacterium
AGTGGGGTTGGTCTTCGTTTGATGACCGCTCTGTTGGCGGGCCTGCTGGGCCTGCTGATCGTTCGGCTCGGTTCGTTCACGGCGCAACATCAGCCCGCTCCTGGCCAGATTCTTGATGGCGCACGTCAACCGGATCGCGGAACCAAGACCGTGCTCGCAGTGCTCGTTCCCACACTGCTTACGACAGTCTGCGTGTTGCCATTCCTCAACTCCCGTCCTCAACTGCCGGGATTCATTCTCCTTGCGCTGGCGGTGCTGATCTGGAACGAACGCCGTTCTCCGTGGTGGTTGGTCCCCATTTTCGTGGCTTGGGTCAACATTCATGGAACCTGGCTCTATGGGATCGCGGTGCTCGGACTGTTCATGGTTGCCGAGGTCATCGAGTCGAGACGCATTGAGAGGACACGAGTAGCGTCGGTGCTCGCTGCCATCGGTGGGATAGTGCTCGGAGGGGCCCTGTATCCGAAGCCGTTCGAGATCATGTTGTTGCCGACCCGCCAATTCGGCAATGAGATCGAGCGCGAAGCGCTCCGGATGTACATCGAGTGGCGTCCGGTTGCGACGAGCGACCCCATGTTCTGGCTGCTCATCGGACTGGGTCTCGTGGCCATCTATGGCAACGTGGCAGGTTCCTCGGGTGTGAGCGGCCGACGCTGGGCGAGCGCGATCTCGGCTGTTGGACTGGTCCTCATGGGGCTGTCGGGCTACCGGCTCGTGCCGGTCGCAGCGATCGCGCTGGTTCCACTGGTCAGCAGTTCGCTCAGCAATCTGGGTTCCATCCCAATGTTCAAGGGCCGTGTCGCCGTCGCAGTTTCGATATTGGGTGCGCTTCTCTTCGGTGCGAGCATGATTAACGCGTTGGTTGGACCGAGTTATGACCTTGAGATGTATCCGGTGAAGCTTGTTGATCGGATGGTTGCCGCAGATGTCATCGGAGGTGACATCAGGTCCCTCACCCATGACTATGCGGGCAACTACTTGGAATGGCGCCTCGGTGAGCGGTCCAACACCTTTGTCGATGACAGGCCCGGTGCTGAGACATTCCTTGCATACGGGGCGATGCTCAAACTGAAGTCCGGTTGGCAGGATGTCCTGGCTGAAGCGAACCCCAATGTGATTCTGTGGAAACACAAGGAGGAGTTCGCAGGGGAACTTCGTGGATCCAAGGACTGGTTCTACGCGGGGAAGGTCGACGGCTGGGATCTGTTCTGTGCCAAGGACCTTGCGGCTTCGTGTGCTCGGATCTGAGGCTCGGACAGTCGGCCGAGTTTGACGCTTTGATCTGAGGCCCGGCCGGCCGGAGTCTGACGCTCCCGCGGGAGCGCGGGTCCGGCGGCTAAGCCTCGGATCGTCGCGGGTCATCCGACGCTCCCGCGGGAGCGCGGACTGGTTCGTCTGCGTCATGTACTCCCGCTCATCGGGGTTGAAGCGCCCGTGGGCGCGCGGGCCGGTTTTGCCTGAAGATGCCCACCATCCCAAACATCCCGGATGTACCTACGACGTTTGGGCTGGTTTTGATCTGGAGGTTTGAGATCTAGCCGTGCGAGTGACGCTCCCGCTGGAGCGCGTTATCGGGCTGACCAACGGCAGGCCTAGGTGACTCGTCTTATATGCTGAGCGAACGCCCGTTCGCTCAGCATATAAGCGGGGTGCGACATTTTTGACCTCTGAGGAGGATTGTCAATGAGGCTCACGCGCTCCCGCGGGAGCGTGTGAGCCTGCGATGGCCAAGCTGGCTCTGATTCCATTTGCGTCACGCTCCCGCGGAAGCGTCTGAGCGGTGCTGACCGTCTGGGTTTGGTACTTGAGTTTGAGTATTTCGACGCTAGTTGTCACAGCGGTTTGGTATTCTGATCGAACCCCAGTTCGATCAGAATACCAAACCATAAGAACTGGTACGGAAGTCCCACGAGCGCATTTCTTGGCTGACGGATGGATTTTCTTGGTTGTCTGATCGCGACACTGTTGCTGCAGCCTCTGTGGCCGGTGACTCTGGCGATGCTTCTAGAGTTCGATCAGAGGGCGTCTGGTGCCTCTGTGGCCAGCGACTTGAAGCCGCGCTCCCGCGGGAGCGTCAGATGGCCAGCGACGATCCGGGGCTTAGCCGCCGAAGCCGCGCTCCCGCGGGAGCGTTCTGGGTCAGTCGTGATCAGATCTGTTGGAGCCGTGACTCGAATCGACGCTCCCGGGGGAGCGTCCGGACTGGGGCTCCCGCACGTCTGCGCGGTTCCGAGTTGAACCCGCGCTCCCGCGGGAGCATCCGGCGTGAGTCGGAACGATCAGATCGGCCAGCGTCTGGTTCGGCGCGCTGCCGGTTGACGTTCGGGTGAGGTCCATTCCCGTCTCCAGGAGTCGTGATCAGGCCCAGCCAGAGAACTCGACGAACCCGCATGTGCACGAACCTTCGCCGACCACCAGTCCGAGTGGGTCTCGTCGGCAAGATGGTCGATGGCTCGCTCGATGTCGGTCACGAAGGAGCGGGCATCTGAGCCTTCGGCTGGACGAAGCGGCTCGCCGAAGTTGACCACAACCCGCTCGGGGCTCGGTAGCCTGGAACCCTTGGGGAGCACTCGACCAGTTCCATCCATGTGAATGGGGACGACCGGTAGTCCCAGCCTGGTCGCCAGGTACGCAGCACCCCCCTTGTGGGGTTGACCCCAACCGTCGGGTGATCGCCCCCCCTCGGGGAACACCAGAAGTGACCAGCCTGCAAGGAGCAGATCTGCCGCCCGGTCTGCCGATCTGCGGCTCACCTTCTTGCGTTCCATTGGCACAGCGCCATATGCCCAGCCGGCGAGCGCAGCCTTGAAGCGAGTGTCAAAGAAGTAGTCGGCTGCAGCAGCGACCACGAGTTCGTGTCGCCACGGCAGGGGAATCGAGGTCAACAGAAGCGTTGTATCGAGGTGGCTGTGGTGGTTGGCGACAAAGATCACCGGCCCCCTGAGTCCATCGAGGCGATCGCGGTTCCTCAACTCGGGCAGGCAGGTGGCTGTGGCGATCGCTCTGCCGAGCGTCTCGACCGCAACAAGCCTTGTTGCGCGGGCGATGCCGCCGCGTGCCCATTCGGTGTCGTAGTTGTCGCCCAGAGCATCGATCTCGGCTGGCGGCTCGACACCCCTCGGCACTGCAGCCGATGTGTAGGGAAATCCAAGCGAACGCGCCCAACCGATTGGGCTCGGCGGCTTCGACACCGTTCCGATCTGTTCGCGCAGTCGACTCATGGCGCCACCGGAGCCGGGACTGCTCACGATACTTCCACCATCCCCAGCGGCGGGTTCTTCACATAGGAGACCGTTGGCGATGGCCCCACAATGTCGCTCGCCATCTCGAGAGCGTCATCAAGGGTCGACGCCGGTCGGAACCCGAGGCGCCGCACGGTGGCCGGATGCCCGCCGACGACGATCACACCGCCCAGATGTTCCAGCGCGTGTGCTCCCCAGTACCACATGTAGAACGGATGAACGCCGTGATACGCGTACGAGGTTCGATACAGGTGCCGGTACCACTCATCGTTAGCGAAGCTCGACTCGAAACGCTTCTCGATCTCCTCCGGATCCGTTGTCTCGGCGAGAACCTGATCGAAGAAGTCGATATAGGACGGATGGTGCACCGGATGGAACTCACGAGCGGTGGGGTGCGTCATGATCAGAACCCCTCCCTCACGGACAATCGGGCGGCCCTTGTACATGTTGAAGAAGTAACCGAGTCCCATGCACATGACCAGGATCGGGTTCATGATCGAGTTCACGTTGTAGGGGCCGACATACGGGATGCCGTAAAGAACAATGTCGGTCTGTCCCTCGACCTGCACCAGTTGCTGGCGATACACATCGGCCGTTGTGAGCCTGTGTACTGCCTCGACCTCGCCCGCGTGAACACCGGTCATCGAGTACGGCGCCTCCCACGAATGCATGATTCGGCGTCGAGCAGGTGGTTTCAGCCGGTCGAGGCCTGCTTTGACCCCGACGAAGGTCGCACGATCACGCGCTGACCACTCCCACTCGCGTTTGGCGAGCACGTTGAGGGGTCCATCTCCGAAAAGGTCGTTGTTGACCGTTGTCTCGATCTGGAAGATCTTCACTCCGGCGTTGCGCAGTACCTCTCCCTGACGCCAGTTGCTGCGATGCAACTCGGAGTTCTCCTGGTCCATGAAGGACCGCGTGTTGCGCATCGTCTTGACGTTGTGATGCTGGCGCACGCCCTGATAGCCCGACAGACCCGTAGCGGTGGACTTCCATCCGCCATCCATCGAGACCAGGTTGATGTTCACATAGACGACAAGGTCCGACTCGGCCGCCCGTCGGCAGAACTGCACGTCCTCGCCGTGACGAGTCTGGCCGAGAATCACCATCCCATCGGGGTCCTCGGCGTCGAGGTTGTAAAGCTGGCCTCGTGGTGCGAACGCGTCGTAGATCCGGTCACCGAGGCAGTAGCGGAGTTCATCCTCGGTCATCCGACGGTGAAGCGCGAGCGCCGCGATCAGGTGGACGTCGTCCAC
>CAUJEC010000137.1 GCA_963169245.1 Actinomycetota bacterium
AATTCGTCTGACCTCTGTTGCGAGATCGCCGCTGCGGCGTGCGGCGAGGATCACTCTCCGACCCGGAGCAAGGCGTTGCGCTATCTCCAGGCCTATCTCGCTACGGCCCCCGAGTATGAGGACCGAACCGCTGGAAATCGATGTCTTCGCCACGGCTGTGGATTCTTCCACGGGACGAACCCTCAGGCGTCGGGCAGTTTGCCTTCGACCGCTTCGCCGTAGAGCATCCGTGCGAACTCGCCGTAGTCGGGACCGGCCCTCAGGTGCTGGCCCCCGTCGACTGAAGTGATGGTTCCGGTGATGTGGCTCGACTCAGGGCCAGCCAGAAACCTGACCAGCGGTGCCACGTCATCGACCTGACCGAACTTGCTGATGGGCGACTCGCGCAGATAGCTCTGGCCGACCTCGGACTCCGTGGTCACCATGGCCACCAGGTCTGTCTCGATGATTCCGGGCGCAATGGCGTTCACTCGAATGCCAGCCACTCCCATCTCATCGGCGGATACACGAACCAGCATGTCCACGCCCGCCTTGGCCACGCAGTACGGGCCCATCCATTTGTGTGTGACACTTCCCGCCAACGACGAGATCGCCACGATGCTGCCTCCGTGACCGGCCCTCATCATCGACGCGGCCGCTGCCTTCACCGTCAGGAACACTCCCGTGAGTGATACGCCCAGAACTCGGTTCCACTCCTCAATGGGCATCACAGCCACGGGTCCGACGGTGCCGTCGCCCGCTGCTGCTACGCAGATGTCCAGACCGTGGCCCTGAGCTGCGAACTCGACAGCCGCCACGACATCGGGCTCAGTGGTGACATCGCCTGCGAAGGTCAGCACAGTTGCGCCCGGAACCTCGGAACGAATGTGGTCAGCCGCGGCGGTGAGTTTCTCCTCGGTGCGCCCCATGAGGGTGACTGTCGCTCCATCTTCGGCCAGCGCGATGGCGGACCCAAGTCCGATTCCGCTTCCGCCACCAGTGATCAGTGCTCGTTGGCCTTGCAGCGCTGCAGACATTTTGGTCCCCTTGATTGAGTCAGCCCCGATTTCGCGTTGCCCGACCGCCTCAGACCCTTGGGTCGATTCGAATACGGGCAAACCGAGAGACTAACTGCAACCCGAGACTGCAACCTGAGACTGTCCGGATACGACAGCCAACTGTGTCATCGAGGGCCAAGTCATAAGGGGCCAACTGTGTCAACACAACTGTGTCCTGAAAGGGAGTCCCGCCCGACTCCCGGCCGGGCCCGGGTTCGATGGGGTCTACCTTCGATGGGGTGAGTGAGCCATCGAAGGACAAGACATCGAGGGACAAAGTATCGAACGACAACGCATCGAAGCCCATGAAGGGGTCCCCACAGGGCGCTACTGATCGGGTGAGCGCTGTTCATTCCCAGGCCCGACCGACCTTCGCCCTGTGTGCTCTGAGCGCCGTGATAGCAGCCGTGCTGGTCCCTATCCCGAACCGGACCGGCCTCTGGTTGCCGCTGCATGTCTTCATGGTGGGCACCCTTTTGGGTGCGATCGTCGCGGCCACACAGTTACTGGCTGTGACCTGGTCGAGTTCCCCTGCGCCGAGCCGGGTCCTTGCAAACGCTCAGCGCATCACTCTCTTCGCTGGGGTAGCGATGGTTGCGATCGGAAGGGAACTGCCGATCGACTCCTCTGCCGGCAAGGCGCTCATCGGCATCGGCGGGACCTCTGTCATCATCACGCTGATCCTGTTGATCGTGTCGATGATCCAGATCCGGCGGGGAGCGGTCACCGATCGGTACGCTCCGGCGATTCTGGGATATGTCATCTCGGCCTTATTCGGGATCGTAGGGATCGTCCTTGGCGCAGCGCTCGCATCCGGTTCGTTCAGTTCTGATTTCGGTGCCGTACGTGGCGTGCATCTGACGGCGAACGCACTGGGTCTGGTGGGCATCGTCATTGCCTCCACCCTTCCGTTCTTCCTGGCTACACAGGCACGAATGAAGATGGCTCCGTTCGCCACATCTGGGCGGATCACTGCCTCGATCATCCTGCTTGCGATCTCAACCATCATTTCGCTCGTCGGTTGGGTGACCTCGACAGATGTCCTCGCCGCAATCGGAGCGTGGTGCTATGCCGCGATACTCGCGGGATCGATCTCGCTCTATCCACGGGTCAAACGCAAGCAGTTCGACTGGGCAGGCCCACGACTGGCCCAGATGACGACCGGGTTCTTGTGGTGGATCGTCGCCCTGGTGCTGCTCGGAGTGAGCGCACTCGGCGGGAGTCCATCCCTCGACACGGTGCTCGTTCTCATGGTGCTCGGCGGGTACGCGCAGATCGTCTCCGCTTCACTCAACTACTTCGCTCCGGTGATCACTGCCGGAAAGCGCAAGCCCGGCGAGGGCCTGCGGCTGACCCGATCATGGGTGAGTTTCGCTGCGGGGAACATCGCCGCTATCGGCGTGATCATCAGAGTGAGGGAACTTGCCGCGGCGGCAGTTGCGGTTTGGCTCTGTGAACTCGCCTACCGGCTGATTCTGTTGGTCAGGTTCTCACGGGATACCAACGCCGGCGTAGCGAACGTCAAGTAGGGAGTCCCCTTTGACACCAATGTTGCACTCCCACGGTCGACACGTCGGGCAACCGCAGGCTCCTCGGTCGGCTCTTCCGCTGCCGACGCTTCAATAGTCGGCTCGGCAGTTCAGAACTTGAGCGCGCCGGAGATGACGAGTCCTGCCGTCACGCCTGCAGCGACGATCCGATACCAGCCGAAGATCGACATGTCGTTTCGCTGTAGGTAGGAGACCATCCACTTGATTGCTGCCACAGCCGAGATGAACGCGAAGAACAGCCCGATAAGAGGGTTGATCACACCGAACTGCTCAACGAGGTTCCCCCCGTCCTTGAGCACCGAGTAGAAACTCGCCGCGCTCAGAGTCACGAACCCCAGCAGAAAGCTGAACTCCACCGCGGCTGCCATAGTTGTACCCACAAGTAGTGCGCCGAGAATGGCGGCGAGGGAGCGACTGGTTCCGGGCCACATCGCCAGACACTGGATCAGCCCGATGAGCGCCGCCTGACGCACCGTGATCTCAAGCAGTGGGTCGCGTCGCGCGGCACCGGCGTCAGAATCCAGCGTCGACGTGGCTCCGTCAACATCGCTTGTCGGACGCTTGATCCGGCCGCTGCGTTCCAGGTAGAGAATCCCGAATCCGCCTACAACCCAGGCGCCGATAATCGGCCATGCCGAGAACAGGACCTCTTCGATCTTGTTGTCGAAGAGGAACCCGAGCACTGCTGCCGGCAGGAACGCGACGATCAGGATGATGAGCAGGTGACGCCCCTCATCGGAACGGCCGATGAGCCCCAGGATCATGTCGCGGAACCGCTTCCAGAAGAGTCCCGCCACAGCGAGAATCGCGCCGAACTGAATTGCTATCGCATAGGTGTTGGTGGCTTTGATGTCGGCTTCGGATGTTCCGAGTCCCATGAGGCCTGATGCGACGAGCAGGTGGCCCGTCGAGGAGATCGGAAGATACTCGGTCAACCCCTCGACGATTCCAAGGACCGCTGCCTTCGGGGCGGTCATCGACGACTCGACCGTGCTTGCCGCCACTTTGGCCATGGGCAGAGACCGAAGTGACTCGGTCGCATCTGCAGCGAACGCGCTATTGGACCCGGCAAGGACGACCACGACGGCGACCACAACGCCGACCGCAGCCATCACGCGCAGAGGGAGCCGATGTGAATACCTTGAAGCCTCAGTCGGCGGTTCGGGTGGGGCCTCGGATATAGCGCCCGCACGCTCGGTCACGTTTGGGTCACCGGCAACACTTCGGTTCACAGCGCCCCGCCGGGGTTGGCGAAGAGTTCCTCGAACGGGCCGGTGACCTCGTAGGTGATACCGAGTGGCAGACCGAGGGTTCCGACCGGTCCTCGTTGCGAGCTGAAGTACAGGCGCTTGCCGTCCGGGCTGAAACACGGTCCGGTGATCTCGCTCGACTTCTGATCCGGCAGACGGATGATCGCCTTGGTCTGGTTCTGGGCGCTCAACATCACAACCTCCATGTCGCCACCATCTTCGGCGACGAACAGGGCCCCGGTCCGCTTGTCGAACCAGAGATTGTCGACGCCCTTGAGGATGGAGGGGTCACCAGCCTGATAGCGGAGCGTCACCTGCTCGGTCGCGATGCTGTACTCCCAGATGCGGTCATCGCCCTTGGTCGAGAACCACACGAGTGATCCATCGGTTGCGACACCTTCTCCGCCGTCGAAGGCCATGGTGTCGGGAACCTGATGGCGGCACAGTGTCTGACCGATGCTGGGGTCGGGGTTGGGGACGGCAACCCAGGTGACCTTGCCGTCCGAGTGGCTTCCAGTGGCTATCTCCAAGAGGCCATCGGAGAGATCACCGGGAGCGGTGGGGGTGAACCTGTAGAAGCCGCCGTCGGGACGGTCCTCGGTCAGGTAGACCCTGTCGTCGGATGCGACAGCAGCGGCCTCGTGACAGAACGCCCCCATCTGGCGACGTCGTTGTTGAGGGCGCTTTCCGGTCGGGTCGCATTCCCATACGTGGCCCCAGTCGAACTCCTCACAGGTCAACCAGGTGCCCCATGGGGTGGCACCGCCAGCGCAGTTGATTCCCGTGTCGACGCAGATCGCCTGCGCGTCGACGATCGTTCCATCCGGAGCGAAGCGGATCGACGTCACGCCTCCAACGCCCGGGATCTCATGGTTGACCGTCAGATACCAGCCACCCGGGACCTCGTGGTCGACGAAGGTGGCCGCGCCGTCGGGGAACGCCCGGAACTCGAGGCTGGTGGCGCCGACCGTCTCGCCCGCCCGGGCGATGATCCGACTGGTGAAGCCCTCGTGCACGATGACTCCGTTGGCATCGGCTGCCGGGTCGGTGGTTCCACCGGGACTGCACGCCGGGGTGACGCTCGCCGCGAACGCGATGATCCCCGCCGTCCCCGACCATTTCATAAGACGTCGGCGCGACATCCCCGTCTGTGGGTCCTCGCTGGCTGTCACAGCCGCCTCGTAGTCTTCGTTTTGCTCATCGGCAGACATTTCGGCCCCCAGTCAGACGACATCGAATGTGACGCGAAGGTACAGGAGTTGGGTTAGTAATGACACGGCCCAGGGAACAATCACACATGACAGACTCAGAATCGACCCTAGGGTCTGTATTTGCGAACGAGGGTTCGAATGGTCGCATCTGGAGGGATCATGCACGCACTAATCGCCACTGATGGATCACAGGTCTCACTCGAGGCCGCACGAAGGGCGTGTGCTCTCTTGAATCCCGACAGGGTCACCTTCGTGACCGTTGCCGACACCAGCATCTCGGAGGACTCCGGAGCCGGCGGGTTCGAGGGCAATCTTCTCTCGGTTGAGGAATCCCGTCAGGCCCGTGGGGCGCTCCTCGATCTGGGCCAGGCCGAACTCGACGACACGATCCGCTCACTGGGCCTCGATCCAGCCATTGTCGAGACCCAGCTCCTTGAGGGTCCGGCCGGACCCGTCATCTGTTCCGCCGCCGAGCGTTTCGAACCAGATGTGGTCGTGGTCGGTTCACACGGACGGGGATGGTTCCAGCGTCTGGTGATCGGATCGGTCAGCGAGTACGTGGCTCGGCACTGCCTCTCTCCCGTGCTCATTGTTCGCGCTGAGGACCATGAGCAGACCTGATTCAACTGTCGCGTCACTGTGGGACGACTCCGACATGTCCTACGAAAGCGAACCGATCGGAACCGAACCGACCGTTCACACATGGTCTGTCACCGAGATCCACGATGTCGTCGATGGCCTTCTCAAGGACGCCTTCGGTGACGAGATCTGGGTCGAGGGCGAGATCCGTAACCTGAACCGATCCAAGAACGGTCACGTCTACTTCGATCTGGTCGACGCCGAACGGGCCGATGAGAACTACCCGCCGATTCTGTCGATCACGCTCTTCGATCGAGTGAGACAGTCCGTCAACCGTTTTCTCAAGGAGAACGGTGGTGGGGTCAGAGTGAGCGACGGTGTACGGGTGCGGATTCGGGGCCAACTCCGCACCTACGCGTCGCGCAGTTCGCTCCAGTTGCGGATGACGGGCATCGACCCACAGTTCACCCTCGGGGTGCTCGAGCAGATGCGACAGAAGGTGCTCGCAGCTCTCCAGGCGGACGGCCTGATCGAGCGCAATTCGCAGACGCACCTGAGCATCGCTCCGATGCGACTGGCGCTGGTGACCAGCGTCGGCAGTGCTGCCCATGCGGACGCTCTTCACGAACTCGAACGAGCCGGACTCGGATTCGAGGTGCTTGTCTTCGACGCTCGCGTCCAGGGTGTCCACGCCGGGCCGTCCATCGCCGCGGCGCTGCGGTCGGCTGACTCCCATCGGGTGGATGTGGTGTTGTTGGTCCGGGGTGGTGGCGCCAAGACGGATCTCGCGGCGTTCGACCTCGAAGAGGCCGCCCGAGCGATAGCCGCGATGAGTGTCCCGGTGTTCACCGGAATCGGCCACGAGGTCGACTCATCGATCGCGGATCTCGTCGCCCACAGCGATTTCAAGACCCCAACCGCTGCCGCGGCCGCCGTGTGCGAGCAGACCCGCGCAGCTCTCGACGGACTCGATGTGACCTGGGATCGGATCCAAGGTCGCTGTCTCGGCGTTCTGGTGGACAGCTCGGCAGCGACGGCATCACTTGCGACTCGAGTCGAACGGTCGGCCAAACGACACCTCAACGACAAGGCGTCGACCGTTCAGTATCTGACCCATGGCCTTCATCTGTCCGCATCGTCTCGGCTGTCGGCAGTGTCCATGCTCCTCGACGAACACAACCGTCGCTGTCGGTCTGCCTCTGCCAACTCACTCGAACTCGCCGGCTATCGGCTCGATGCGCTCAGCGCTCGTGCCAAGGCACACGACCCGAAGCTCGCTCTTGCCCGCGGTTGGTCCATAATCCGAGACTCGCTCGGCAATCTCGTTCGGTCCACTGCCGAGGTGTCCCCGGGGCAGATCCTGAGGGTGACGATCGCCGATGGAACTATCACGTCGGTGGTCGAATCCACCACCCCATACGCCCCAGATGCGCCTCAAACACAGAATTGACCCGCAATGACAAAGACCAAGAAGACAGATCAGGATTCCAAGCTAGATGCCGATTCGATCCGCTTCGCCGATGCGATTGACGAACTACAGACCATCGTCACCGAGTTGGAGGGTGATGACGTCGACGTCGATGTGATGGCCGAACGCGTCGAACGTGCCGCGTTCCTGGTCGCCATGTGTCGGGATCGTCTCGACGCCACCCGCTTCAGGGTCGAGGAGATCATCGGAGGGCTCGATGAGGACACGGACCTCGACAAATCAACCGACGATGTGACCGACGATGATCCAACCGAGTGAATTAACGACCGGGGACGTGATCGACGATTAGGCCTCGGTCGAGTAGTAGTCCAACGCCTCTTCTACGGTCCCGACGTGCACTCCCGGTTGATTCACGAGCACTGCAAGCCACTCGGGCCGCGCAACCGCAGCGATGTAGAAGACGCGTTCCAGTGTGCTGTCGTCGCTGGCAAGCCGCAGCAGGTTCTGTGCGTAGTCGGGCGGACGAACATCGCGGGACAACTCGACGAGTGCGAAGGGGTCCGGCGATGTCGCCTCTGCATTGACCCCCCATGGGGGTGGATAGGCCAGAGCCGGCGATCCCGGTTGGACCCCGCCACCAGCGATTCCCGGACCATCACACAACACGGCGCCATGCACCAGATCGGGTCGGGCGGCAGCCGTTATCAACGCCACATATGCTCCGAGTCCTCGGCCCAGAATCGTTACGGGTCCCAGTTCCGCAAGAGCGGCGTCGACGTCACCGAGGAGAACCTCGGAGGTATATCCACCACCAACAGGGACCGTCGAAGCACCGTGGCCTGTGAAGTCCAGTCCGTAGATCGGGCCGGACCAAGTCATCCCCATCAGCCCGACATCGAGGGTGTGTTCGCCAAGTCCGTGCAACAACAGAAGGGGTCGGCACTGCGCCGTTGATTTGTCGGGGCTCAGTCGATGCAGGGCGAGTTCGATCCGGTTGTGTCTGAGACTGATCGGGCCATCGGCCCGGCCCTCGTCGGTGCGTGTCATGCGAGGAACTCCAGGATCATGTCGGCCACCAACCGTGGTGCTTCGATGTGGACGAAATGTCCTACGCCGTCGAGCCCCACAACCCGTGCACCCCTCGGGAGATATGGGATTACATCGGCCTCTGTGGTTCCCCAACCCATGACCTCCGGCTCCTTTCCGACCACTCCCAGCATCGGCTTGCCAAGACCCGGGAGTCGCAGCATCGACCACTCCGGACGCCACGGACCAGAACCGCCGAAACGCATTGTCGGGTCGAGTTTCCAGCGCCACCCGTCCGGGTCCCGCCTTGCCCCGACGGTCACCAGATACTGGAGCCATTCGGTGGTCATGCGGGGGTTCATCCGACCTCTTCGCTCCGCAAGTTCCTCGAGCGTTCCCGGTCTGCGCTGGCGCTCGACAAGGGAACGGCGGTGCGCGAGCCAGGCTCGCATCTCCTCACCCTGAAGCCGGGTGCGTTCGTGCTCGGAGACGTCCGGCATGTTGTTTCCCGACGGAAGCCCATCGAGGTTCACAAGCGATGAAACTCGATGCGGTGCCACCTCGGCGAGCGACATGACCAGCGAACCACCCTTTGAGTGTCCGACGAAGGGGATCGCCCCTCCGCCGATCGTGGAGAGGACGGTCGCAGCATCCCTGACATCGGCATCCCAGCTGTAGAGATGCGCCCAGGCCGAGTCGCCGTGTCCTCGCTGATCCCATGAGACGACCCGATATCCACCATCGGCGAGCATGGGGGCGAATCGGTTGAGCGTCTCGGCAAAATCGAACCCGCCATGGGCGAGCAGCAGCGGCGGATCGGATTCGGATCCCCATTCGGTCACCGAGATCTCCACTCCGCTCGAGTCGACCGGATAACGCCGGTCCGGTCGACGAACGTCCGCCGGAGGCGAGGGAATGCCGACAGAATCGGCTCCAGATTCGAAGGGCCCCATGGATTCCGATGATAACGCCGCAGACGACGGGGGAATCCCGCTTCATCACCGCACGGCAAAACTAGGGTTGTCGACCTAGAAGATGGCAGCGAACGAGATCCACCGAAGTCAGAACAACCCGCCCTCACGAGCCGTGAACGACACGCTCGCGACGATTCGTGCTGTCCGCTCAGGCGGAGTCGACGAATCCACGAGGGATCTTGCATTACCTGCTTGGGCTCGGGCCAGCGTTGCACCCGCGGTGACCGTTGGACGATGGGGTTCGGTTGGTTTCGGGATGGCGTTCTCAGCCAACCAGGCGTTCAAGGGCTCCTATCTGGCCGTCGTTGCAGTCGCGATCGCCATTTTTGTGACGACCTGGCGCACCGTTCTGCCCATCCGTCTGGCGTCGCCCGATCCCCGCTACCGGCTCAGCGCCATGGTCGACGTGGCCCTGTTGGGAATCGCGACCGGAATCACGGGCGGCCTGGAGAGCGCGTTCGTGTTCGCGCTGCTGGTGACCATCGGCATCGTCGCGTTCGGTTGGGGCTACATGCCAGGAATGTGGGCGCTGGGCACCGGCATCGCGACGATGGTGCTCTCCGTCCCGGCCAGTGGTTTCACCTTCGCTGCCCAGGCCGACAGCCAGCGTGACGTCTCTTTGGCCTTCATAAGCCTGGCCGTGGTGCTGGGCTGTGGTTTCGTCAGGGATCGGCTCGTCGATGCCGAGAAGGGTCGAGGTTCACTCGCAGGAGAGATCGACTCGCTCAGCGCAGCGAATGAACTTCTGGCTCTCGTCAACACCGTCGCCCGATCCCTACCGAGTTCACTCACGTTGAGGGAGGCGCTCGAAGCGTGCCGTCACCAGATCGAGGACAGCTTCGGCGCCAAGGTGATCGCGCTTGTCGCGTACGACGAGAGCGCCGAGGAATGGGTTCCGCGACTCTCCGACGGCTGCGTACTCAACCCCGCGTATCGCACGCCGCAGCTCCCACCAATGTTCCGCGAGGCGCTTTCGCTACCCCAGCCGATCCTTGTCGATCACGACGAGGCCGACGACGCGCACAACATGCCCATTCAGAGCGGTATGCGCAGCGGCCTCTATGCCCGACTCGAGACCCGATCCAAGGTCGTGGGCCTGCTCGGCCTTGAGCACCCTGATGCCAACAGGTTCGAGGATCGGCATGTCCATCTGATGTCGGACATGGCCGAGGTCCTCGCTCTGACGATCGACAATGCTCGCTGGTTCGGGCGACTTCGCAGCCTGGGAGCCGAGGAGGAGCGCGTTCGACTCGCGAGGGACCTTCATGATCGGCTCGGTCAGTGGCTCACCTATATCGGCTTCGAGTTGGAACGGATCATCTCCATCGATTCGGCCGGTCAGGAATCCACGACGGGCACGACAGCCGGGCCAGCGGCGACAGCCGACTCCGAGTCAACCGCAGGGTCCGAGTCGGGGGCTGGGTCCGAGTCGGGGGCTGACTCTTTGGAGGGTCCACCGTCGGACGATGTCGACCCAGTCATCACCGCCGCTTCGCAGTCAGGGTCCGTGGTCGAGCTTCAGCGCCTCTACGGGGATGTCCAGTCCGCACTCGACGAACTCCGAGAGACACTCCGTCAACTCCGCTCGGGAGTGACCGATGAGGACTCGTTCCCGGTTGTCGCCCAACAACTCCTCCGAGGATTCCAGCAGCGCTCCGGGGTCACTGCGACCTTCGAGGCCCACACCGGGGACGAGCGGCTGCCCGTCCCGATCGAGAACGAACTGTTCCGGATCCTCCAGGAGTCGCTGAACAACATCTCCAAACACGCCGAGGCCCTGACCGTGAAGGTCACCTGGACCATCGAGGGCGGCAACTACGAACTCCTCATCGTCGACGACGGGCGCGGTTTCGCCATCGGCCGCGGTGTGAGGGAGTCGGCCTATGGTCTGGTCGGGATGCGGGAGCGAGCGGATGTCATCGGTGCCGACCTTGAGATCAGGAGCGCTCCCGGTGAGGGCACCCTGATTCGCATCGGTGCAGGCAGAATCTCGAGTCGACACCCAACCGGGGACTAACAACCTGTGACTGACAACCTGTGACTAACAATCGGGCCGACTCGGCCGACGGAAGAACTCAATGACCAGATCAACGCGCTGGGACACAGGGAGCAACGAATGAGGGTTCTACTCGCAGATGACCATCAGATTCTTCGCGACGGTATCCGTCGTGGGCTCGAGAACGCCGGCGAGACCGTTGTCGGTGAGGCCTCGAATGGTGAGGAGGCAGTGCTGCTCGCCAAGGAGCACAACCCCGACATCGTGCTCATGGACCTGTCGATGCCTGTCATGGACGGTGTTCAGGCGACTCAGTTGATCAGAGAAACCCAGCCGCACGTTCGCGTTGTCGTATTGTCGATGCACGATGATCCGGCACGTACACGAGCAGCTCTGGAGGCAGGGGCGGTTGGATATCTCTCCAAGGGCACGTCGTTCGCGGATGTGCTCGACACGCTTCGCCGGGCCTTCGAGGGTGAGGAAGTCCTGAGTCCCCACCTTGCCGCATCGATGCTCGCAGCAGCCGATCAGGCCGACGACTCGGCTGAGTTGCTCTCTGCACGACAGGTGGAGATTCTTCAGATGATCGCGAATGGTCTCAGCACCAAGCAGGTGGCGCGTGAACTCGACATCACCCAGAAGACGGTCCACAACCATCTCAACACCGTCTACCGCAAGCTCGACACACAGAGTCTGACCCACGCCGTCATATCGGCAGTGCGGCTGGGGATCATCCAACTGGCCCCACCCGATCCATCCGAGTAGTAGATCGCCTGGTCCGATGCGATCATCATTCTCCCCGACCATCAACACGCTGCGTGAAATCGGGTTGATTTCGCACACAATCAGTGATGTTGAACAAAGTTCACAGTGAGTAATTGCTCATTCCGGGTCGCTTCGGATCTCGCCCATAATTGGGACATGGACTTGATGCGGGACGGGAACCGCGTGGACGAGGATGGGGTGAGCCTGCCATGACACCACCACATGTCATCCGCATTGCCGTCGCCGCAGTCGCGTCACTGGTCCTGACCTCCACCGTCGTCGGTCCACTTGCATACGGGGCACATTCGGCTCGACTCGAACGTCAGATCGTACGGACGATCAAGTCCATTCCAGGTGCAGACCGCACACCCGAGACCTCGACCACCAGCACGGTCACCAGCACCACGACCTCGCTGGCGAGACCATCGGTGCTCGACAAGGTCGAGGAACGAGAGTCCCCAAAGAGCGAACTCTCCCCGTCGCCGGCCACCGGAACCGGCGACTCAGGGGCAGGCAATCCAGAATCCGACATTGCTCCTCCGGTTTCCGCACCTGACTGACCACGGCCAATCGGGCACGGATCGCGGATGACCCAGACCGATCACCGAGTCACCGCTTCCTCCGGATGACTCCGCCACGGGGACAGCACCGCCGCTGATCGCCAAGCTGAGAGCCACCCTGTCGAGCCCATTCGCTTTGCACTTCTGCGCCGCGAGCGGTTTCCTTGCAGCGTGACTTCGTCGCTGTCGCCCGAGAAGGAAGCCCAACGCAGGCGTACCTTCGCAATCATCTCGCACCCGGACGCGGGCAAGACCACGCTGACCGAGAAGCTGCTCCTCTACGGCGGTGCGCTCGGCCGCGAGGCGGGAACGGTCAAGGCACGAGGCGATCGCCGGTCGGCGACATCGGACTGGATGGAACTCGAACAACAGCGCGGCATCTCGATCACCTCGACGGTGTTGCAGTTCCCCTATAGGGACTGTGTGGTCAACCTGCTCGACACCCCCGGTCACCGTGATTTCTCCGAGGACACCTACCGCGTGCTCACAGCGTGTGACGCCGCGGTCATGGTGCTCGACGCGGCGAAGGGCATCGAGTCCCAGACTCAGAAGCTCTTCGAGGTCTGTCGTGACAGAGGCCTGCCGATCCTCACGTATGTGAACAAGTGGGACCGCCCGGGCCTGAGTCCTCTTGAGCTGATTGATGACATCGAGGCGACGCTGTCACTCATGTGCACACCCATCACCTGGCCAGTAGGTATCGCGGGCGACTTCCGTGGCGTGGTCGACCGACGTTCAGGTGATTTCATTCGATTCACCCGCACCGCCCGTGGCGCCACACAGGCCCACGAGGAAGTCGTCGACGCTGACCGGGCGGCCTCCGAGGAGGGCTTGGCCTGGTCAGAGAGTCTGGACGAACTCGAGTTGATCTCGGGCGCGGTGCACGATCAGGAGATGTTCCTCGAAGGTGAGACCACTCCGATGTTCTTCGGCTCGGCGCTCACCAACTTCGGGGTTCGACTGTTGTTGGACTCGGTGATCGACAACGTTCCGAGCCCATCGGCCCGAGCAGACGCCGAAGGTACCGAACGACCGCTCGACTCGCCGTTCTCGGGATTCGTTTTCAAAGTGCAGGCCAATATGGACCGGGCGCATCGGGACCGGCTCGCCTTCCTACGGGTGTGTTCGGGCCGTTTCGAACGAGGGATGGTCGTCACCCACGCCCGCACCGGAAAGCCTTTCGCGACCAAGTACGCGCATTCGGTGTTCGGTCAGGAACGCGAGACGCTCGAAGAGGCGTTCCCGGGTGACGTCGTCGGGTTCGTCAACGCGAACGACCTGCGGGTGGGCGACACGCTGTTTGTCGATCAGCCGGTCACGTTCCCCGAGATCCCCAGCTTCGCCCCGGAGTTCTTCGCCATTGCGCGCACCACCGACGTCGGGCGATCAAAGCAGTTCCGCAGCGGCATTCAGCAACTCGATGAGGAAGGTGTCGTACAGATCCTGCGGGATCTCGACTTCGGCGATCAGGCGCCTGTGATGGCAGCCGTCGGCGCATTGCAGTTCGAGGTCGCCAAGCATCGACTCGAAAACGAATTCGGTGCACCCGTAGAGCTCACCATGACCGGCTACAAGGTGGCCCGACGAACCGATGCCGCCTCGGCCCCAGCATTGCGTGCGATGCAGGGGGTGGATGTCCTTCAGCGCCGTGACGGCGCACTGCTCGCGGTGTTCGAGTCGACCTACTGGCTCGATCGACTGCTCAGCGAACAACCCGAGTTGACCCTGGAGCGTCTGGTCGCCGAAGGAGAACTCCGCCAGTAGCGGCGCTTGTCGGTTCTATGGGTCTGTGGGTCCGACGCTGGCTTCGTGGTCCGGGTTCGCGCCCGGACCAGAACCCGCCTCCCTGAAAGCCAACCTGACTAAAGGAGGGCTGTGGAGTACCATCGTGGCTCCCTCTGGGGGCGTAGCTCAGTTGGCTAGAGCACTGCCTTTGCAAGGCAGGGGTCGTGGGTTCGAATCCCATCGCCTCCACTGTTGGGGGTTTCCCCGAATTCAGCGGGAGGGTTCCCCTGAATTCGGGGATCCCTTCCCCTGATTTGGTCCGGGAGCGCTTGCGGCGAGGGAGGTCCCGCTGGTGCCGAGCGGAACGCTCCGCCCCGAGGAGGAGTGGGCACGGCGAATGATCGCCGCCGCCGTAGCTGCAGACCTTGCTCACATCTCGAGGACCATTGCCTCCTCCGCGCTCAGGAACATCAAGCCGTGACGCTCGGCGTCCTCCGGAGAGCAGGTCCCCGTCGCCTGCAGCCAACAGGTCGGTGTCGCCGCGCAGCATCCGCAGTTTGTGCGCGACGAGCACGATGCCGACCATGAAGTTGACCTTGGCAAGCCCGGTGAGGCACCAAAGGGCCGTCAGGCCGACAACATGGACCAACGCATCTGGAGTCGGTTCCGTCGGCTCCCTGCCCCGATCGCACTCGCGCTCAAGAACACGCCGGCAACCGTCACGAACATCCGGGTCTCTGCACCGACTGCTCGCAAGTACTCGTCCTCGGTGAGCGCGGTCACCTCTCCGTGGTTGTTCGAGTAGTACCGGCCATCCACCTCCTCCGGCGAGCCGGGCCCCATGTCGGCGACCCCGATGAGCATCCCAGCGAGGAGCACCACCATGCAGACCCCGACGAGAGCGATTACCCGGCTCGGGAGCGCGTCACGCCACAATCGGTCGTCCTCGGAGTACGTCAGGATCTCGCTCCACGTTCGTCGCCGACTGCCGCCGATGGCCAGACCCGAGATGATGAAGACACCCCACGCGAGCAACGCACCAGCAAAGGAGACCGCCGCGAGGCCCTTAGATGCTTCGGGCGACACACCTGCGAAGGTCAGCAACGACGCTCCAGTCGCGACAACCAGGAAGCCAACACTGGCCACGCTCGTTGCTCCCGACACGGCGATCCGCAGCGAGGCGCCACCGAAAGGCTGGCTCCCCAGGTCCACGGCAACGGCCTAGCTCAGGCCGCTGTAGGGCCAGCAGTGTGGCGGACCGACCGTCGCACCGCGACAACACCAAACACGGTCGCGATCCACGAGACCACGAAGATCCCTCCAACGACTGCGAGCACCCACGACGACGGCGATTCTCCGTTGAAGGACGGGATGAAGAGCCTGAACACGAAGACCGGCAAGTAGACCGTCATCAGCACCGCCCAGAAGATCGTGGCTCGAAGCGCATGTCGCCGAACGAGCGATCCATGGTCCTGCCAGGTGACGGCGAGGAGCATACCGGGAAGCAGCCCGCCGAACGGCGCGCCGAGCCAGCAGGCACCGGCGACCCACGGGTTGTCTGAGATCTGTCCCGACTGCACGGTGAGCCCCTCCTTCGACTCGGTTCACCGTACCGTCGGCCCACGCCGATCCCAACCCAGTGCTCCGTGGGGCACGACGCCGACAACGAACGTGCAGCGGTGTGTGAAAATCGCAGCCGACGACGTGCGATCGCCTCGCGCTGAGGTGCCGGTTAGTCGGATGGCCCGGGTATTTGGAGGAAGGCGGGCTCGCTAACAGCACCCCCTGGCGGGCACCCTCACCGGGGTTATTTGGAGACCATGTTGTAGTAGGTGCCCGGTCGTGTGACATATATGCCGTTCTGATCGACGAGCAGAACGCCTTCTCTTCCAACGTTGTCCATGGTCGTTCTCATCTTGTATTCGGAATACCCCTCTACTCCCGGCTTGAACCGCACCGGAGTGTTGCCCTCACCGGGAATCGTCTTCCCTGTAGCGGCGTACGTTCTCCGTTCGGCCTCTGTCATGTCCCAAGCCCGGATGGGTGAGCCATCGGCTTTGTAACCGAGGATTGCTCCCGGATCGTCGTACTCGAAGACCTCGCCACCACCACCGATTGCGAAGGTGTCGCTGTCTCCACACACACGCGACTCCGGCCCCCACGTCTCTTTGTAGCCAGGATCGGAAGGGTGTAGGCCCGAGCTGTCCGGTACCTGCTGGCGCTGGTACCAGCGGCCGTCCTCACCCATCCACGCCTGGCCCATCACCTGTCGGCCGTCTTCGTCGATCACCGCACCACGCCCGACGGTTGGTTTGCCGATTCCTTCCGCTCGTTCCTTGGCCATCTTGGCCCGGTCGGCGATTCTGCTGACGAGCGCCTCATCAGCGATCGTACCGTCGGGTAGGACCTCGCCCACCTCAGGGATTCTGGTTGGCGTGTAGCTGACGACCTCCCCCGGAACGAAGTCACGATCCTCCGGTATGAAGAAATACTCACCCTTTTCGAGAGACTTGTCAGAAATGTTGTTGGTCTTGGTCGAGTACTGCTGGCGAACGCCATTGTCATCGACGTAGCCACCTTCGCGAAGCCTCATGGCGTCAGGGTTGCCGCGTTTTAACTCGGTCCACATCTTGTCGTCCCCCGTTCCAAGGGTCCGCGAGTTGTTCTGCATCCGCAGGAGCATGTCCTTCTCGTATGCCCCCCATGCGGCCGCCTCCTCGGGAGTGAGTGGAAGCCTGTCCCCCGGCTTCAGATTCTGAAAGCGTTTCTCGATCTCATCGACGGTCATGGGAGGCCGCGACTTTGGATCGACCTCCAACCAGTTGTCACGACCACCCGGCGGTGCATGCTCCGGGTCATAGGGCGGCCCCTCCGGGTCTGGCGTCTTGGGCCTGACGTGAGTCTCGACCTCAATCTTCGTCTTCTTACCCCAGCCCATTTCATCGACCCATCGCGATGCTTTGCCAGCACCCATGGCCTCTAGGTAGTCGCTCATCTTGCCCGAGGCCTTCAATTCCTTGATGGCCTTGAGAGCCTCCGA
>CAUJEC010000138.1 GCA_963169245.1 Actinomycetota bacterium
GCCGCTAACCAGAGTTAGCGTAACGCGCACAAGTTAATCCTTGTGGAGAGGCGTTCCAGTCAATAATGTGCCGCTCATGCCGGACCGGGGGGTTTGAACCGTGAGCGCACAACTATCTCCAAATGCATGGCAGCACAGGGCAGCGTGTCGCGGCCCGCAGGCGGCTGTATTCTTTCCACCACCGCAGTTCGAACGCAAGCGTGACCGCCTCGAGCGTGAAGCCCGAGCCAAGGCGATCTGCGACGTGTGCCCAGTTCGAGCCGAGTGCCTCGACTACTCGATCGAGATAAAGGAGCCACACGGGATCTGGGGCGGGCTCAACGAGGTCGAGCGCAAGTCGCTGCAGGTGGCCACGGTCTGAATCCAGAGCCGTTCGGCGTCTGAGCCGGTGGGCATCTGAGGGATCGGCTTCGGTACTGCTCGGCGTCTGGACCGCTCAACAACTGAGTGATCGGCCAGCAAGACCCTCGTTCGCGGCACATCTGTATTGGAGCCGTTCTAGCGTTGAGGCCGTGGCAGCGGCCTTCCTCCTGTTCGTAGTAGTCGGACCTCTGATCGAGATCGTGGCGGCGGTCGCCGTTGCGTCGCTCATCGGCGGTTTCAACACCTTCATGTTGATAATCGCCCTCAGCATTGTCGGGCTGATGTTGTTGAAGGTCCAAGGAGTAGCGGCGCTCGGTGAGATCCAGCGCGACCTTGAGAATGGCCGTCCACCCGCACGGGGAATGATCGACGGATTCCTTCGCATGGCAGGGGCAATCCTGCTGGCGATTCCGGGGCTTGTGACAGCGACTGTCGGGCTGTTGTTGTTGGTTCCCCCGGTCCGAATGATTCTTACGCCGTTGATCGCGACACGTCTCGCCAAGCGGGCAGCAGTTGCTGTTTCGAACATGCGGATCAATACCGTTCTGATCGACTCGAGCGGTGTCGGGTTCACAGGCGGGTTCCCGGGTCACATGGGCGGTGGGTCCGGCCGGCAGTCGGCTGGCGAGTTCATCGACGTCGAAGGGTGGGACGTCGTCGACGGCGCTGGCTCCGGCGACCATCTGGAGCTTCCGAGAGGCGACGACTCCGCGACCAATGCCTGAGACAGCCGGCGCCTGAGACGGCCGGCGCCTGAGAGACCGATGACTGATCGGTCACTCTTAGGGTGGCGAGCCGATGTGTCGGCGAACTAACCGATAAGGTCGATCGGCATGGCGACCGTTGATATGAAACATCCTGATCCGGCCTCGGTACCGGTGAGGGACGCGGCCACCGTTGTTCTGGTCCGGCAGGGTTCTGGTGGCCTGCAGGTCTGCATGCTCCAACGAAACCTGAAGTCCGACTTCGTCGGTGGTGCCTATGTCTTTCCCGGTGGCGCGGTTGACCCCGAGGACAGCGATCCTGCGTACGAGAAGCTGTCATTCGGCGGTCAGAGCAGCGGTGAGGACCTGGCGTTCCGAGTGGCGGTTGCCCGGGAGTCCTTCGAGGAGGCAGGCATTCTCATCGCACGAAGCTCGGACGGGACCGAACTCGAGTTCTCGGATCCAACGGTCAAGACCCGTTTCGAACAACACCGCAGGGACGTCGACTCTGGATCACGGCAACTCCATGAGATCTGTGTCGAGGAGGAGCTACTTCTCGACGTCGGAGGCCTGGGGTACCTGTCGCGCTGGGTGACGCCATTTGGCGCTCCCCGCCGTTACGACACACGTTTCTACGTGGTCGAGGCCCCAGCGGGGCAGGTCGCGCTCCATGACGACCGTGAGGTCATCGACACTGTCTGGATAACACCGGCGGACGCTCTCGAGGACTCACGGTCGGGCCGTCGCACGATGATCTTCCCGACGATCCGAACAATGGCCGCACTCAGTCGTTTCGACGAGGTGGCCGCACTCACCGAATACGTCGCAGGCCTGGGCCCGATCACAGCGGTCGAACCTGTCATGACACAGCGAGGAGACCGTCTCGAGCTGGAACTTCCCGGGGATCCAGAGGGAACAGGCGGAAAATATGATGCGGTCACCGGCGAACCGGTGACCGCATCGTGAAGGTTCCGAATTGGGAAGGGTCGACCGCGTAGGTCGACAACTCGCTCAGACGCTGAGCAGATCCCTTGCGCCGGTATCGGCGGAGGGGTGACGCAGCTTCGACATCGCCCGCGCCTCGATCTGGCGGATCCGTTCCCGGGTCAGAGCGAAGTGCTCGCCGACCTCTTCGAGGGTACGGGGCTCGCCGCGGTCGAGTCCGAAACGGAGCTTGAGGATCTCGCGCTCACGGTCATCGAGAGGCGAGAGAAGCCGACCGATCTCCTCGGGAAGGAGAGCGAGAGATGCAGCCTCGAACGGTGTGGTACCACCACGGTCGGGAACAACGTCGCCGAGTTCGGCGTCGCCATCCTCACGCAGAGGCGTTGACAACGACAGGGTGTCCGCTGCGAAGAGAAGGGTTTCTGTGACCTTTGCCTCAGGCATCTCAAGGTCGGCCGAGAGCTCTGCGAGCGTCGGCGCACGACCCAGAGTGGTCTCCAAGCGGGTGCGGGCCTTCTGCACACGGTTCATGGTGTCACCAGCATGAACTGGCAGACGGATGGTACGGCCGGTGTTTGCGATACCGCGGGTCAGAGCCTGACGGATCCACCAGGTCGCATAGGTCGAGAACTTGAAGCCCTTGCGCCAGTCGAACTTCTCCACCGCGTGCATCAGGCCTAGGTTGCCCTCCTGGACCAGGTCCAGAAGTGGCATGCCAGACGCCTGATACTTCTTGGCGATCGACACGACAAGACGAAGATTGGACTGAACGAACGTGCGCTCGGCGTCGTCACCCTCACGGATCAGACGTCGAAGCTCCCGCTTACGGGCAGGGGACACGCTCTTGCCCGCCTCTTCGAGTTCGGCACGGGCCTCACGGCCGACCTCCATCGCCTGAGCAAGACGAGCTTCATCGTCCTTCGTCAGTAGGGCATACTGTCCAATATCTTTCAAGTACATGCGTACGAGGTCTTCCTCGTCCCGCTCTACTCGCTGGTTCGCCACAGAGTTCCTCACTTTGGCAGGGTTAAGGCCACTTTCGGTGAAAATGAGCCGCGTACAGTGGTACTGAGTTCCAACTCAAAATTCAACCGGCTTGGCAAGAATTGATTGTAAGGGTGCTGTCAAGGGCATCCGAGGGGGTCGAACTACTCAATTCACAGGGGGACTGCTTGAGTCAGGGGGTGCGCCGCTGATGGAGTGCTCCTACACAGGGAATATGAGGGAAAGTCCCCTCCGTTTCCACCTATTCCACCGATTATTCGTTCGAAGCTGAGCAAATGCTTCTGAAATCAAGGAGACACATGACCGAAACCGTTGACCCGCAGGCCGACTACTGGGGCGATCTCGATGGCGTTCCGATCCACTTTCCCGTGGTCGTGGACGACATGAACCAGCTCACGCTGACCTACAGCGTGCCCCTCGACGCAGCTCAAGGGCTTCTACCGGGCGACGGGTTCGACGTTGTGGAGACCGAACCGGGTAAGGCGATGTTCGTCGTCTCGATTGTCGACTACGTCACCAATCCATGGGGCGACTACAACGAGGTCAACTTCGGATTCATCGTCTCGTCGCGTACCGATCCCGAAGTCAGCGGCGCCTTCGTCTACCGGATGCCGGTGAACGAGGAGTTCACCTGCAAAGCCGGAAACCAGGTCATGGGCCTGCCCAAGACCGTCGAGGATCTGACCTTCGACTATGTGGATGGAACTGTCACAGTGGATTTGGCCATGGGTGGCGAGGCGACTCTCAAGGTCACCTTCCCCGACGAGGCGCCGGTCATGGACGCATCGATGACCGAGACCCTGACGTTCTCCTATCTGGGTGGTGGACCGACAGCGATACCGCTCGAGATCGAGATCGGTGGCGCCATGATCGACCCGGACAACATCACAGTGGAACTTGGCGGGTCCGCTGTCGCTGACGAACTCCGTTCGCTCGGACTTCCAGACGCCCAACCGGACATGGCTCTGTGGGGCAAGGGCCTCAGGGGAACATTCCAGCGTCCCTATTCGATCGGTTGATCGGTGGAGGTCCGGGTCTCGCTGAACACCAACCGCTGCTCCGCTGATCGGCGTGACGCGATTGTCGCCGCGCCGGTCTTCGGTGAAACCTTCACAGACCACATGGTCACCATGTCCTATGTCGACGGCGAATGGGGCGCGCTCGGGCTCGAGCCATTTGGTGATCTCGCACTGAGTCCTGCTGCCCTCGCTCTTCACTATGGCCAATCGATCTTCGAGGCGCTCAAGGCCTATGCGCTCGACGATGGTGGAGTGGCGCTGTTTCGACCCTCGACAAACGCCCGACGGATGAACACGAGTGCCTCGCGAATTGCGATGCCCGCCCTGCCCGACGGAGCCTTCGAATTGGCGTGTGCGATGTTGGCCGAGGCAGACCGGGACTGGATACCAACAGCCGATGGGGCAGCGCTCTATGTGAGGCCCTTCATGTTCGCATCCGAACCCCACCTGTCGGTGCGGCCGGCGAACGAGTATCGCTTCGTGGTCATCGCGTGCCCTGTCGCGTCGTACTTCGGACCCGAACTTCGGGCAATCACCGTCGGTGTCGAATCTGATGATGTCCGGGCGACCCCCGGGGGAACGGGAGCGGTCAAGTTCGCGGGCAACTACGCGGCGGGATTCGCTGCCCATGGGCGAGCGGGTGCTGCCGGCTATGACCAGGTGCTCTGGCTCGATGCTGGCGAGCACCGTTGGGTCGAGGAACTCAACGCCATGAACGTCATGTTCGTCTGGCGGAGAGACGGGCGGGTCGTCCTATCGACGCCGCCTCTGGGCGGCACGATTCTCGAGGGCGTCACCCGTGACACCCTCCTTCGCCTCGCATCGGATGCCGAGGGTCTGTCGATCAATGAGGTCATCGAGCGCCCCACCTCGATCGACGAGATCGTCACAGGGTGTGCCGATGGGACGCTGCTTGAGATGTTCGCATGTGGAACAGCCGCGGTCATTGCGCCCATCGGGACGCTCGTGCTGGCCGGTCAGCCCCTCACTATCGGTGACGGGAACCCCGGGCCGGTCACGATGGCCATGCGGGCCAGACTGCTCGACCTTCAGTACGGACGATCACCTGATCCCCATGGGTGGCTTTCGCGCACCGCTGAGCTACTCGTGCGCCACGGAGTCGTTCTGGGCTGAGACGCGTCGCTGGCAGCGTCCTAATCCGGTGAGCTCCCGGAGGGCGCGTTGCCAGCGGAACTCCCGGAAGCGGCACCGCTCGACACGCTTGGCGAATCGCCATTGGTGGTCGACACAACCGTGGCGAGCACGCCTTCGGGATCACTCCCGTTGGCCGGCGAGTCCGCCACAGGAACCTCGCCGGTCGCCCTTGCAGCCGCGGTGGCCTTGGCCTTCTGACGCTCAGCCGTAGGGAACGAAAGTGTCTCATCGAGGTGATAGGGGATCGAGACCACGACTGTGTTGCGACGCCGAAGAAGCTTCACCTTCAGGGCGAGGGCCGACTGGTTGTGAAGGAAACCAAGCCACCAGTGCGGCAGGACTGCTTCGGGAATGATCACGGTGACAATGTCGTCGGGTGACTCGGCCTGAACCTGGTTGAGGAAACCGATGACCGTGCTGGTCAGATCCCTCTGGGGTGAATCGAGAATGTCGAGGGGCACCGACACACCGAAGTCCTTCCATTGGCGGCGCAGAGCATCCGCATGCCCCTCATCGATACAGACGCTGATGGCGGTCACCTTCGCGGCTCCGATCGAACGGGCGTAGCGAAGGGCGTTTACAGCGCTGCGGTTCACCGAACCAACCAGCACCACAGCCTGATGCCGTAGCGGTGGTGCCTCTGGCTCCGGGTCTGCCCGCAACTGTCGACCAACCGACATGTAGTGATGGTGGATCAGCTTGAAGAGCACAACCACGATCGGGATGGCGACCACAACGATCCATGCGCCGATGGTGAACTTGGAGATGATCACCACAGAAGCGACGATAAAGGTTGCGATCGCGCCCAGCCCCGAGCCGACGAGGCCGAGTCGCCAGCCCTTCTCCCGCAACGCCAGGTGATGGCGAACCATGCCGGTCTGAGACAGCGTGAAGCTTGTGAACACGCCCACCGCATAGAGGGGGATCAGGAGTGTGACATCCGCCTTGAAGATGACGAGGAGCGTCGCAGCGAGAGTCGCCAGAATGACGATGCCGTTGGAGAACACGAGCCGATCGCCACGATTTGAGAACTGTCGCGGGAGGAACCCGTCCGCCCCGATGATTGCCGCGAGTCGTGGGAAGTCGGCGAAAGCGGTGTTGGCCGCGAGAACCAGGATTGCGAAGGTCGAGATCTGCAGGATGAAGTAGATCGGGTTGCCGTCGCCGAAGAGGCCGCGGCCCATGATCGAGATGATCGACTCGCTCTCACTCGGCATCGGGTGCATGCGCATGGCCACATAGCTGATTCCGAAGAATCCGACACCGAGAATGCCTGCCATGGCCCCAAGGGTGAGCGATGCGTTGCGGGATTCGGGTTTCTTGAACGCAGGCACACCGTTTGAGATTGCCTCCACGCCCGAGAGTGCAACGGCGCCTGAGGCGAACGCCCTCGCGAAGATGAACATCGAGACGCCGCCCGTATAGGGGCCGAAGTGTTTGAGTACCTCGCCGGTGGGCTTGGCGTTTGCGTTGGCGAGGACCGGGAGAGTGCCGCTGATGTCGCGGAGGATCGCGTAGCCGATGAAGATCGCGAGCATCACGATGTAGACATAGGTCGGAACGGAGAAGACTCGGCCGGATTCCTTGACTCCACGAAGGTTGCCAAGTGTAAGAATCGCGAGGAACGTCAGACAGATCCACAGTCGGTAGGGGCGAAGTTCGTGGAACGCGGATGTGATCGCCAACGTGCCCGCCGCGATGGACACGGCGACTGTCAGCACATAGTCGATGAGTAGAGAAGCTCCCGCAACAAGCGATGGAAGCTCGCCCAGGTTCTCGCGGCTGACGATGTAGGACCCTCCGCCGCTCGGGTACGCGTGGATGGTCTCTCGATAGGAGTTGGCGACGAGAGCCAGGAGAACCACCACGAGAATCGCAACTGGGATCAGGTGACTCGTCGCCGCCGCGATGCCGCCGACTCCGACGAGCACCAACATGACCTCGCCGGTGGCATAGGCGGTCGAGGAGATCGCGTCGGATGAGAACACCGCCAGGCCCACCCGCTTCGAGAGTCGCTGATGGTCGGCCTCATCGAGGGAGAGAGGGCGTCCGATGAGGACGCGTTTGACGTTTCCGATCACTTCTTGAGTCCAGTCATCTCTGGTGTTCGCATCTCTAGTTCTCCTGTGCGCTCAGATAGGTGGAGGTGAGGCGGCACAGGGTTGCTGCGATCCGGCGCTCCTCGATGCTCGTCCTCGCGCGATTGGGTACGAGAATGAATCGCCCATAGGGCCTTTGTTCACCCGCAACAACCAACTCGACGGGGTTGGGAAGCTGGCTGCGGTCCTCGGGCAGGTCCGCCATTCGACCGATGATCTGGCCGTTGTCCAGCAGCGTTGGTTGACCGACGGTTGAGGATGGATCCCAGTCGGTCATCGGTTCCCACTCACAGGACTCCAGATCCAACAGGTTGATCAGGTTCTCAGCGGTCGCGTCGATGATCTGTGCGGTATCGACGGGCTCCGCCTCGTTCGTGCGATCGGCGATCATCTGAGCGTGTGTCTCAAGGATCGACAGCTCACGAAGTCGTTCGGTTGAGCGGCGATCCATCCTCGCGAGTCGTGAACCCACCTGACCGACGACCAGTCCAACACTGAGCAAGGTGATTCCGGCGATGATGTCCTCGGGTTTGTCGATCCGAGGCGTGTAGTAGGGAGGGAGCAGGAAGAAGTCGAAGCCGATGGCGGCGCTTGCCGCAGCGATCGACCCGGGAAAGGTTCCCCAGTAGAGGGCGAAGGCGATGATCGGCACAACGAGGATGATCCCCGCGCTATGGGCCAGATCACCTCGCAGCGGTATGAGCGCCGCTGAGATCGCAAAGGGGACGAGCGTTGCGCCTATGAAGATGCCTATGTGAGGTCGATCGCCCTTGTTCCCGGGTTCGAGATCTACGGTTCCGAATCCCAACTCCATGGGGAGAGCATCGCCGCCGGTCGAACCCGATCCGCCGTTCTTTACGCTTTCTTTACGCCGGTTGTGACGGGCGTCTCACTCTGCTTCATCGGCTGCCGCTTCAGCCAGCGTCTCGGCCGGATCCTCTGGCGGAGCCTCGGCCGGTATGAACCTGTATCCGATCCCGGGTTCGGTGATGAAATACACCGGCGAGCTGGGGTCCGGCTCGAGCTTGTGGCGAAGATTGGCAAAGTGCACACGCAGATAGTTGGCCTCGGTCCCGTACTCGGGACCCCAGACTGACTGCAGCAGATCACGCTTGGTGATCAGTTGACCGGGATGGGTCACGAGTTGCTCGGCGAGTCGCCATTCGATTGGAGTGAGACGAATCTCCGAACTGGCGATCGTCGCCCGCTTGGCGTGCAGGTCCAATCGAAAGTGACCTGTTGTGATCACAGGGTCGGTTTCGACGATTCCGTGGCGTCGCTGAACAGCGCGAATCCTAGCGAGTAGCTCGCCAATACCGAACGGTTTGGTCACATAGTCATCTGCGCCAGCGTCGAGTGCGCCGATCTTGTCGTCCTCCCCGCCGCGTACCGACAACACAATGATCGCAGCGTCGCTGAAGGTGCGGATGCGTGTGATTACCTCGGCACCGTCGAGATCGGGGAGTCCCAGATCGACGAGGATCAACTCGGGTGATTCGTCCCGGGCACGGTTGATGCCATCGATGCCATCGCCAGCCACCGACACCTCGTAGCCCTTGGCACGGAGGCTCATTGCGAGCGTCTCGCGGATCGACGCCTCGTCATCGATGACCAGCGCCCGAGTCACATCGAGTCCGAAGGGGTTGAGGCCGGTCCTGGTGTGTGTGACGAGGCCTGGTGCTCGGTGGACTGGTGCTCGGTGGACTGAAGTTGGCTGGTTGGGTGCTTGGCAATTGGGAGCGTGAATCCGACGCTCAGACCTCCGCCAGGCGTTCCAGTCAGCTTCAGCGTTCCGCCGTTGGCCTTGGTCAGACCATCAGCAATCGCGAGTCCCAGACCCACACCGTGGTGACTGGAACGGTCACCGAGCCGTTGGAAGGCATGTAGCGCTCCTGCCCGGTCAATCTGAGGGATCCCCGGCCCGTGATCCCTGACCTCGATCTCAACCGAATCGTCTCCTGAGGTGACGTCGATGATCAGTTGTCGGCTCAAAGGCTCCACCCGGTCGGCGTTGGCGAGAATGTTGCCGAGCGCACGTTCCATCAACGCTCCGTCGACCATCACTGGTGCCAGATCTCCGAGGACCCGAACCCTGTATCGACTTGGATCCAAACCCACCGACGCCGCTGCCTCATGGATCAACTCGACTACAGGGGTTGGTTCGAGGTTGAGGGGCAGTACCCCGGTCTGCAGGCGGCTCATGTCGAGTAGGTCCCCTACGACACGATCGAGCCGGTCAACGGAGCTATCAATCGTCTTCAACAGAGCGGTGGTGTCCTCGGGGTCGAAGTCGACCTCGGGGGACAACAGGCTGCTCACCGACGCCTTGATAGCGGTCAGCGGGGTTCGCAGGTCATGCGAGACGGCATGAAGTATTGAGGTTCGGAGCTCATCGACCTGTTCGAGAATCTGGGCCTGAGACCTGTCGAGGCGCAGGCGAACGGCATCGAGAGCGACAGCGATCTGATCCGCAATCCCATCCAGCATCGACTCGTCATTCGAGTTGAGGCTTCGTCCCTGAAGAACGAGAACCCGGCGTGCAGAGTCGTCCACTGGATGGGCCATCCCGTCGGCGACCTTTGTCGGAGGGTTGTCCCCAGATGATGCGAGCAGGTTCCAACCGCCGTCGGTTGACCTCTCGAACAGGGCGACGGACTCAAGGTGAAGCGCTTGTCGAGCGGCGTCGATCAGGTGGGGGAGAGGGTCGACATCAGTTGCAACAGCGGTTGCCATTCGCGACAGCGCCAGAGCAGCCGCCCGTGACTTCTCCGCTGCCGCCGCGCCCGTCGTCACTCGGTCGACGAGGGTTGCAACGACGATACCGAGGAGGACGAATACGCCAATTGACACGGTGTCGGCCGCATCGTGGATGTCGAGCGTGCGATAAGGCGGAATGAACCACCAGTTGACCGCACCAGCTCCCACGATCGACGCGATCAGGCCGGGTCTGAGCCCTCCGATGGCAGCGACGACAACCGTGAGAGTGAGCGTCAGCAACAGAGCGACCACGACGCGAGGATGTGGCCTGACGAGGGACATCGCAGCGATCAGCAAGGGCAGACCGACGATCAGCACCAGCCACGCAGTCACCCGTCGCGCAGCCGAGAGAATTGGAGCCGTTGGGAGTCTGCGTTTTGTGTGTGAACTCAGGTCACCTTTGGCCGCGGCTGAACCGGTTGGGCTCTCGATGCGTTGTACCCCGACCCCGTCGGCCAGTCTTGTCTGAGGATTCGGCTCGCTTGCGATACCCAGAGCGTAAACCGATCCAACGGAGATGCTGGGGCGAAGCTCCGGCGATGGATGTGCCAGGCGTGGCGAAGCTCCGGTGTGGGATGTGCCCGGCGTCGGATGTGCCATTGGGCCCAATTCGATGACTCGTTGCCAAAGGTGCTTAAGCCGAGGCGAAATCGTGTCGAACAACCAGACATGGGTAATTCAGAACTAGGCGGGACCTCGGTGCTCGAGGATCGGCTCTCCACTCCGGGCTCGGCGGTGCAGGAGCGGTCGACCTCGGTGAGGCCGCGTCGAAGAGTTC
>CAUJEC010000139.1 GCA_963169245.1 Actinomycetota bacterium
AATTCGTCTGACCTCTGTTGCGAGATCGCCGCTGCGGCGTGCGGCGAGGATCACTCTCCGACCCGGAGCAAGGCGTTGCGCTATCTCCAGGCCTATCTCGCTACGGCCCCCGAGTATGAGGACCGAACCGCTGGAAATCGAAGTCTTTGCCAAGGCCGTGGATTCTCCCATGTGACCCACCGTCAGGCGTTGGGCAGCTTTCCTTCGACCGCGTCGCCGTAGAGCATCCGCGCAAACTCGCCGTAGTCGGGGCCGGCCCGAAGGTGCTGGCCACCATCGACCGAGGTAATGGTTCCGGTGATGTGGCTCGACTCTGGGCCGGCAAGGAACCTGACCAGCGGTGCAACGTCATCGACCTGACCGAACCTGCTGATGGGCGACTCGCGCAGATAGCTCTGTCCGACCTCTGACTCCGGGGTCACCATGGCCACCAGGTCCGTCTCGATGATCCCGGGCGCAACAGCGTTCACACGGATGCCTGCCACTCCCATCTCATCGGCAGAGACACGCACAAGCATGTCGACGCCGGCCTTGGCCACGCAGTAGGGGCCCATCCATTTGTGTGTGACGCTCCCCGCCAGCGACGAGATCGCAACGATGGCGCCCCCGTGGCCGGCCCTCATCATCGACGCGGCCGCTGCCTTCACCGTCAGGAACACTCCCGTGAGTGATACGCTCAGAACTCGGTTCCACTCCTCAATGGGCATCACAGCCACGGGTCCGACGGTGCCGTCACCCGCTGCAGCAACGCAGATGTCCAGACCGTGGCCCTGAGCTGCGCGCTCGACAGCCGTCACGACATCGGTCTCACTGGTGACATCGCCAGCGAATGTCAGGACCGTTGCGCCCGGAACCTCGGATCGAATGTGGTCGGCCGCGGCGGCGAGTTTCTCCTCGGTGCGTCCCATGAGGGTGACAGCGGCGCCGTCCTTGGCCAGGGCGATGGCGGACCCAAGTCCGATTCCGCTTCCGCCACCAGTGATCAGTGCTCGTTGGCCTTGCAGCGCTGCAGACATGTTGGTCCCCCGTGGTTGAGTCGGCCCCGATTTCGAGTTGCCCGATCGCCGTTGACCGTTGGGTCAAGGCGAATATGAGCAAACCGAGAGACTAACTGCAACCTGAGGTGTCCCTGATACGACAGCGAGGTTGTGTCGTCGAACGGCGGCCGTCCCCATGTGGCTTCCGTGGAGTCTGGCATCTGTGGGATCTGGCATCGATGGGGTCTAGGTTCGATGGGGTGAGTGACCCATCGAACGACAACGCATCGAAGCCCACGAAGGGGTCCCCACAGGGCGCTGCTGATCGGGTGAGCGCGGTGCATTCGCAGGCCAGACCAACCTTCGTCCTGTCTGCGCTGAGCGCGGTGGTGGCGGCCGTGTTGGTCCCGATCCCGAATCGGACAGGGCTGTGGCTGCCCTTACATGTCTTCATGGTCGGCACCCTGTTTGGCGCGATCGTCGCGGCCACCCAGTTGTTGGCCGTCACCTGGTCGAGTTCCCCGGCACCGGGCCGAGTGCTAGCGAATGCACAACGACTCACGCTCTTCGTTGGAGTCGCACTGGTTGCAATAGGAAGGGAACTCCCGATCGACTCGTCGCTCGGCAAGGCTCTGATCGGGATCGGCGGGACTTCTGTGATTCTGACGCTGATCCTGTTGATCGTGTCGATGGTTCAGATCAGGCGCGGTGCGGTCACCGATCGCTACGCCCCGGCGATCCTCGGCTACATCATCTCGGCCTCGTTCGGAATCGTGGGGATCGTCCTTGGTGCCGCACTCGCTTCCGGTTCGTTCGGTTCGGACTTCGCCGCCGTGCGGGGTGTGCATCTGACGGCGAACGCGCTCGGTCTGGTCGGCATCGTCATCGCCTCCACCCTGCCGTTCTTCCTCGCCACACAGGCACGAATGAAGATGGCCCCGTTCGCCACATCGGAGCGGATCACTGCCTCGATCATCCTGCTTGCAATCTCAACCATCATTTCGCTCGTTGGTTGGGTGACTTCCACAGATGTCGTCGCCGCAATCGGCGCGTGGCTCTACGCCGCGATACTCGCGGGATCGGTCACGCTTTATCCGCGGGTTAAACGCAAGCAGTTCGACTGGGCAGGCCCACGACTGGCCCAGATGGCGACCGGGTTCCTGTGGTCGATCGTCGCCCTGGTGCTGCTCGGTGTGAGCGCACTCGGCGGAAGTCCAACCCTCGACACGGTGCTCGTGCTCATGGTGCTCGGCGGGTACGCGCAGATCGTCTCCGCTTCACTCAACTACTTCGCCCCGGTGATCACCGCCGGAAAGCGCAAACCCGGTGAGGGCCTGCGGCTGACCCGATCATGGGTGAGTTTCGCTGCGGGGAACATCGCGGCGATCGGCGTGATTGCCAGAGTGAGGGAGATCGCCGCGATGGCGGTTGCGGTTTGGCTCTGTGAACTCGCCTATCGGCTGATTCTGTTGGTCCGGTTCTCACGGGATACCAACGCCGCTGCAGCCTCGGCGCCATAGGCGGTACTTCTCGACACCGCTTTCGAGCGCCCACAGCAGACGCAACAGACGCAGCCGTCAACCGCTGGCTAGCCGCGGATTCGTCGAGGACTCCCGCTGCCGACTTCTCAGACGTCGGCAGAGATCAGAACTTGAGCGCGCCGGAGATTACGAGTCCGGCCGTCACACCAGCAGCCACGATCCGATACCAGCCGAAGATCGACATGTCGTTGCGTTGTAGGTAGGAGACCATCCACTTGATTGCTGCCACAGCCGAGATGAACGCGAAGAACAGCCCGATGAGTGGGTTGATCACACCGAACTGCTCGACGAGGTTCCCCCCGTCCTTGAGCACCGAGTAGAAACTCGCCGCGCTGAGCGTCACGAACCCGAGCAGAAAGCTGAACTCGACCGCCGCTGCCATGGTTGTGCCCACAAGTAGCGCACCGAGAATAGCGGCGAGCGACCGGCTGGTTCCGGGCCACATCGCCAGACACTGGATCAGTCCGATGAGCGCCGCCTGACGAACCGTAATCTCAAGAAGTGGGTCGCGTCGCGCGACACCGGAGTCGGGATCAAGGCCCGACGTGGTATCGCTGCCGTCGGCATCGGTTGAGGAACGTCTGATCCGACCGCTGCGCTCCAGGTAGAGAATCCCGAATCCGCC
>CAUJEC010000140.1 GCA_963169245.1 Actinomycetota bacterium
CGTGTTCTGAATGCGACACCCGGAGTTGGCATAGAGACGGACGTAACGTCGAACTCGACGGCGTGCTTCATGACATCAGGTCGGTTCCGACGCGATATCGCCGATCACTCGCTGTCTGACTCAACACCGTCTGACTCAACAACTCCTCGGTTGCGAGGTCAGCGTTTCGACAAGGGACGTTCCACAGGGCGGGGGGACACATCTGATGCCCAGTGGTCGGTCTGACAGGCCACTGGTCAGCACTGGCCGCCGGTCAATACAGGTCGGGCTGAGAAACGGTCCCGCCGGTTCCCGCAACTGTCACTGAGCCGTGCAACGATTTCTGGCACTTGTTGCCGCTTGCCCCGGCGAGGAGCCGCCTTGGACTGGCTGGCTCCCGTGACCCTGACAACGAGTTTCACGACCACACCGACGCGCCCGCGGGCGCGTCGAACGAGTCCGATTCCGATGGTGAGGCCTCTGGTGGTGGTCCGGCCCTTACGGCCGAGATCGACATCCCGAACGTGTGGGAACGTGTCGCCACCTGGGTCATCGTCGCCGCGTGCTGTGGGTTCGTCTTCTATTCGCTTCACCCGCAACTGATTCTCGCCAACACGACACCCACAGGCGGTGACATGGGGGCCCACGTCTGGGGACCCCCGTTCCTGCGAGACCATCTACTTCCGCAATTCCGACTGTCGGGTTGGACCATGGACTGGTACGCGGGGTTTCCGGCGTACCTCTTCTACATGGTGGTTCCGTCGCTGATCATTCTCTGGTTGGCAGCCAGTCCACCCATCTGGCTCGCGGTGATCCTCATAGCCGGAGTGATCATCGCCGGGTGGCGCTTCATACCTTCGATAAAGACCCCATGGGTGAGGCATCTGGCGATCGGAGTCGCAATCTTCGGGGTGATCCTGTTCACTCCCGTCCCCTACAACATCGCCTTCAAACTCGTTGTCGTCTCAGGTCTGGTTACCCTGCCCATCGCCACATGTGCGCTAGCGAAGGCGCTCAAGGCTCCGTTCCCCATCGCGCCGCTGGTGGCGGTTGCAACCCTTCCGTTCATCTATGACAAGGGGTTCACCATCCTCGGCGGCAATGGGGCATCCACGATGGCTGGCGAGTTCGCCTTCTCCATCTCGCTTACGCTCGCCTTTTTCTACTTGGCAGTTCTGTTCAAGGGGGCAGAGACCGGGCGGTGGCGTGCACCTGGCGCAATCCTGTTGGCGCTCACGGTTCTCTGTCACATCATCCCTGCGATATTCGTCGTGATTGTCACGGTTGTCGTGGTCCCATTCCTCCGACACGAGGCGCCCGGTGTGACCGGCCCAGAACGTGGGGAACCAGCCTCCGGTGATGGAGCGGCAACTGATGTGGAGCCAGCTGACGCAGAGCTGGCCGATGCAGTGCCAGTCGATACAGAGCCGGCCGACGAAGTGCCGGTCGATACAGATCTGGCCGATGCAGTGCCGGCCGATACAGAGCCGGCCGACGAAGTGCTGACTGGAGTAACCCCGGCAACAGAGGAACCGTGGTGGTCCACCTCCTTGGCGGGAAAGGTTGCCGCCGTGGCGATCATCGCCATTTTGTGGCTGACGCTCATCGTTGATCGAAGTGGCCTGTACTCGACGTCGTCGCATACCACCTCGGTTACCGGATTGGCACGGTTACAGCACTACTTCCCAGCGCTTGCGACCTTCGCAGCGCTCGTCTTCTTCACCAGTTTCCAGCCTCGGGTCAGAAACTGGCTGCGCACGCCGCTCGGCTCCGCTTTTGGAATAGCGGTGACCATCCTTTACGGCGGTGTTGTTCTGGTAATGCCCAACTGGTGGGCCGTCGTCATCGGCTTCGTGTTCCTCGGCGGGATCTACTTCGTGGCCATAGACCTTCGCTCAGTGGGCTGGGTGGCGGCTGTGGCTCCGCCCGCAGCGCTCCTCACGGCGTTCTGGATGCTTCCGTTCCTGTCGGGTAGCACCTATATGAACGACATGGGCTGGGAGAAGTACACCCGATATTGGGACTACCTGCTCGCCGTGCCTGAGATCGACTCTGGGGGCATGCCGTTACGTTCGATCGTGTTCGTTGCAGCAGGTCTCGGGCTCGTCCTGTCGGTGTTGATGAAGGTTCGCCTCGGCTGGTTGCTCGGACTGATCGTGATGGTGTTCGCGTGGATGTTCCGGTTCTTCCCTCAGTACCGGCTCTGGAACGCCCGCCTCCTCCCGTTCTATTTCCTCGCGATTTACTTGCTGACTGCGATCGCCGCTGGTCTGATCATCAGATGGATCGCGAGTGTCGTATCAAGAGGCCCTAGCCCGATAGGGCCAAGGTCCACCGCAAGGATTCTGGGGGCGGCGGCGGGAACTGGAATCGTTCTGGTAGCCCTGCTCGGATCGTTCAAGCAGCTTCCGGGCGGGCAGGTCGTCGCCAATCCCGACAAGCCCGGTACGAGTGTGTTCCGGTGGGCAGGGCTCACCTTCCCTATCGGAATCGTTCCCGACTGGGCATCTTGGAACTTCTCGGGCGTCGAGCGTAAGCCGGCGTACCCGGAGTTCAAGGGCGTCGTAGACATGATGGCCAACGTCGGCCGGGATCAGGGCTGTGGCCGAACGTTCTGGGAATTCGACCCCGAACTCAACCGATTCGGGACGACGATGTCGCTGATGATGCTGCCGTACTACACCAACGGCTGTATTTCCTCGATGGAGGGTCTCTATTTCGAGGCCTCGTCGACCACCCCGTTTCATTTCCTGATGCAATCAGCGCTGTCCACGACTCCGTCCCGTGCGCAGCGCGAGATGCCGTACCCGCCGTTCAATCTGGACCTAGGCATCCAACAGATGCAGTTGATGGGTGTCCGCTACTACCTGGCCTCATCAGAACAGGCCATAGGCGCAGCTGAAAAGGACGGTCGTCTGATCAAACTCGCCGATGAGACCTTCGGCTCCGGCTCGGCAGACATGAACCGTTGGGCCGTATTCGAGGTGCGAGGCATTCGACTGGTGGAGGGTCTCGAGAATGACCCGGTCGTCGTTACCAACGCGAATGATCACATCGACGGCTGGGTCTACGACGAAAAACGCCTACCCCAGACCGAACTGCAGAAGGAACAGGGGACACCCGGTTCTAAGTCTGCTGGGCCCGCGGTCGACTGGTTCATGGAACCACTGCGATGGGATGTCTTCCTTGCCACAAGTGGCCCCAAGAGTTGGCCCCGAGCCAAAGCAGAGGCCGCGACCGAGCACCGCCAGGCAAACAAGGCTGTGAACGTCAGCAATGTGAAGCTGGAGCAGGACTCGGTCAGCTTCGATGTCGACAGGACCGGTGTGCCTGTTCTTGTGAAGGTCTCGTATTTCCCCAACTGGAACGTCGAGGGTGCTGCCGGTCCGTACCGTGTGTCACCGAACTTCATGGTCGTCGTGCCGAGTGACAGACACGTCGAACTCTCCTATGGGCGCAGCGCAGCGGATCTGGTCGGAGCAGGTCTGTCGCTGATCGGACTCGGTGGAGTGTTCGGTCTGGCTGTTCTCGATGACCGTCGTAGACGACTCGCTGACATCCAACCCGGCTGACCTGCACACCTAGTCTCTGGGTCTCATGGGAAACCTTCGTCGGTTCACGATCGTCGGCACGATCACAACAGTTCTCGACGTCGCACTGTTTCTGGTTCTCGTCCAACTCGGTGCTCTGGCGCCATGGGCGGCCGATGCGTTGGCTGTTACAGGGGCGACGGTCATCTCGTGGACCCTCCACACGCTGGTCACCTTTCCAGCTGATCCGTCCCAGCGCTGGTATCGATCCGCCGGGCCGTATGTCGCAACAGCGCTCACCGCATTGCTCCTGAGCGTCGTCACCGTTGCGCTCGCCTCAGCAGCGTTCTCCGAGGTCAACTGGATGGGCCTTTTGGTGATGAAGCTCGCGGCGCTCGTCGTCGCGTTCCTCTACAGGGTGGGTCGATACCGCAACTCGATGTTCATGGCCATCAGGTCGGGTCAGTCGCATCCGGTTCGCCGGCCGCCCGCTCCGGGGTCGGTTCGCCTGAGCGTTGTGCTTCCAGCGTTCAACGAGGCGGACCGCATCGGCTCGGCTGTTCGAACTGTCGAGGCGGCACTTGGTCCTATTCGTGGCGATGGGGGTCTCGAGATCATCGTGGTGGATGACGGGTCCGCTGACGAGACTGCAACGCGGGCAGAGGAAGCCGGTGCCGATCGTGTGATCACACACGACGAGAACCGAGGCAAGGGTGCTGCGGTGCGATCCGGGGCGCTCGCAGCCAGGGGACGAACTGTGGCCTTCACCGACGCAGACCTCTCGTATCCACCGGGCCAGATCATCGGGATGCTTGTGGCCGTCGAGGATGGCTGGGATGTGGTTGTCGGCTCCAGGCAACACAGCGACACGACCACCGTCGTTCGTGCAGGACGGCTGAGAGAACTCGGTGGACGCGTCATCAATCTGCTGAGCGCATACGTTCTGCTCGGCCGATACAGGGACACCCAGTGTGGGCTCAAAGCCTTCCGGTCAGATGCGGCCGAGATCATCTTCTCCCACACCCGGGTGGACGGCTTCGCGTTCGACATCGAGGTGTTCGCACTGGTCGAGCGCTATCGGCTCGCCCTACTCGAGGTCCCTGTGACCCTCGAGAACAGCGAACGTTCCACGGTCCGAGTGGCCAAGGACGCAGCGCGATTGATCCGCGACCTCTTTCGGATACGCCGATTCGCCCGAGCGGGACTCTACGAGGCGTCAGAGAATTGGGCCATGCCGGATTTCGTCTGGCCTGAGCCGGGCATCTCATCGGAGACTCTCAGTGCGGGCGAACTAGGATCGAACACCGTGAGTGATCTGGTTTCCATCTTCAAGGCCTATGACGTGCGCGGAGTCGTTCCAGATCAGTTCGATCCGTCGTTGGCGCGGGCAATCGGTGTGGGTTTCGCTAGGTTCCTGCTCGAGGTCGACGGTCCCGAAGCTGTCACGCGGGTTCTTGTTGCACGGGACATGCGGCCCTCTGGCGTGGAGATGACCGAGGCGTTCATCGATGGTGTCACCTCCCAGGGCCTCGACGCTGTGACGCTCGGACTCACCTCGACCGACCTCCTCTATTTCGCTGCGGGCTCGCTCGACGCGCCCGGAGCCATGTTCACCGCTTCGCACAACCCGGCTCAGTACAACGGAATCAAGTTCTGCCGCTCGGGAGCACGACCCGTGGGGGAGGAGACAGGCCTTTCGGCAATCCGAGGGTTCGCGCAACAGTCCCTCGATGGCCAACTCGCCGACGCAGAACAACTCGGTTCGGTCGAGTCCATGGACCTGCTCGAGGCATTCGCCTCACATGTCCACTCCTTTGTCGATGTCGCCTCGCTCGCGCCGCTCAAGGTTGTGGCCGACACAGCGAATGGCATGGGTGGACTCATCGCCCCGGCGGTATTCCAGGGTCTGCCTTTCGACGTGGAGGTCATGTACGGCGAACTCGACGGCACCTTCCCCAACCATCCCGCTGATCCGATGCAGCCCGAGAACACAGCCGATCTGCGTGCCCGGGTCGTCGATGCCGGCGCCGATGTCGGACTGGCTTTCGACGGCGATGCAGACCGGGTGTTTCTAATCGATGAACTCGGTAATGGACTCTCCGGTTCCACCACCACCGCAATCATCGCTGCGTCCATCCTTGACAAGGCACCTGGTGAGAGCGTCATTCACAACCTGATCTGCTCTAAAGCGGTGCCAGAGGTAATCCGTGAGCACGGTGGAACCCCCATCCGAACTCGGGTCGGTCACTCGTTCATCAAAGAGGTCATGGCCGAGACAGGCGCGGTCTTCGGCGGTGAACACTCGGCTCACTACTACTTCCGTAAGAACTTCCGAGCGGACTCGGGCATCATCGCCGCACTGGTCGTCCTGGAACAGATGTCGGTCACGGGCCGACCGCTCTCAGCGCTTCGCAAGCCGTTCGAGCGCTACTCCGATTCCGGCGAGATCAACACGACCGTTGCCGACACCAAGGCTGTGATCGACAGGGTCGCCGACCATTACGCGGAGTTCCCACAGGACACCCTCGACGGACTCACCGTCGATTGCGGGGACTGGTGGTTCAACCTGCGCCCATCCAACACGGAGCCACTACTTCGACTCAACCTGGAGGCGTCCGACGAAGAGTCGTGCCGTACCCATGTCGAAGAGGTGCGGTCGCTCTTCTCGTGATTCGGATGATCAGTGACGCGGCCGACCGGCTCGACACCCAGCCAATTCGCTTAGCAACAATCTCAAACCACAGGAGTCACTGATGACAACCACCCAGGAACTCGACCCGAGACTTCTCGAGATCCTCGCCTGCCCCGAGGACAAGGGTTCGCTTCTCTACTTCCCCAAAGAGGACCTGCTGTTCAACCCGCGGCTCAACCGGATCTACCCGATCCGTGAGGGCATACCGGTCATGTTGATCGACGAGGCCACCAACGTTGACGCGGACGAGGCCAAGAGGCTCACCGAACTGGCTGCCGCTGAGGGAATCAAGCCCAACTTCGAGGCCTGAATGCCTGATTCGATCAACATGTTCGCCGCTGCTCGGGGGTTACCCGAGCAGTTCGCTCAAGCGGTGTCGGCTTCGTCGCCATTGGACGGAGTTGAGCCGCGGTCGATCTCCTCGGTGCTGATCGCCGGGATGGGTGGAAGCGGCATTGTCGGCGACCTGGTGAGCGCGGTCGCGGCGCCGTTCAGTCCGCTGCCGATCGTTACGATCAAGTCCGACGAGTGTCCGGCTTTCGTGGACCACAACACCTTGGTGTTGATCGTCTCGTTCTCCGGTGAGACCTCCGAGTCGATCAGCGTGATGACAGATGCGCTCGCCAGTGGTGCATCTGTTGTGACGATCTCCTGTGGCGGCAAGGTGGCCGATATCGCGGCCTCCTCGGGTGCCACCTCGTGGATCATCGACGCATCGCTGCCCTGCCCACGGTCCGGGCTTGCGGCTCTCGCCGTGCCGGCCCTGCGCACCCTTGATCACTTCGGCGTTCTGGCATGGCCGGAGGGTCAGTCGCTTCAGGTGCAATTCGCTGCCACTCAGGCTCAGTTGGAGACCCGGAGGGCTGACCTGGATCGTGAGGACAGTCTGGCCGTTCGTCTGGCGCGTCGGATCGGGCGGACCATGCCCCTCATCTACGGTGCCGGTCCGCTCGGCACAGCTGCAGCGGTCAGGTGGAAGTCCCAGTTCAACGAGAATCCCAAGGTTCCTGCCTTCGTTGGCTCCGTACCGGAACTGACCCACAACGAGATCTGTGGTTGGGCACAACATGGGGACATGACCCGTCAGGTCCTCACTCTGGTGCAGCTTCGACATTCATTCGAGGGCGACCGCAACTCCGAGGCGATGAAGATCGTCGGTGAGATCACCGAAGAGGTCGTCGCCGGTGTCCACGAGGTGACGGCCGAGGGGGAGGGCATGCTCGCGCAGTTCTTCGACCTTGCGATGATCGGTGACTTCGTGACTCTTCACCACGCGTTCGCTGAGGGCATCGACCCTGGTCCGGTGCCGGTGCTTGAGGACATCAAGGAACGACTGCGCTAGTTTTGTGCGGCTGGCATTGCCAGCTTCCGGTTCGGGCTGCTTGAACCCGGTGTCAGACGACCCCAGCTCTGGATCATCCCTCTTACTTCCGATTTCTACGCGCCCGTGGTTGGGTGCACGAGAGGATCAAATGACCTTCACAGACTTTCGCGTCGCCGACATCTCGCTGGCCGCAGCCGGCCGCAAGCAGATCGAGTTGGCCGAGGTGGAGATGCCCGGCCTCATGGCGATCCGCGCCGAGTACACCGATGCCCAGCCTCTCGCGGGCGCACGGATCACCGGCTCTCTCCACATGACCGTTCAGACAGCGGTGCTCATCGAGACCCTCACGGCGCTCGGTGCCGAGGTTCGCTGGGCGAGTTGCAACATCTTCTCCACCCAGGACGAAGCAGCAGCAGCAATAGCGGTTGGACCCACCGGGACGGTCTCCGAACCCGCTGGTGTACCGGTGTTCGCTTGGAAGGGTGAGACCCTTGAGGAGTACTGGTGGTGCACCGAGCAGGCGCTCGCGTGGCCCGGTGAGACCGGTGGCCCGAACATGATCCTCGATGACGGCGGCGACGCGACCCTGTTGGTCCACAAGGGCGCACAGTACGAAGCGGATGGTGCGGTGCCAGCCGACTCCGACGGCGATTCCGAGGAGTGGGCTGTCGTGCTCGCGACGCTTCGCAGGACGCTCTCCGAGGACCCACAGAAGTGGACGAAGGTCTCATCAGGAATTCTCGGTGTGACCGAGGAGACCACAACCGGTGTGCACCGGCTCTACCAGATGTTCGAAGCGGGTGAACTCAAGTTCCCGGCGATCAACGTCAATGACGCCACGACCAAGTCGAAGTTTGACAACCTCTATGGCTGTCGCCACTCGCTCGTCGACGGAATCAACCGCGCAACCGACGTCATGATCGGTGGTAAGACCACCGTCGTGTGCGGCTTCGGTGACGTTGGCAAGGGCTGTGCCCAGTCCCTACGTGGTCAGGGCGCACGGGTGGTCGTCACCGAGATCGATCCGATCTGCGCACTCCAGGCCGCAATGGAGGGCTATCAGGTGGTCCGACTGGAGGACGTGCTTGAGACGGCTGACATCTTCATCACCGCTACCGGCAACAAGGACATCATCACCGCCGAGCACATGGCGCGTATGAAGCACAACGCCATCGTCGGCAACATCGGCCACTTCGACAACGAGATCGACATGGCGGGGCTCTATCGTCAGAGCGACATTCAGCGTGTCGAGATCAAGCCCCAGGTAGATGAGTTCGTCTTCCCCGATGGTCATTCGGTGATCATCCTCGCCGAGGGTCGCCTGCTCAACCTTGGTTGCGCGACCGGTCACCCGAGCTTCGTCATGAGCTGCTCGTTCGCGAATCAGGTTCTCGCCCAGATCGAGCTCTTCACAAAGACAGCCGACTACCCCCTGGGAGTTCATCTGCTGCCCAAGCAACTCGACGAGATGGTGGCCCGGTTCCATCTCGATGCTCTTGGTGTCCGACTGACCAAGCTCACCGACGATCAGTCGCAGTACCTGGGCATTCCGGTTGACGGCCCCTACAAGTCGGACAACTACCGCTACTGATACTTCACAACCTGTGGGTGGCATCCGGTGATTGGACCGGGCGACCTGCAACCAGATCAGACAAGAGGGACCCGGCTTCAATTGTTGGAGCCGGGTCCTTGTGATTTTGGGCCCGCAACTCCCGGCTTCAGGGCTGCGCGTCCACAGTCCGAATCTGATCGGCCAGCCACCCTGCGTGAGCATCGAGAGCAGCGCCGGAGAAGTGGAGTCCATCAGGTCGATCCTTCGATGCACCCTCGGGGGGACGGGAGTCGATCCAGGATTGGACATCGATCGTTGTCGCTCCGTGGAGCGCGGCGACCAGGCTCAGATCGGCACGCCACCGATCGATCCAAACCGGATCGCAGGGGCTGTCGGTTCTCCGCATGTCGCAGTAGAACTCGCCGTTGGTCCCAACCCGGGGCGGGAGCACCCAGATGACGTGCGCGCCCTGAGTCGAGAGAACCTCGGTCGCCTTGGACATCTCGCCTCGACGCACGACGCTTGCCTCCTCCGACATGAACGGCGGGTCGTCTCCGGGCACCAGATCCTCGCTGACTCTTGCGTATGCAAGTACGACATCGGGGTCGATCTCCGCGACAGCCACCGGCCAGGTCATTTTCCAGTCCGGGCAGTTCTCCGC
>CAUJEC010000141.1 GCA_963169245.1 Actinomycetota bacterium
GATCTGGTCCTCCGAAAGTGCCTTTGGGAGAGGGTCTGCGAGTCTGCGGGTCTTGACCTCTGCTGAGGGGTCATCAGCGCGGAGATCCTCGATCACCAGCCACCTGTGGTAGTTGCGGACACAAACTATGGTTCGGGTCAGCGAGGCCAGAGCGAGCCCGTCACGGAACAGATGCTCGCCGAACGCCTTTACTACCTCGCTGTCGACATCGAGCGACCGCGTACCTTCTTCGGCCAGGTAGGCGCTGTAGCGGCGCAGGTCCCTGCCATAGGCATCGAGCGTGCGAACCGAACGCCCCTTCTCGACTCGCAGGTGGATCAGAAAGTCCTCCATCGGCGCTTCGAGTACGCCTGTGATCGATGTAGGTCGACCAAGTCGAGCGGGGCCCTGACCGTGCACAGACTGAGTCGTATCACCCATCTGCGCCCCTCCCACCGCTGCCAAGGTCAGCTCCGGAGTCGGCCCGCTGCGAGCGTCAGGCCAAGAACGGTTTTGGCGTCGGTGATCTCCTGGCGGTCGATCATGGCGAGCGCCTCGTTAAGCGGAACCCGCATCGAGGTCATGAACCGTTCCTCGACTCCGTCGACATCCTTGTCGCCCTCGGTCAGACCCGTGGCGAGGTAGATGATGCCCTCCTCGTCACTGAAACCAACGGAATTGTGGAACACGACAAGCTTCTCGAGTGAGGTCGCATCAAGTCCGACCTCCTCCTTGAGTTCGCGCAACGCGCAGGTCTCGGGCGCCTCACCATCGACGTCACGCTTACCGGCTGGGATCTCGATCATCAGTCTGGCAAGAGGGGCCCGGAACTGGGAGACCAGCACGACGTCACCGTTGTCGAACACAGGGACGACAGACACGGCGCCCGGATGGCGGACCACATCACGCTCGAAGAGGGTCCCATCAGGCGCCCTGAAGGTCGACCTGTTGAGCGAAATGATGTAGCCCTCGTGAATCAGTTGGTCACCGAGATTCTCGAACTCACCCGTCGGATCATTCATGCGGGCGAGTCACCGACCTCTGGAAGCTGCGGGTTACGACCCCGAGCCCTTTCCACTACCGCTCCGATCAGCGCCTTGAAGAGTGGCGCGGGATTGGTAGGGCGGCTCTTGAACTCCGGATGTGCCTGTGTGGCAACCCAGTACGGGTGTCCGGCCAATTCGATGAACTCAACCAACAGACCATCGGGCGACGTGCCCGACAGGTGGAAATCCGTTCCCTCGAACGCGGAGCGGTAGTCGGGGTTGAACTCATAGCGGTGACGATGCCGCTCCGACACGATCGTCTCCCCGTAGGCCCGGGCCACCACCGACCCCTCCTCGAGGACGGCCTTGTACTCCCCCAGGCGCATGGTGCCGCCCATGTCGGTCACATCACGCTGTGACTCCATGAGGGCAATCACCGGGTGTGGGGTGTCGGGGTCGATCTCGGTGGAATTGGCATCGGCCAAACCAAGTACGTTACGGGCGTACTCGATGGTCATGACCTGCATTCCCAGACACAGCCCCAGACACGGGATCTCGTGTTCGCGAGCGAATCGGGCCGCAGCGATCTTGCCCTCGATGCCGCGTTCACCAAATCCACCGGGAATGACGATCCCGTCGAGATCACCGAAATGGCCCGATGCCAGCAGCGCCTCGACGTCCTCGGCTTCGATCCACTCGACCTCTACGTCGGCTCCGTGGTGGAAACCAGCATGGTTGAGTGATTCGACGACACTCAGGTACGCATCCGGCAATCGCACGTATTTTCCGATGATCCCGACCTTCACCGGGAAAGTGGCCTTCGAGACCTTCTCAACCAGGTCACGCCACTCGGTCAGGTCCGGCTCGGTGTCGGGAAGACGCAGGATGTTCACAACAGTCCGGTCGAGTCCCTCATCATGCATGACGAGGGGGATGTCATAGAGCGACGAGGCGTCCGCAGCGTTGACTACCGCATCAACCGGGACGTCGCACAGCGCCGAGATCTTCGCCTTTAGTCCGTCGGAGATGACCTGCTCGGAGCGACACACGATCGCATCCGGCTGGATTCCACGGCTTCGCAATTCGGTGACCGAGTGCTGGGTCGGCTTGGTCTTCTGCTCACCCGACGGCCCTATGAACGGGATGAGTGTGACGTGTACATAACAGACGTTGTCGCGACCAATGTCGAGACGGAACTGCCGGATGGCCTCAAGGAAGGGGAGGATCTCGATATCACCGACCGTTCCACCGATCTCTGTGATGACAACATCTGTGCCGTCAACAGCTAAAGCGGTTATCCGGCGTTTGATCTCGTCTGTGATGTGCGGAATGACCTGAACGGTCTTGCCCAGGTACTCCCCCGCGCGTTCCTTGGCGAGAACCGCCTGGTAGATGGATCCCGTTGTCGCGTTTGAGTCCTTGGTTAGCTGTTCGTCGATGAATCGCTCATAGTGGCCGAGATCAAGATCGGTCTCTCCACCATCACGGGTCACATAGACCTCGCCGTGTTCGAACGGGTTCATCGTGCCCGGGTCGACATTGATATACGGGTCTAGCTTCTGAAGCGTCACCCTCAGGCCCCGTGCTTTTAGGAGCCGACCGAGAGACGAGGCCGTGAGCCCCTTTCCAAGGCTCGATGCCACGCCGCCGGTGACGAAGATGTGCTTTACCACGACACTCCTGAGAATCGGTTCT
>CAUJEC010000142.1 GCA_963169245.1 Actinomycetota bacterium
ATGAACTGGTCCGCGAGTTGTTGGATGGATTTGCTGACAGCGGATTTAGGGGCGTGGGTGACGACTGGTTCACCCTTGTTGACCGCCTGGGGGACGACGATGTCGCTGGGAACCAGGACGTCGGCCTTGATCTGCAGGGTCCGTTCCACCTCACCGATGTCGAGCTTGACCTTCGAGTTGGCCCGGTTGAGTATCAGCATCAGCTTCTCCATCGGCGTGTTCAAGAGACGGAGCGTCTGTAGGCCGATCTTGACGTTCTTGATGTTCGGTATGTCCATACCGGCGACAAGCATCACCCGATCCGACGCCTCGACGAGGCCGAGAACCACGTCGTTGAAGTATGCGGGGGTGTCAACGACCACGTAGGCGCAGAACGTGCGGAGCAGGTCGATGATGGCGATCATCTCAGCCGCTCCGACCTGATCGGCGAACGCCGGCTCAAGAGGCGCGGGCAGTACCCGCAGACCCGACGGTTCGTGGCGAACGAGCAGGCTCTCCAGTAGAGCCGGGTCAAGGCGGTCGAGTGCGGAAACGGCATCGACGATGGTGTGATGCGGGGAGAGCTTGAGCATCACCGCCACGTCACCAAACTGCAGGTCGGCATCCACCAGACACACCGGCTTGTCGGTGCGCTGGGCGAGAGCGACAGCAAGAGATGTCGAAAGCACGGACTTTCCGGCCCCACCCTTTGTCGAGAAGACGGTTATCACCTCGCCGTTGACCTCTTCTGGCGAATAGGCGATGGTCGCCCGCGATGCGCTGCTGGGAACCTCGATCGCCGCCTCATCTGAGTCGTGGTCGTCGTCATCGACCGGATCGATCGTCGCTGGGAGCTTCGTGGGCACCCGGTTCGCCTGATCCAATGCGATGGCAAGCCGCTGAACGGCCTGGGCGAGAGCTCCCGGCTCACCGCCGAGGGCGAGCACGTCACGAACACCGGCCCGCAGAGCATGCTGGAGCATCGTGGTTGTGAGCTCCTCGACGATCAGAATGGTGGCGACAGTCGGGTACTGATGAACCACCCGATCGGCCACTGCCAGGGTGTTGTCGTCCGAGCAGGACGGCCCAAGGACGGCGACTACTGGGACGGTTCCGGTCAGCCGGGAGGTGAGTTCCTCTATCGAGGAGAACGGGGTTGCACCGCTGCTGAGCAGCGACAGGATCCTGTCCCTCGTGGGTTCATGCGCCTCCACCACTGCGACGGAAACTCTGATTGCGGTCGGCTGGGGTCCAGCTGACATCTTTGTCTCCTCCGCTGTTGTCATCGCAGCGGGGCTCGAAGTGGTGACGGCGTCGCTCACTGGCCCTTTGCCTCGCCTGCTGTGGCCGGGTACGGCGTGGTGCCGAGCTGGCCGGAGAATGATGGGAATTCCGTGACGAACGGGATCGGGGTCGGCTGGTAGTCAGGACGATTCAGGGTCATGTACAGGCCGGCCGACTGCACGGTCGCCAGCAGTTGCGCCTGGTCCGGGGGAAGCTGAACGGTGATGAGGCCGTTAGCCGTCTGTGGCGCTGCTGGAGTCGCTGCGGCCTCAGCACCTTCGGCCGGTGTTGCCGCAGGAGCCTTCGGGGCATCGACGATGTTGTTGATCGCGACGACCTTGACGTTCTGAAGGACCGTCACATACGGGTTGGCCACAGTCCAGTTCTCACCGTTGGCTGTGCGCAGACCCTCGGCCGCCCCTCCTGCTGCTGCGGGGTCGGTGCTGTCCAACGTCGCCTTGGCCATGATGTTTACCGAGTCACCCACCCGGATCAGGTCGGCGACACCAGAGGCGGTGTCGACCTGGACCGTCATTGCGACGTTGCCCTTATCCAGAACGCTTGCGTTCGACCCGGTGCGCTCCTCCGGGGAGACGAACATGGCCGAGGTGAGAACCTCGCCACCGGCCATGTCGAGGGCGGACACCTGACCGCTGATCTCGGCGCTACGGGTGATGACGCTCGCCGGCAGGTCTGCCCGGCGACGCTTTGCCGGGACGATCACCTTTGTGGCCAGCGCCTCATCGGCGCTCGTGCCCTTGGGTATGGGCCCTGATGCGATAAGCACATCCACAAGCTGATTCTTGGCGGCGTTGTCGTTCTCGACCCCCCGCACGTAGTTGAGCGTCAGGAAGGCCGCTAGGCCGCCTATCACGATCGCTCCTATGAGGATGAGTGTTCTGCGTGAACTCACTGTGGTCTCGCTCCCTTGGATGGGCCAGGGTTTGTCGGGCTGGATGGGTGGTCATCAGTGGCTCCACGGCTGAGGGACCCTGTCTCGGCCCCCGCTGCGCGGAACTCTGTCTCCTGTGGTTCGGCCGAAACCCACTAGTACTTAAGAATCAGTCAAAGGTTCTCCAAAAAGGTCGAACGATTCATTCGCCTTCCGGCATCCCAGACGCGACAGACCCCGCGCGCGACCGACCCCGCCCTACCGAGCGGGGTCAGTGTTCTAACAAGTGGAGTTCGTGGGAGGTCGCATTCCAAATGAGAAACCCCGCTCGGTTGAGCGGGGTTTCTCATTTGAAGCTCCTCATTTGGAGATGGGCCTATCGACTCCGATCGGCTCCTGAATCAATTTGTGAGGCCACTATGGCCTCAGTGCTGTCAGCCTTCGGTTTCAGCTTCAGCGTTCTCAGCGCCGCCCTCTACCTCGGCGCCGGCCTCGACACCTTCAATGGCATCGGCTTCGGCATAACCAGCGTCGGCACCCTCAACGACATCGGCCTCGCCCTCGAGCGGGTTGCCATCAGCGTCGAGTCCCTGCTCCGCGTAGTAGGCGGCCCAGGCTTCCTGACCCTCGGAGGTTCCGTCGTCGTCGTAGCCGGTGTAGTTACCCTCGGCGTCGTAGTTCTGCTCACCGAAGTGCTGCTGATACTCGGCTGCGACCACACCGCCCTCGGCGGCCTGCTTGATCGACAGCGAAATGCGCCGACGGTCCAGATCGAGGTCGATGATCTTGACCCACAGTTCCTCACCCGGGGTGACAACCTGCTCGGGCAGGTCGACGTGATGGGCCGACATCTCCGAGATGTGAACGAGACCCTCGATACCATCGCCGACCTGAATGAACGAACCGAACGGCACCAGCTTGGTGACACGGCCATAGACGAGTTCGCCCACCTGGTGGTTGGATGCGAACTCCTGCCATGGATCCTGCTGGGTTGCCTTTAGCGACAGGGAGATGCGCTCACGGTCGAGGTCAACCTCGAGCACCTCGACGTCAACCTCGTCGCCAACTGCGACAACCGAGCCGGGGTGATCGACGTGCTTCCAGGACAGTTCAGATACGTGGATGAGTCCGTCCATACCACCAAGGTCGACGAACGCACCGAAGTTAACGACGCTCGAGACCACACCGTGGCGACGCTCGCCCGGCTTGAGGTTGGCGAGGAAGTCCTCGCGCTGTTCCTTCTGGCTCTCCTCGAGCCACGCACGACGGGACAGAACGACGTTGTTGCGGTTCTTGTCGAGTTCGATGATCTTCGCGTCGAGGTTCTGGCCGATATAGGGCGCCAGGTCACGCACGCGCCGGAGTTCGACCAGCGATGCGGGGAGGAAGCCGCGAAGGCCGATGTCAATGATGAGACCGCCCTTGACGACCTCGATGACCGGACCGGAGACCTTGCCGTCCTCTTCCTTGATCTTTTCGATCTGACCCCACGCACGCTCGTACTGCGCACGCTTCTTGGAGAGAACGAGACGACCGTCCTTGTCCTCCTTCTGAAGGACGAGAGCCTCGACGAGATCGCCGACACTCACCACCTTTGACGGATCGACTTCGTGACGGATGGAGAGCTCGCGGTTGGGGATCACGCCTTCGGACTTGAACCCGATGTCCAACAGGACCTCTTCACGGTCAACTTTGACCACGGTGCCCGAGACGAGTTGCCCGTCTTCGACCGTGACCATGCTTGCCGCGTAGGCATCCTCGAGTGACTGTCCCTCTAGATCATTGAACGTGATCTGGCGTGGGACGTAGTCGGTGTCGCCCATGGTTGCGACCGCTTCATCTTGCGGCTGGGCCTCGGCAGTAGTTGTGGTGTCGGACACGGATTGTTTCTCTATCGGGTTGAAGGGATGTTCTGACCGGCGCGCGTCAGCGCACGAGCCGTACAAGGGTACTACTCAGCGTGACATCGGCTCAATCGACGCGACGGGCGAGCAGCAGAAACTCATGGGAATCGATATTGGGCTCCTCGAGGCCGTACGCACCGGGGCTGACCGAGGCGACCCGGTCGACCACCAGCCCGACACGCTCTGCGAGCATCCGTAGCTCTCTGGGCGTGTAACACGTCGTCCACAGTTCGCCCTCCCGGCGTCGCCCTTGGGCGTCTCGGAGTTCGGTTGTTTCGTGGTTGACTGCGCTCGCAGCGTCAAAGGTGTCCTGTTCCTCGAGCCACTTGACCTGGAAGTAGGACGAGAAGGCACTGACAGCGACGCGCCCGCCGGGCCGGATGGACCTCCGGATGCACGACAGAACGGACTCATCGGCGACCAGGTTCTGCGGGTCACCAGGATCGGGGTATCCACCGAGACCGAACGCTCCCTGACATAGAGAGATCGCAGCATCGGCTGTCGCTCCCAGGTCGAAGTTCCGTGCGTCGACCCTGATGAACTCGACCAGATCGGACAGGCCCTCCTCCCGGGCCAGTTCGGTGCCGACCCGCACGAACTCCTTGCTGATGTCGAGGCCCGTCACTCGGATGTCGCGTCGGGCCAGTTCGAGTGCGTGACGACCCGGCCCGCAGCCGACGTCTATCACGTGCAAACCCGGGGTGAGCTCGAGCGCGTCGACCAGGAAGTCGACTTCCTGACGTGTTCCCATCGTGAACGAATAGCGCAGGTACGCGGGACCAACGTGGTCCGCAATGTCCTCGAACCAGTGGCGCTGCTCGTTCATCTCGGGCCGCTCATTCCTCACCGCTTCCGGTCCTCAGCCCTTGGCCTCAGCCCAACTCGCACCGCGGGACAGGTTCACAGCGAGAGGCACGCGCAGGTCGAACGCACCTGACATGGCGTCGACAACCAGTGCCTCCACCCGGTCGTACTCCCCGGGAACGACCTCGACAATGACCTCGTC
>CAUJEC010000143.1 GCA_963169245.1 Actinomycetota bacterium
GGTCAAGCGGCTGATCGCCGGACCTGGCGTGTACATCTGCGAAGGCTGCATCGAGATGTGCAATGAGATCATCGAGGAGGAACTCTCCGAGAACACCGATCTCGCATTCGACGAACTCCCCAAGCCCGTCGAAATCTTCGATTTCCTTGAGCAGTACATAGTCGGTCAGGAACGGGCCAAGCGGATCCTTGCCGTAGCGGTCTACAACCACTACAAGCGCGTCCAGCATGGCTCCAAGCCGGGCGTGGACGACATCGAACTCTCCAAGTCCAACATCATGATGATCGGGCCGACCGGCTGCGGGAAGACCTTCCTTGCCCAGACCCTCGCCCGGATGCTCAACGTCCCCTTCGCTATCGCGGATGCCACGGCTCTGACCGAGGCCGGATACGTCGGCGAAGATGTCGAGAACATCCTCCTCAAGCTCATTCAGGCCGCTGACTTCGACGTCAAGAAGGCAGAGACCGGCATCATCTACATCGATGAGATCGACAAGGTCGCTCGCAAGTCCGACAACCCGTCGATCACCAGGGACGTCTCGGGCGAGGGAGTGCAACAGGCGCTGCTCAAGATCCTCGAAGGCACTGTCGCATCTGTTCCACCTCAGGGTGGCCGCAAGCATCCGCATCAGGAGTTCATCCAGATCGACACAACGAACATCCTCTTCATCTGCGGGGGTGCGTTCGCCGGACTCGACAAGATCATCGAGCAGCGCTCCAACAAGAAGGGGATCGGATTCGGCGCCGAGGTCCGCTCAATCAAGGAGCGTTCCGAGAGTGAGGTCTTCAGCGAGGCCCGCCCCGAGGACCTCCTCAAGTTCGGTCTCATTCCCGAGTTCGTCGGCAGGCTCCCGGTCCTCGGCGTGGTTGACAGCCTCGACCGTGATGCGCTCATGCGAATCCTTGTCGAGCCGAAGAACGCGCTGATCAAGCAGTATCAGAAGTTCTTCGAACTCGAAAACGTCGAGCTGGAGTTCACCGAAGAGGCAATGGCTGCTGTTGCCGAACTGGCCCTCGATCGAGGCACCGGCGCGCGAGGCCTGCGAGCGATCCTCGAAGAGGTCCTGCTCGAGACGATGTACGAGTTGCCTTCCCGAGGCGATGTCTCCAAGGTCGTCATCGACGCGGACGTCGTGACGGCCAAGGCGAATCCAACGCTGGTCACGCGCTCGGCCAAGGCTCGTTCATCTCGCCCTCGGCGCGCCGCATCATAAGATTCCAGGTTCGGGGTTGCTCAGCTAACTGTGTAGCGCCTAACTGCGTAGCGTCGCCGCATAACGATGCAGAACCCCCGCTGATGGACTGCCGCATTCGATGAACTATCAGAAGTCACTCGATTGGCTCGACTCCCATCTCGATCACGAATCGATGCCGTCTGGCGTAGTCGCAGGTCGAGTCGATGGACTGAGTCTGGAACCCATGCGGCACATGATGTCGCTACTGGGTGACCCTCAGAACGAGATTCCCTCCATCCACATCACCGGTACCAATGGCAAGGGCGCCGTGGCGCAGATGGTCAGTGCCCTGCTGGCCGCGAATGGTCTATCGGTGGGGATGTACTCAAGTCCTCATATCTCTGCGATCAACGAACGGATCCGTAGGAACAACAACCCGATCAGCGACGAGGATCTCGCCGAGGTGCTCACCGGTATCGCTGTGGTCGAGGAACTGATGACCGAGCGGCTCAGTTGGTTCGAACTCGTGACCGCTGCAGCGTTCCGGTGGTTCGCCGAGGTGCCCGTCGAGGTTGCCGTCGTAGAAGTTGGCCTCCTCGGCAGACACGACGCCACAAACGTGATCGACTCACAGGTGGCTGTCATCACAACTATCCAAGGGGATCACACCGACTTTGCTCCTGGCTGGGAGATGGCCATCGCGTCGGAGAAGGCCGGAATCATCGGCGAGAACTCGACAGCTGTGATCGGACCCATGACAGATGAGTTGGCTGCTGTGTTCCGCTCGGAGGGGCCCGCCCGACTCATTCGATCCGATGAGGATTTCGAAGTGCTTTCCGACAAGGTCGCACTCGGTGGACATCTGGTTGACATAAAAGGGCCCCGTGGGATCTACGAGGAGATCTTTCTGCCCCTCAGGGGGGCCCATCAGGTGGCCAACGCTGTCATCGCTCTGGCTGCTGTGGAGGAGTTCTTCGGGCGGGCACTGGACTCTGAAGTCGTCCGGCAGGCCTTTGCGGAACTCCAACTGGAGGGGCGCTTCGAGGTTCTTGGGTACCAACCACTTGTTGTCATCGACGGTGCTCACAACGAGGATGCAATCGCTGCGACTGCCAGAACGCTCGATGACGAGTTTGCTCCGGTTGGACGTCGCACTGTGGTGGTCGGACTGCTCGAGGGACGCGACCCGAGTCGTGCACTTCGTGCGATTCAACACATTCGCCCAGACCTTGTGATCGCAACGACCCTCGCCCCGCCCCGGGGAGTTCAGGCCCAGGCCATAGCGGCTGCAGCAACCGCACTTGGGCTCATGTGCGAGGTGGTTGAGGACCCGGTCGAAGCCGTGCAAAGAGCCAGGAGGATCTCCGATGAGGAGGACATGGTGATGATCATCGGGTCTTTCCGGCTGATTGCGCCGGCAAAGTTCGCTCTCAGCAAGTAGCCAGAGGTCTCAGCGCTAGGTGTGTTCGGATTGTCGGCCGGGACACGCGGCCCTTAGCCTGTGCGCCGTGAATCAGACCTTCATCATGTGCAAGCCCGACGCCGTTGAACGCCAGTTGGTCGGTGAGATCCTCACCAGGATCGAACGCAAGGGCCTTCGCATCACAAAGATGGATATGCGTGTGCCATCGCGGGACCTCGCAGAGGCTCACTATGCAGAGCACGCGGATAAGCCCTTCTACGGTGAACTCGTCGACTTCCTCACGCGTGGACCGGTCGTGGCGATGGTCGTCGAAGGCCCTGATGACCAGACCTTCCACCTGATGCGTACGCTCATCGGCAAGACCCAGGTGGCCGATGCTCAGCCCGGATCGATACGAGGCGATTTCGCCACCACCACCAATGAGAACCTGGTTCACGGGTCCGACGGCACCGAATCCGCCGCCCGAGAGATCGAACTCTGGTTCCCGGCCTGAGCCCGCTCGACGGCGACTCTGGTTCCCAGCCTGAGCCCGGCCTGAGCCCAGCCGATCGACAGCGACCTGAAAGACTACTCGGAGTGCCAAAGGGCGCATTGCGCCGACTTAAGGGCAATATTACAGTTGTGTTTCATTCTTGGTGAGGGGTGACCTGGTGACAGGCATCTCCCACTTGGTGTGAGACACTGAGAACTGTCGCAATCAGCGGAGAACAACTGCGGCGGTCCGGCTAGCGTGAGGCTTGCTATGGCACGGTTCAACTCAAACTTCCTTGGCCGTGACATGGCGGTCGATCTGGGTACCGCCAACACCCTGGTCTATGTCCGGGGTGCTGGAATCGTGCTGTCCGAACCCTCGGTCGTGGCCATGGGCTCAAACGACAAGCCGCTCGCTGTCGGATCAGAGGCCAAACGGATGATCGGCCGTACGCCAGCGCACATCCGAGCGATTCGTCCGCTCAAGGACGGGGTCATCTCGGACTTCGAGGTCTGTGAGACCATGCTGCGCTACTTCATCCAGCAGGTCCACAACAGCCGGTTCTCCAAGCCCCGCATGATCATCTGTGTTCCCTCGGGTGTGACCGGGGTCGAACAGCGAGCGGTTCAGGACGCTGCCGAGTTCGCAGGAGCCCGCAAGCCCGCATACATCATCGAGGAGCCGATGGCGGCGGCAATCGGCGCCGGCCTGCCCGTTCAGGAGCCAACCGGCAACATGATCGTCGACATCGGCGGTGGGACGACCGAAGTGGCGGTCATCTCGCTGGGTGGCGTCGTGACGAGCCAGTCCGTCCGAGTCGGAGGAGACGAGCTCGACGATGCCGTGACCCAGTTCATCAAGAAGGAATACAGCCTCGCTCTCGGTGAACGCACTGCCGAGGCGGTCAAGATGGAACTCGGCTCGGCGTGGCGACTTGAACAGGAGATCATGGCTGAGATCCGTGGTCGCGATCTTGTCACCGGTCTGCCCAAGACGATCGTCACGTCCACCGAGGAGATCCGCGACGCCATTGAGGAGCCGGTCTCGAGCATCGTCGACGCTGTAAAGGTGACCCTCGACAAGACACCACCTGAACTCGCCGCCGACATCATGGAACGTGGAATCATGCTCGCCGGTGGAGGGGCACTGCTCAAGGGCCTACCCGAACGACTTGCCCATGAGACGGGAATGCCGATCAGAATCGCACCGCGCCCTCTCGAGGCCGTGGCGCTCGGTTCAGGTCAGGCGCTCGAGGAGTTCGAGGTTCTCCAGGGCGTGCTGTTCTCGTCTGCCCGCGACTGACGACAGACGACTGACCGTAAGTGCTTCCCGGTTCCAAACCAGAGAGTGGTCGACGAAAGTCCCGCTACCTTCTCCTGATCCTCACGCTCGCTGCGATCACCATCGCGACGCTCGATGCCAGGGGAGTGGGGATCATCAGCAGCGCGCGTGACTCCTCAAGGGACGCGCTCGGGCCGGTTGGCGACTTCGGAAACTGGGTGTCCACACCGTTTCGCAACGCATGGAACGGCATCACCAACTATGACGATCTCAAGCAGGAGAACGAGAGGCTTCAACAGCAGGTCGATGAACTCAAGACGAATGGGATGCGCGAGAAGCGTGCCCAGAGAGAACTGAAGAAACTCAGGGAGCAACTCAACATCAGCTTCCTGGCTGACATGCCAACCCAGATCGCTCGCGTCGACACGGCTCGCGCCTCCAACTTCGACGACAACCGAGTCGAGATCGACAAGGGTGCTGACCACGGGCTCGCCGTCGGCAATCCAGTGGTCACGAAGGCGGGGCTGGTCGGGCGCCTGACAAATGTCTCGCGTACCCGTTCGGTAGTCCAACTCATCTCCGACCCGGACTTCCACATCGGTGTGAGTGTCGGAAAGGACCAGATTCACGGCGTAGGGCACGGCAACGGCGACGCCAACACCTTCATAGTCGACCGAGGTATCGAACTCGGGCGCGAGGTGAGAGTCAACGACTACGTATTCGCCGGTGGCATAGAGCGGTCGCTTGTCCCATCGGATCTCTACATCCCCATCGGTACGGTCAAGAAGGTCACGCCCGACGCGGCCGAACGCGTGCAGAACATGCAGGTCGAACTCTCTGCTCGCCTCGATCGACTCGATGTCGTTCAGGTTCTCAAATGGACCCCGTCGGACTGAGATGACTCCACCGAGATGACACCACCGAGATGACTCCACCGACATGACTCCGGACTCTGGAGTAGCGATCCGCTGGGCGGGTTTGGTCACTGCGGCCTTCGTCATCCAGGTCGCGTTCCTGAACCAGATCTCAATTCTTGGTGTCCACCCCGAACTGATGCTTCTCGTCGCTATTGGCGCAGGACTGGTCGTAGGCCCCCACCGCGGAGCGGGCATCGGGTTTGCCGCCGGACTACTCGTCGATCTGACATTGCACGGAAATCTGGGGGTTTCCGCCTTCTGTTACACGCTCGTCGGGTTCCTCGTCGGCTTGACCAAGGAAGCGATTCTCGGGATCTCAAAGCCGCTGTCGGTACTGATCGTCGCCGCATCGAGCGCCATCGGGACCGTGCTCTACGCGGGAGTCTCCCAGTTGCTGGGAGAGCACACATTCTCCGACCCCAGATTTCTCACGATCATCGCTATGGTCGCGCTCTGGAACGCAGTGCTTGCACTGCCTGTGCTGAACCTGTGCAGGCGCACCGAAGGTTCCCGCGTGACCCTCTGATGGCTTTGGACACCGATTCCACACATATCCGTCTGAGCGCTGTTGGTGTCGTCGCGCTCTCGCTGTTCCTGACCCTGTTCATGCGACTGTGGTTCCTCCAGGGAATCGACCGCAAACAGTTCGAGGCAGTGTCTCAGTCCAACCGCCTTCGAGTCATTCACGAGGAGGCTCCAAGGGGACGAATCCTCGACCGCAATGGAAAGGTGATAGTCGACAACAAAACCTCGGTGGTGGTGTCGCTCGATCGCGAGCCGCTCCGCAAGATGAAGGAGTCCGAACGCGACCGGCTCTTCGTCAAGCTTGCTGACACGCTCAACAGCCTGTCGGTCCCGGTAAAGGTGAGCCTGATCCAGAAGCGGTTCAACGACACCCGCTACGCACCCCAGGACTCGGTGCCCATCGCTGAGAACGTCGATGACTCTGTCGAGATCTATCTGATGGAACGAACCGACGAATTCCCCGGGGTGCTTGTCGAGAGAAAGGCGATCCGCACCTATCCATACGGCGCGCTCGCTGTCCATGTGCTCGGTTATGTGGGACAGATCAACGACACCGAACTCGCCGAGAGGGGAGTGACATCTGCATCGCTGTCCACATCGGGAGTCGATTCCACGACCACCACCACGTCAGAAGCGGATGACGACGTGGAGAAACGCAGCGACTATCGCCCGGGAGATTCGATCGGCAAGTCCGGGGTCGAACAGGCCTATGAGGATGACCTGCGGGGCGTGCCCGGTCAGCGCACCATCGAGGTGAACGCCCGGGGCGACCTGGTGGACGTCGTCAAGGTCGACCCACCCAAGCAGGGTAACGACGTCTGGTTGAGTATCGACATCGATCTACAGGCACAGGCGGAACGGTTGCTTGAATCGCGCGTCCTGTCACTGCGTGGCCGTCGTGATGAGAGCGGCAACCGACTTAACGCTCCTCAGGGGTCCGTTGTGGTTCAGGACCCCCGCAACGGGGAGATCCGTGCGATGGCATCGTTCCCTGACTACGACCCAGCCACTCTGGTCAACGGAATATCCCAGGAACAATGGGAGGCGTTCAACGATCCCAACAGCGGCATGCCCCTTGTCAACTGGGCCATCGGCGGGACCTACGCACCCGGCTCGACCTTCAAGCTGTTCAGTGCGTACGCAGGGCTGAGCACCGGATATCTGACGGGCGCCAACGCCGTCATGATTGATAATGGCGTGTACAAGATCGAGAACTGTAAGGGCGAGAAGTGTGAGGTTCAGAACGCCGGACGTACGCGTCATGGGCGGGTCGACCTTGCTCGATCGCTGACTGTCTCCTCGGACGTCTACTACTACCGACTCGCGGATAAGTTCTGGAATCTGCGAGAGCAGTTCGGTGAGACCCCCATTCAGGACGCGGCCAAGCTCTTCGGAATGGGCGCAAAGACCGGCATACCGCTCGTGGGTGAGAACTCTGGCCGCTTACCCACCCCCGCGGCGCGTCGAGAGGCATATGAGGCGCGCCCCGACCTGTTCGTCACCGGCGACTGGCGCTCGGGTGACAACATCAACATGTCGATCGGTCAGGGTGACGTTCTGGCGACGCCCCTGCAGGTAGTCAACGCGTATTCGGCGTTCGCCAATGGTGGGACGCTCCATCAACCACAGGTCGCGATAAAGGTCACGCGGAGCAAGGATGTGACAATCGATGTCATGGCCGACGGGAACACCGAGTTGGTCAGGACCATCGAGTCGAAGACGAAGTCGACCATTCCCTTCACTGGTGATCACTGGGATCAGATCTTCAGGGGACTCCTCGGGGTCACCCAGGACCGGGGCGGAACCGCATACGCCTCCTGGCACGCGAATCCAACAGCATGGCCGATGGCCGGCAAGACAGGCACCGCGCAGGTGCGTAAGAAGGCGGACTCTGCGCTGTTCGTCGGATGGGGGCCGGCACAGCCCGGAATCCCACCCGAGTACACCGTCGGCGTCGTCATACCCGAAGCCGGATTCGGTGGCGTGGTAGCTGCTCCCCTTGCATTCCAGGTGCTCCAGCCCGCCTCCAACGGGACGCTCACCCCGGCGTGTCCGCTCTCTGACACAACAGCATGTGATCTCGCTGCACTCGATGCCATCAACAAGGCCGAATCGAGTTCGTCGACGGGGAGCCGGGATTGATGGCCACCACGTTCCGTTCCAGCGATCGGACCTCCCCCTGGCGTCACGTGGACATGGCCCTCGTCGGGTCGACGTTCCTGGTGTCCGTCTTCGGCCTGGTGATGGTCTTCGGGGCGTCTCGTCGATACGAGAGCGGTGCCTCATATGTGGTGAAACAGAGCGCCTTCATGATCATCGGTTGGGCTCTCATGGCCGGCCTGTCACTCATCGACTACCGGCGAATCCTCGACTGGTGGCAGGTTATCTACGGAGCCTCGCTGATACTTCTCGGCGGAGTGCTCACGCCGCTGGGGTCCCTCGGCGACTACGGAACCAAGGGCTGGTACGCGCTCGGTCCTGTCACGTTTCAGCCGGTGGAGATTGCGAAGCTGGCGACGATCATCGCCGTGGCCGCATACCTCGGTGCTGCCGACCGGGTGGACCTGCGTCGGCTCGTGGTGGCCTTGGTCATGTTCGGTGCGCCGATGGGCCTGACGCTCATGCAACCGGACCTGGGGTCCTCGCTTGTGTTCATTGTCGTGGGGGTGGGGATGCTTGTCGTCGGCGGGGTGGATCTGCGTTATCTGGTGGCTCTCGCGCTCGTGGGTGTCATCGGTGTCGTTGGGATTCTCCAGAGCGACGCCCTCGATCAGTATCAGCGGGATCGTCTCACCGCCTTCGCCAACCCCGACGGGGTCTCGGCACGCGCTCGATACAACGTCGAACAGGCCCAGACCGCCATCTCGTCGGGCGGTCTCACGGGATACGGCTTCGGGCGCGGTCCGTCGACCAGGCTCGGCTATGTCCCAGCGCAACGCACCGACTTCATCTTCACCGTCGCGGGAGAGGAGTTCGGCTTCCTCGGAGCGGGAACGCTGCTAGGCCTGTTCGGGGTGATCATCTGGCGGATCTGGCGCGTTGCCCAACTCGCCCGTGAGAACGCCGGCCGGCTCCTCTGCGTCGGGGTCATGTCGATGCTGTTGTTCCACATCTTCGAAAACGTCGGCATGAATCTGGGGATCATGCCCATCACCGGCATCCCCCTGCCTCTGGTGTCTCAGGGCGGCTCCGCGGTGGTGGCCGCGTGTGTGGCCATCGGGCTCGTTCAGTCGGTCCACATGCATCGGTACGCCTGAGAGCGTTTCACAGGCGGTAGACTTGCCGCGCATGTTGCACTCCAGCACAACGGGCTCCGCACACCGGACCGAGCTTTCGGTCGATCCGGTCGTGTGCGTGGACGGATTCGCCGGAGGAAACGTGATGTTGAGGCTGTTGAACTCGCTGTTGGTCATCCTTGGTGACCTGTTGCGTTTCGAACCGGATCCGGTGTCGTCCACAACGGTCGAGCCAGCCGGTCTCAACGCCGAACAGATCGAAATACCGGACCAGAACAACGGACGGTCGGAGTGCGCCTCGGTGCTTCCCGCCGTCCCGGCCCGCGATATTCGCGGATGCCATGAGAGGACTGTCCCATGTCGGACACGGATTCGGCTCCAGAGGTCGAGCACAACAAGGTCCCGAGCGGACCATCAAAGTCGAACAACAACCCGGCTGAACCCGCCGGGGGTGGTGCTGATGCTGGCCTGAGCCAGACCTCGGGTCGACCTTCGGGTTCAGTAGCGGATCCACCAGCAAAGGAACGAGCGGCGGGGGGACAGACCCCTGGAGATTCCGGCGCTCCCGGTACACCTGCGGCTGGCATCGGCTCCTCGAAAACTACTCAGGCCACTCCGGCCTCTCAGGCCCCTCCAGCCCGCAAGCCGCAGATCGGTGACAGCCGACCTGCTCCCGTCGCTCCGGGCGGGGCACCCGGCGGTGGGAGAGTCGGGACCGGACAGCAGCGTCAAAACGCAGTGGGCGGAGCTTCGGCCAGCAGTTCATCAGGAAGCGGCTCCTCATCAGGCGAGGGTGATGCTCCACGCAAGCGACGTCGACGTCGCGGTAAGGGCGGCGGCGGCCAGGCCCAGGGCGGTCAGGGGCAGGCTGGCCAAGGCGGCCAGTCCGGCCAGTCCCAGGGGCAGGGCCAGGGTCAGACTGACGATGGCGGCGACAACCAGGGTTCCAAGTCCCAGCGTCAGGGACAGCGGAATCAGGGCCAAC
>CAUJEC010000144.1 GCA_963169245.1 Actinomycetota bacterium
GCTCTGCCAGCAGGCACCGGTAAGGACGTTCGGGTGGCGGTCTTCGCCCAGGGCGATGCCGCTGCTGCGGCGCTTGCTGCGGGCGCCGAGTTCGTGGGCGCCGAGGATCTTGCTGCTCAGATCGAGGGTGGCATGATGGACTTCGACGTCACCATCGCCACTCCTGACATGATGCCCCTCGTGGGTCGTCTGGGTCGTGCGCTGGGTCCGCGTGGTCTGATGCCGAACCCCAAGACCGGCACCGTCACACCGGACCCGGCCAAGGCAGTGGGTGAGTTCAAGGGGGGCAAGGTCGAGTACCGCACCGACCGTCACGGCAACGTTCACGTTCCGATCGGCCGCATGAGCTTCGAGCCGGCAGCGCTGCGTCAGAACTTCGCCGCTGTCATCGACGAACTCCAGCGCGCCAAGCCGGCATCCTCCAAGGGTCGGTACTTCCGCAAGCTGACCGTCTCCTCGACCATGGGTCCTGGCGTTCACGTCGATGTCCTGCGTCTGGACGAGACCGAGGGCTGACCCTCTGGCCTGGTGACTGGCCACAAATCACAGCTTCTGTTCAGGTGCCGGGGTGACATCCCCGGCACCTGTCATCTACCGTCTCAGTAATGGACTCGACAGCTGGAGTTTCCGAATCCGCGGTCGCTGAATCGGAGCGAGTACTTACCGGGCCGTGTATCGGTGGGCATGACGAACCGCATCAGCGTTCCGCTGCTGACATCCTCATGCGGAAGTTCCTCCGACTTCCCGTGGATGCCCCACCGACGAGCGTGTTCGGAGCGGAGGACGCGTTCGGCAAGTCGATCGCCATATCGGCGATTCGCTGCACCTTCACCTACATCGTCCTGCCGCTGCTCGCCCCGATCCTGAACCTGACCGGAACAGTTGCCGCGCCGGTTATCGGCATTGCATTGGGTCTCGTCTCGATGGTTGCGATCACGTTCTCGATGCGCCGCTTCTTCGCCTCTGACCACAAGTGGCGCTGGGGATATTCGATCATCGGCGGGTCGATCTTCGTGATGCTCATCGTGATGATGGTCATCGATCTGAGGAGCCTTGTCGTCTCTGCCTGACATTGGGGTGGGGCATGAGGCTCAGGTGGGCGTTGATGCCCCGGTGGGGTCCGATGCCCAGACTGGTGTTGTCGGCCAGGTGGGGGTCGATACCCAGGTCGGACCTGATGTCGAGACCGGCGTTGTCGCCACCAGCCGCACGGTCCGCCTCGTGTGGTTCGGGATCGGCTGGATAAACGTCGGTGTCGGGGGAGTGGGCGTTGTGCTCCCGGTCCTGCCCAGCACGGTCTTCTTCATTGCGGCGGCGTACTCGTTCTCCCGGTCGAGTCCCCGATTTGAGTCGTGGGTGCTCAACCTTCCCGGAGTGGGCCCGATGGTTCGTGACTACCGCGACGGACTCGGCATGCCGCGTCGGGCCAAGATCATTGCGATCGCAACGGTTGTCGTGTTCGGTACTGCATCGGCGATCGCCATGTCGTCAAGGCCGTGGGTCTCCGTGATTGTCGTCGCGCTGTGCCTCATCGGCATCGCCACCATCGTCTTCATGGTTCCACTGCGAGAGAAGGTGCTTGCCGAGCGGGCCCAAGCTCAGGCTGATGCAGTACAGCTAGTGATGGTGGGTGTCGTCATTGCCGACGTGGCCGTGACTGACGTGGGTGTGACTGAGGGGTTCGACCTCATCGGAGCCAACACGCTTGGCGGCAGCGCTGAGGCCGATCATGGCCTGGGAGGTCGAGTCGATAATCTCGATGAAGAGGTCGAAGACGCTCCCGGTCCTCGAGGCGCCGGGCCCCATTAGAGCGGCCTGACCGAACGACGCCATGATCGCCTTCGCCCACGCTCCCGGACGTGGGTCCTCGTCGATGGTCACTCCGAGTCGATCAGCGATCATCGCTGCGACCTTGGTTCCGACCTCGATATTGGCCACGATTCGCTCTGGCGACGTGATGATGGCGTAGCCGCCGGTCACCTCTCGGATCCAGGCGAACTCATCCCAACGGCGATCCACGTCGAGTGAGAATCGTCGCAGGACAATGGCGATCGACTCGAGCACGTCCTCTTCATTCGGACGGTCCAACAGTGCCTGGACCATTGCGTCACGTGCGGCGTCGAACTCGGCGAAGAGGATCGCCTCCTTGTTGGGGAAGTAGCGAAAGAACGTGCGGGGGGCGACATCCGCGGCCTCTGCGATCCGCTCGATGGTCGCGGCCTCATATCCGTCGGCCTCTATCAACTTGCAGGCGGCGTCGAGGATAGCTGCCCGGGTCTCGATGGCCTTGCGCTCACGTCGCGACAGCGTTGCATCGGCGGCACCGCTTGCATCGGCGGCACCGGTTCCATCTGCGGCACCGGTTCCATCTGCGGGTTCTGCGGGTTCGGTGCTCAGCACACTCCGCATGATAGGGGAGTTCCCCTGTAGTGTCATATGTGCCACTTGGCATACATGCAAAATGGCAGTTGTGTCACAATATCGTTCTGTAGCAGAATCGATCCGATGAAAAATGCGATGACTGCCGGAGAAAAGCCCTCCGGAGAGACTGTTGAGTTCACGCTCGACCACGGAATCGACCCCGACGTCTACGCCAAGCGCTGGTGGTCACTGGGCGTCCTGTGTCTCAGCCTGCTGATCATCATGATCGGCAACACGGCGCTGAACGTGGCCATCCCGATCCTCAGCGAGGAACTCGGGTCGACAAACAGCCAGTTGCAGTGGATGGTCGACGCATATTCGCTCGTCTTCGCCGGTCTCCTCTTCACCGCAGGCAGCGTCGGCGACCGCTACGGCCGTAAGGGCATTCTCCAGGCGGGCCTCGTCCTCTTTGGACTGTCGACGTCCTACGCAGCGTTCTTCGCCAGCACGTCCACTGACCTGATCGTCTCCCGCCTGTTCATGGGCGCTGGGGCCGCGATGGTCATGCCGGCCACGCTGTCGATCATCACCAACATCTTCCCGACCCACGAGCGTGCCAAGGCCGTTGCGATGTGGGCCGGTATCAGCGGTGCGGGCTCAGCGCTCGGCCCGCTACTGAGTGGCTGGGTTCTCGAGCACTGGGGCTGGAACTCGGTCTTCGTTGTCAACCTGCCCTTCATCGCCGCAGCGCTTGTCCTGGGCGGACTTCTGGTGCCCCGATCCAAGGGTGAGGACAACGTCCCCCTCGACATCCCAGGTGCGATCTTCTCCTCACTGGGACTCGGACTCCTCGTCTACGCACTCATCGAGGCGCCGGCAAAGGGTTGGCTGTCTGGCCACACGCTCCTCGTGGGAGCACTCGGTGTTGCTGCCATCACAGCGTTCATATTCCGTGAGCTCCACACCGAGTACCCGATGCTCGATGTCCGCCTGTTCCGCATCAACGCGTTCGGCACCTCGTCTCTGGTTCTCACCATGGTGTTCTTCGCTCTCATGGGGACGTTCTTCTCGCTTACCCAGTTGCTGCAGCTCGTCTGGGGTTACACGCCTCTCGAGGCAGCAGTCCGGCTCCTGCCGATCAGCTTCTTCATGATGCTCTCGGCACCCAAATCGGCGTCGCTCGCCGAGAAGTACGGCAAGAGCCGAATTGTCGGAGTCGGCATGGTTCTCGTCTCCGCCGGAATCCTGATCATCTCTCGTGTCGGGATCGACGCCAACTATTGGCTGCTCATCGGCGGGGCGTGCGTCATGGCCACCGGTATGGGACTTGCGATGTCGCCGACGACCGATCTGTTGATGTCGAGCGTCCCGCGCAAGAACGCCGGAATGGGCTCAGCCATGAACGACACGACCCGTGAGCTCGGTGGCTCGCTCGGCGTTGCGATCTTCGGCAGCCTCCTCGCCTCCAAGTACGTCCACGGTGTCCAGGGCCTGTTGGCCAAGGTCCCAGAGCAGTACCACGAGTTCGTAACCGGTTCGCTCGGTGGGGCCATGAAGGTCGCCGAAGGGGTTCGCAAGGCAGGAGTGCCCACCGAGATCGTCGACGGATATGTGGACCACGCCAAGCAGGCTTGGGTGGGTGGACTTCGCCTGTCGCTGCTCATCGCCGGTCTCATCGTCCTCGCTGCAGCGCTCGTTGCCTTCTTCCTCCTGCCCAACAAGGCGGCCGACGTCGAGGAGTTGGAGCGGGCAGGGGCGATTCCGACTAACAATTAGTCGGTGAGCTTCTACGAGGACCAGATCCTTCCCCGGGCCATTCACCTGCTCCTCGGCAACGCTGCGATGCGGCCGCTGCGGACCCGGGCGATGGATGGCATGAGTGGTGAGGTGATGGAACTCGGCTTCGGGAGTGGCGCGAACGTAGGCCTCTACCCGGAGGCGGTCACCAAGGTGCTGGCCGTCGAGCCATCAATGGTTGCGCGCTCAATGGCCACGGATTCGATCGCGGCGTCACCGATCCCGGTGGAACTCGTCGGACTCGATGGACAGTCGGTGCCACTGGAGGATAACTCGGTCGACAATGTCCTGACGACCTGGACGCTTTGCACCATCCCCAACCTGGACGCCGCACTCTCAGAGGTTCGGCGTATTCTGCGGCCCGGAGGAGCCATGTACTACCTGGAGCACGGACTCTCTGATGATCCACGGATAGCCAAGCGTCAGAACCGTTTCAACGGTCTCCAGAAGCGGGTCGCCGGCGGCTGTCACCTCAACCGGCGGATCGATTCGATACTGACCGATGCAGGGTTCCACCTCGAACACCCCGCCCGGTTCCAGATCGCTGGACCAAAGACGATGTCGGCGATGTACTCCGGAGTCGCCCGGCTGGCCTGACGCGGCTCGGCATGAGGCGCGAGGGTCGGCTCAGGTGACGGTGGGTCGAGGCAGTTGGGTCGGCTCAGGTGAAGGTGGGCTCTGAGCGAAGCGATCGCTTGAACTCGGCGATCCCGGGTGTCCGGGCGATGGTCTCGACGGCATCCCACAGGCGAAGCGCCTCCTCGCCACGGGGGATTCGGCTGATGACCGGACCAAAGAGCGAGGCCTCGTCTGGTCGTTCGAGATCGAAGGTGATGATCGGCGTACCGACGTCTCGCCCGGTGCGCCCGAGCGCGGTTTCGGCATCAGCACGAAGCTGCTCGTCCCACGAGTCGTTGTCGAAGTTGGATCGCAGGGCGTCATCGAGTTCGGCTGCGGCGAGTGCTTCGCCGATCAGGTCGAAGTCGTTTCCGGAGCTGGCCACCGGCAGGCCGCGTCCGCTGGTGTGAATGATCTCACCACACGCTGTGTAGAAACGACCCACCGCTTCGTTGCCGAGCGAAGCATCGATTGCAGCCGCTATTCGCAGCAGTCCCAGCGTGAACTCGGTCGCCTCCCGATAAGTCGGAGGGCGATCGGGCTCGCGACCTTCTGCGACAGCCTTGGCGTCCTCGGCGTAGAGGTGCTCGTTGACGAACTGGAGTGAGATGAAGCGCCAACGGATGTCGAGTTCACGCTGGGATGCGACCTCCACCGCGAGACGACTGGTGATCCAGGCCCATGGGCAGACGGGGTCGAAGAAGAACTCGATATCGGGCATGCCCCAAATCTAGGGTCCTCACCAGCGGTTGCGGCATTCCTCGGCGAACCCGGGTGCGTCGACGATCTCGTAGGTGGCACCGTCCTCGCCACGCACATTCCCACTCCAGGTGCCGAACACCTGGTGAACCTTGGTGGAGAGCACGACAGCGGACAGCGAGGTGTGTTTGTCGAAGCGGGGAACCAGCCTCAGGTCGACCGCGCCCTGGCTGTCACGAACATGCCAGGGCGCCATGGGGTTCTCCCATGAGTAGTCCCAGTCGAGTTCCCGACCGATCTTGTGGAGTCGGCCATCCACGGTCACGCCGTTCTCGGTGAACCCGGTTCCCTCGGTCCATTTCGCTCCGAACTGGATGCCGATCCGTTCGCCGGTTGTGGCGTATCCGGCGCCACCGCCCCAGTTCCAGCGGGTCGAATATGGCCAGCGTCCCCGGCCGACGTCCAGCACTCCCCAAGCCGGGTCGCCCTCTCCACCGATGTCGAAGGACTCTGATCCCAACGTGAAGGTGCCAACAGTCGGCAGCGCCTGGTCCTTGGTCGTGAAGTTATAGCGCGAAGTGCTCCACGGGATGACGACGTTGAGGGACTCGTGTCCGATCGGGTGGGTGACGGTGAGGTCGAGCGATGCCGGGACCCTGCCGGGCTCGGTCCACTCGGCGGTGATGTGGACGGTCTTGGGTCCGCTCGGGTTGCCGGATGGGGAATTGCCCGATGGCGGGCCGACCGAGGGGGAGTCGACCGAGTGGGCGTCGGCCGAGGGGGAGTCGACCAACCGAAGGGACAGCTTCGAGCCGGCATAGCTCAGAGGATGTGAACCCGGAACCTCTGGCAGGTTCATGGCTCTGGCAAACGGGCTGACGACCTCTGACCCGCCGCTGCGACCGCTTCGAAGATCCGCCCACCAGACACTCGCCAGCCCGATGAAGTCGACGTCCGCGTAGACGATGCCGAAAACCAAGTCCCGGCTGAGGATCGCCCAGTAATCCCAACGTTTGGTGCGTCCCCAGACCCCGCGCATGTTGGCCCGGTGAAGTGGTTGACGTGACCAACCCCGGGCACGGGGGTTGAGGGTCTTCCCGTCGCTCAGACACAGCGAGACGGGTTCGGTCAGTTCGATCTCGTGTGTTGGATCCATCGTCTCGTCCGCCGTCACATCCGCGGGGTTTCGTTCAACTCGTCGTTGAAGCTGCGGTAGGCCTCGTAGATGTCCTTGCACTTCTGACACACCGGAAGCTGTTTGGGATCGCGCGAGGGCACCCAGGTGTGGCCACAGAGTGCCTCGATGGGAGTACCTTCAATCCTTGCCTGGAGAACCTTTGCGGCTGCATCCTCTCCTGGTTTGGTGCGCACGATATGCGCAACGGGACCGTCCTCTGTCTCGGTGGTCTCGTCAAGAGTCGTGGTGGGTGTTGCGGTCGGTTCGAGTACCGCCGGTTGGGCTGCCATCGCGACTCCGATCATCGTGTGGTGCTGAGCAGGGTGCATTCGAGGACACGCCCCTCGGGCGAGTCGAGTTCGGCGGTGACCACCAGATTGGAACGCGCCAGGGCGTCACGGACGAGCGCGTCGACGATGAGAGGGTCAGCGGGTCGGTCGCTCACGGTCACGTCGTGGGGTACCACCAGCATCGCTCCGCCGTTACGTGACGCCTCGTCGACCACGAAACCGATGTCACCGATGACGGTCTCGAGGGCCGGCAATTGGTCGACTTTTGACTCGGAGTCTGAATCGGAGCGGAGGGAGGCCTCATGCGCACGGCGAACTGCCCTGACCTGGCGAACCTTGAAGATGGCATATGGCAACACGATGGCGGCGGCGATCACGAATGATCTGACCATGACGTCTGATTGGTCCACGTCTATGATCGTAGTTGCGCGCAGCGGTACGCTCATCCCGATGGATTTCGCCGATACGCCCGAGGTTTCCGCCACCGAAACGTCAGAGAACTCCGCCGATGACGAACGTGACGATCTGGCGGTGCTCGACCAACTCGAGTCTGACATGCTCGCGGTCGAGAACGCGATAGCCAACCTGGACGCCATCGCTGCCAACGAGCCGGGAACGATCTTCGCCCAGGCCGCCAGCGTCCCCGAAGCGGTGCTCCAGGCTGTCCCGATTGAGCGATTCGGTGACACAACCGCTGACTGAGAGTCGCTGACTGAGAGTTGCTGGCTGGCTCAGGCGCTGGCGGGATCTCCCGCCGACTGGATCTTTCGCCAGCCCGATCTACCCCCGACTAGATCTGGTCGGGAATGGTCTCGTTGACCAACAGGTGTACTCGTTCACCGATGTGCCAGACGCCGTCGCGGTGATCCAACCATCTGCCGCCCAGATTGGCGAGCCGTTCCCACTCGGTTTCGAAGCGGTTCTCAATCGTGAAGATCACCCCGGCGTGAGCCACCGCGAGGACGAGCCCATCGGGGTGTGCATCCGCGATCGAGTCGAGCGCGGCGAAGACCCGAGAGTCGACCTCCTCGTCGGGTTCCCATGACGGGGGTCGGCGTCGGGCATCGAGATAGCCCGGGTAGGCCTCCTCGATCTGGGCGTGGGTCAGACCCTGCCACTCGCCGGCGTTGCGTTCCATCAGTCCAGGGGCTGTGATCACCGGGCCGATGCCGATCGACTCGGCGATGATCGATGCGGTGGTGAGCGCCCGGTCCAGCGGTGAGGAGTAGATGGCGTCCACCGCCCCTACGGCGTGAGATGCCTGTCGGGCCTGATCCAGGCCGATCTCGGTCAGCGGAGGGTTCTCCTGGCCCTGCCAGCGGCCATCGGCGTTCCACTCGGACTGACCGTGTCGAATAACTAACAGACGCGTCACGGGTTCGGAACCTACCAGAGGCGGGGAGCGGTCCCCTAGGGGCTGAAGGGGATGTTTCGGTACCATGACGGCGTGATACGTGCTGGCTCGGGCTGTCCCGGGTCGAGAGGGGCCAGTTGATGGCGACGGCGTCGGCCAAAGCGGCGTCGACGAAAGCTGCGACGACTGATACGAGGCGTCGCCTGCTCGTCGAACCCGACATCACCGGACCTCGGGTGCGGATGGGGGTCCTGTGGTTCCTGTTGGCCATGGCCGCAGTCACGAGCGGGCGTATGTGGATCTCGCTGCTCCTCGGAGCGGTCTCAGCGCTAGCCGGCTACCAGATCACAAAGGCGTGGGGACCCCCGCGGCGTAAACGCAAGAAGGGGACCAAGCGCTCAAGGGGCGAGGACGCCATCAAAGTCGATGCCCGTGTCGCTGCCGGCGTCGCTGGCGTAGTCCCACTGCTTGCGGGATACAGCACAGGCGCGGCAGGAGCGGGTCTGATCCTGGCCCCGATCTTGGTGATCGGCTATCACGCGACAAAGGGAGGAACCTTCCCGAGCGCGGTTCCCACCCTCTTCGGTGCGATCGCTCCGGCTCTGGCCGCAGTCCCGATCGTGCTCACCGTCCGGCTCAACCTGTGGGCGGGGCTGTTCCTGATCATGGCTGTCAGCCTCTATGACGCCGGGTCGTTCCTCTATGGCTCTGGCGCGGGTGCTCGCTGGGAGGGCCCGGTCGCCGGCGTGATCGGGATCCTGGCGGTCACCTTCACCATGGCGGTGTTCCACCCCAATCCGTTCACCCCCGTGTCGGTCGCTCTCAGTGGAGCAATCCTGGCTGTGGCGTGTCCGCTCGGACAGATTATGGCGTCGAAGTTTCTTCCGGTTCCCGATGCCAAGGCCAGAGGACTCCGCCGCCTGGATGCCTATCTGGTGGCGGCGCCGGTCTTCTACATCTGCGCGACGATCATCACCTCGTAGTCCTGATTTCGATACAGGAACACTTGAATCCGCGAGACTTGTGCCGACTGGAAATGTGTTGGCCCTGCTGTCCGATCTGCTATCCGATGAGGAACACCTTGAAATTCGACCTCGCCACACTGACCGACATCCCGGACCCTCAGGATCTTTCGGCGCTAGAACTGGCGGACCTGCGTTCTCTGCGGTCTCAACTCGAAGAGGTCGAGAATGGGCTCTCGTACGCGCGACGGATGATCCAGGGTCGTCTCGATACTCTCGCAATCGAACTCGACCGCCGCCGTGCCGGTTCGGTGGGTGATGGTCGAGTCCTCAAGGACCTGCCCAAGGCGCTTGCTGACCGGACCCGGTCGGTGGGTATGCCCCGTCCCCCGGTGGTTCTCGAACCGCCTGCGTGGGCCGATCAACTCGTGGAAGAGGCCGATGAATACCTCTCTCCAACCCAGAAGGCCGACCTGCCATCGGTGCCAGATGAGGACCTATCGCGGGCCGTTCAACAGGTCGCGAACGTCGAACGGCAACTATCGGAGACCAGACACAGCGTCCATGGTCGGATCGACCGGATCCAAACCGAGATCATCAATCGCTACAAGGATGGCGCTCCGGTCGACGACCTGCTCGCGGGCGGCTGATTACTGCTAACCGCGGTGTAGTAGCCTTGTGGCATGAAGGATGATCTGGACCGTCGCTGGCACGACCTGGGCGAGTTCATCCGCGAGCAACGCAATGTCGGGCAGCTTTCGCTTCGAAAGCTCTCTGAGATGGCCGGTGTCTCCAACCCGTATCTGTCACAGATCGAACGAGGCCTGCGTCGACCGTCAGCGGAGATCCTCCAGCAGATCGCCCGTGCGCTCGAGATCTCATCCGAGACTCTGTATGTGCGTGCGGGGATACTCGACGAACCCAACGGGGATATCGATGTCGTGGGGGAGATTCGTCGAGATCCACGGATTTCCGAGGAGCAC
>CAUJEC010000145.1 GCA_963169245.1 Actinomycetota bacterium
ACCATCTTCGAGAGCGAACTCGTGGTCACTGATGCGCGACTGTGGCAACCCGGCGATGGCCACCTCTACGACATGACCGTCGAGTTGCACTCGGGTGATGTCATCGTCGATTCCTACGTTCAAACCGTGGGGATCCGCACAGTGGAGGTTCGTGGAACCGAGTTCCTGATCAACGGCGAGCCCTTCTACTTCAAGGGCTTTGGAATGCACGAGGATCATCTCGTGCGAGGCAAGGGGCACGATGCAGCGTCGATGGTCCACGACTTCGCTCTGCTCGGGTGGATCGGTGCGAACTCGTTCCGCACCTCGCACTACCCCTACGCCGAAGAGATCATGGACTACGCGGACCGCATGGGAATCGTCGTGATTGACGAGACTGCGGCTGTCGGATTGAACCTGGGAATCCTCGGTGGCTTTCTCGGTGGTCCTCGTACGGCGACGTTCAGTCCGGAGACAATCGGCGATGCGGCCCAGGCCACTCACCTTCAGCACCTGCGCGAGTTGATCGCCCGTGACAAGAACCACCCATCAGTCGTCATGTGGTCCGTGGCCAACGAGCCCGAGTCCGACAGCGACGAGTCACTCGAGTACTTCACCCCGATCTTCGACGCAGCCCGGACAGCCGATCCGACCCGGCCGGTCGGTTTCGTCAATGTCATGCTGGCCCCGCCCGAACGCTGCAAGGTCAGCACCCTCGGCGACGTCGTGATGGTCAACCGCTACTACGGCTGGTATCTCAACGCTGGTGATCTCGACACTGCCGAGGTCGGACTCGAAGCAGAACTGCGCAAGTGGGTGGATGTGCACGGCAAACCGGTGATCATCACGGAGTACGGCGCTGACACGATCTCAGGCCTTCACGATGCCATGAGCCCACCGTGGAGCGAGGAGTACCAGGCCGATCTGCTCGATCGCTACCACGAGGTCTTCGATCGCATCGAGGGTGTCATCGGCGAACACGTCTGGAACTTCGCAGACTTTGCCACGGCGCCTTCGCTGATTCGAGTGGATGGCAACAAGAAGGGCGTGTTCAGCAGGGACCGGCGCCCGAAGCTCGCAGCCCACCATCTACGGCGGCGTTGGACCGGGCATAGGTGAGTGGCGGGAACGTCGCCAAGTGAGACTCACGACCCGCTCACTCGACTCGATAGAGGCGCAGGTTCCCGAATATGACCGATCGGCAACCCCACGCATTGTCCACCTGGGTGTCGGGGCATTCCCCCGCGCCCACATCGGTGTCTACGCGGATGACCTGCTCACAGGTGGTTATCCGGCGACAATCGCAGGGGTCTCCTTACGCGACCCGCGAACCGAACGAGAACTCACCCCTCAGGACTGTCTCTACACGGTCAGCGAACGCGAACCCGAAACGGCCACGGGGCAGACAGAGACCGGGCACACAGCGGCCGGAGGGCCACAGACCAGAACCCGGGTGATCGGCGCGTTCACGTCGATGGCCACCGGCCCCGATGCGGCGGTCGACTCAATCCTCCGAGCGGCCGCCACCGCTCGGACTTCGATCGCTGACGCTTCGATCGCTCAGGCTTCAACCACTCAGGCCCCAACCATTCAGACTCGACCTTCCACAACCGGCGATACGTCCGTCGATACGTCCGCTGACACGGCAACCCGTGAGATCTCGGCGCTGGTGACCCTCACCGTCACAGAGAAGGGATATGAGGTCCCAGGTGGCGACCTGGCGTCACCCCATGCGGCCCGCTCCGCTCCCGGGGTTATCGCAAGGGCACTGGCGCTCTGTCGCGAGAACGACCTTCGGCCACCTGTAATCGCCTCCCTCGACAACGTCATGAACAATGGGAACGTCCTGCGTGACGCCGTCATGTCAGTGGCGGAACCACTTGACCCCGCATTGCCCCAGTGGATCAACGAGAATGTCGTGTTTCCCAATTCCGTTGTGGATCGCATGGTTCCCGCAACAACCGATTCGGATCGGGACGCCATCGCCAGCGCGATCGGGGCGCGTGATGAGGGCGCGGTGGTTGCCGAACATCATCGTTCCTGGGCGATCCAGATGACTGACGGACTGCCTCCGTTCGATCTCGTCGGAGCCGAGTTCGTCAGGGATGTCTCAGATCACCAGCGCCGCAAACTCTGGCTTCTCAACGCCCCACACTCGGCGGTCGCATATTGCGGTCTTCTGATCGGGTCCGAGTTCATCGCAGATGCCATTGAAGTCCCCCTGGTACGGAGGTTCACCGAGGCGCTGATCGCAGACATCCTCGAGGTTGCGGATCTGCCTGCCAAGTTGGATGCTGCCGGGTTCGCTGCCGAGTCGGTGGCGCGATTCGCCAACCCTTGGCTCGGCCATCGTTGCGTCCAGGTCGCGGCCGACGGATCACGAAAGCTTGCCCAAAGGATCCACCCGGTCGCCCAAGCACGCCTCGCGCGTGGCCTCGCTGTCGACCGAACGGCGATGGTGACCGCTCTCTGGTTGGCCGCATTATCTGGCCTTGCCCTCCCAGTCTCAGCAATCCACTCAGAACCGACAGCCCACCCAGAACCCGCATCCGTCCCGGTCGGCTCGGCAATCACATCGACCCCCGCTCGACTCCCCCATATCAGCGATCCCTTGGAGGGCGAACTGACGGGCCTACCCGCATCGGAACTCGCTCAACGGGCTCTCGGTGGACTCGCTGAGCCTGCGTTCATCGCCGGCGTGGAGGAGAAGTTGGAACTGCTTCTCCGAGATGGATCCGACGCTGTCGAGAGGGTGACATGAGCGGCCACGAATACGGCAGTGGGG
>CAUJEC010000146.1 GCA_963169245.1 Actinomycetota bacterium
CATTCGTCCCTTCCGTACAACACGATGGACTGAGAATCATGTTGTGTAAGAAAGTGTGACACCTTGCCCCGGATTCGTCCATGGGTTCGACGAGGCACTGCCGCATGTCGTTCGAGTGAATGTTGTCCGACTGAATGGAGCCGAAACCGTCACCGTTAGTCACGCGTTAGTGGCGAATCGTAGAGTCCCAAGAACGGCCTGAAACATCGGGTTTCACCCCCAATGGCATCGCCAGGTCCATTCCCAACGCAAGGACTCCGAATCGCGTCAGTTTCCAAACTAATGGACCCTGTTCTCTCACCGATCGGAAGGACGTCGGCCGCTGGGGCGACGTGGGAGCGGTGCAGAGTGAGTGGTGGTGTCCGCGGACCTCTCCCGTGGACACCACCCCATTCTTCGATCCAATCCTGTCGTGATTGTGTGGCTGGCAAACGCTGGTGGGTTCCGGTACATGGTCCGAATCTGAGGAGAGAACCATCGATCGTGGGTAGAGTCGGATCATGTCAGAGGTAAGGCTGCATGTTCTGGGCCCCTGCCTCGTCTCTCCTGACTTTCCCAACCTGACTGTTGTTCAGCGCAGGATTCTGACTCGACTCGCCCTGGCCAGACCCGGCGGCGTGACGACGGCCGAACTGGCCGAGACCCTTTGGGGTCACAAGCTTCCCGCGAGCGGACTGACCTCGCTCCACAACCAGATCTCTCGCATCAGATCCATGATCGGTGCTGAGTCGATTCAGACAGCCGACGCCACGTACGAACTGACCATTCCAACTGATGCCGAATTGGTCGATGTTCTCCTCGACGATGCTCAGGCGGCTTTCGACGCGGATCGCTTCGACGAACTCGACAAGATCACCAGGTCGGCACTGGAGCTGTGGCGAGGAGACGCCTACGCAGAACTCGACGACGTCGACGCCGCTCATTTCGAGCGTTACCGGCTCTCCGAGGTGCACAGATCACTTGAGACCCTTCGATTGGAAGCAGCGCTCGGAAGGAACCGATCCACATGGGCTGTGCCCGAGGCAGAACGTCTGGTGGCCGAGACCCCTGGGGACGAGTACCGGTGGAGCCTCCTGATCCGGGCACTGCATTCCGCCGGACGTCGAGGAGATGCGCTCGGTGCATGCGAGCGAGCTCGTCGCATGCTTGCAGAGAAGCTTGGCCTGGGCCCTTCGCAGATTCTGCGATCTGCAGAGGAGGAGGTGCTGCGTTCCGACGAGGATCTGCCGCCGCCCAGGTATCTTAGGTTCGTGGGTCGCTCCGACCTGCTGAGCGCTGCTTACTCGATGATCGAGGATGACCGATCCGTCTTTCTGGTTGGCGAAGAGGGAATTGGCAAGTCCCGCGTGATCGGAGAGATATACAGGTCGGCGAAACGATCTCGGATGACGGTGGCTGGTGGCGTTTGTCCACTTCGTGCTGGTACTCCGGTGGAGACCCTCCGCGAACTCTGTGAAGGTCTGGGGATCCCGTTTGATCCGTCAATGGTTCCGGTTGTGGCCTTCGAGGCAGCGCTTCGTAGGGCAGTCTCGGCCCGAGATCGGATCGTACTGACAGTCGATGACATCGATCGGGCCGGACCGACCACGCTGGAGGCTCTTCGTGTGGCCTCGGCGATCCCCGGTGTGACGTTGGTGGCATCAATGACCGATCGGACTCTGGTGGGCGACTGGCCAGATGTCGATGAGTTGACGGTGGGGCGCCTTTCAGAGGACGAATTGGCCGCGCTCGCAGTTTTGGCGCTCGATGAATCGGTTCCGGTCGGAGATGAACTACTGGCATGGCTGGTTGACATGTCAGGCGGTAACCCCACCTATCTTGAGCATCTCGTCGCAGATGTGGACCTGACACGACTCAGAGAACAGGGGGATGCCCCCGAGGCCAATCTGGTTCCCAGCTCCTCGGGTCTGGGAGAACTCGTCAGGGATCGAATCGCTCACCTCGAGGCAAATGTCTGTGGCGCTCTGGAGGCGGCTGCAGTCTGTGGATTGATGGTTCCAGCCGACGTACTCGAGCAACTTGTTTCCGAAGATGGCGTCGTGGGGGCGCTCGAAGCGGGGCTTCTAAGTGAGTTCCGAGACACTGAGGGAATCGCCTGGTACAGGTTCCGTCACGGGGCGGTTCGTGAGGTGCTCTACCGAGACCTGGCGCCGGGTCGCAGGACCGAGATCCACCATCGAGTCTCGATCGAACTCCGTCGCTATGGTGCGCCGGCCTCAGTCATAGCGGCGCATTCGGTTGCCGCTGTCGAATTGGACCCCGTTGCGGCGAGTGAGGATGCAATGGCCGCTGGAACACAGGCGAGTGAGTTGGGCGCGCATCATGAGGCGGCGGGATGGTTCCTCCGAGCAGTCGAGTCCATAGATCCGAGCGCGGAGGAGACAAGGCTGCGAGTGGTGTGTCTGGTGAGGTATGCGGACGAACTACGCCTCGCTGGATCCCCGGATCAGCACGAGGCTCTTTTCTCGGCGGCGGAGTCGGCCTTTGACCTCGGCGATGAGGAACTGATTGCGGCGGCGGTATTTGCCGTGCTCCAACTTGGCTCCTCAACTGGCTCGGGCCCGATCAACGCCGCAGCAATAGAAATTGCCGAACGTGCGTTGGAGGTGGTCACCGAGCCTGATCAGGTTGCTTTGATAGCAGGCGGCCTGAGCCTTGCCCATTCGATGTCGGAAAACTCGGATCTATGTCGGGGTCTGTTCCTGACATCTGAGTCACAGGCCACATCCCCTGGGGTCAGGCGCGCCATCCTCCCTTTCACCTACTTGGGACTCGGTCATCCCGACGACCTCGAGATGCGCCGATCACTCACAGCGGAACTGCTCGACCTGAGCGTCGAATCCGGCGATGCGGTTGCCAGATTCGAAGCGCTTCAACTCGCCTTCTCGGTCGGGCTTCAACTCTGTGACGGTGCCTGGACCCGGTCAGCGGTAGCCGAGTCGGCGAGTCTGATCGATAAGGTCGGGGATGTCGGACGACGATGGTCGCTGTCATATCAGTCGGCCGCTCTCGCACATCTCGATGGTGACCTGGCACGGGCCGAGGAATTGGCGGAAGAGGGCCTGGCCATCTTCGGTGCTGTGTCCCCGTCGCGGTCATTCGCGGCTTATGGCGCGCAGATCCTGGTGATCCGGATAGCGCAGCACCGAGTGAGTGAACTCGCCGGGACGATTGCTGATCTGCTCCGTGATCAGCCCGAAGTGCCGGGGTGGAACGCGGCAGCGGCGTTGGCCCTGGCAGAGAGCGATCCGGTCAAGGCTGCTGGATTCGCGACCCGGGTTTTCGAGGCGGTGGCAAAGGACTTCACCTGGCTGGCATCACATCTGATCGGCGGACGTGCGGCGGCTCTCATAGGCGATCGCGAACTGAGCCGCAGATATGTGGCCGAGTTGGACCCATACTCGGGGCTTGGTTGTTGGCAGGGGACCTGTTCCTATGGGCCAGTTGACCTGGTTTTGTGGCAGCTTCATCGTTCGCTTGGCAACTCCATTGCAGCGTCTCGACATGCGGAGATGGCCCGCGAGGCCTCCGACCGGTTGGCCGCGCCGGTGTTCCTGGCCGAACTGGATGTTTAGCCTTGACTGTTCGCTGGGTGTGCCGGCTCTGCGAGCAACTGGCCGATTCGTGCTCCAAGGGCCATGTCCTCGATCGCTCCGAAGTAGACGTGGCGTAGTCGTCCGCCGCGATCGATGAGCAGAATCGATGGAGTGCCCTGTAGCTGATAGCGGCCCATTGTGGTGGGGATCGACCTTCCTTTCACTGGCTTGTCTATTGCGACCGGAAAGTTGATGCGGTACTCGGAGATGAATGCAGCGAGCGCGGCTGGTCCGGTCACCTCGTG
>CAUJEC010000147.1 GCA_963169245.1 Actinomycetota bacterium
GGTTGATGCGGTGGCTGCCTCTGTGATGCTCCAGGCCTGGCTCGACGCCGGGTGTATGCAGTGAACGACGAACGAGAGAGTTGGGATCTCGACTCCGACGAGGTCCCACGAGTGGTGCGACCCCGGCGTCGGGCGAGCATACCCATCGAGGAGAGACGAGATCCCGGGCCGCGTGCGACTCCCGTCGATGACTGGGACGATGACGACGATTTTGATGACGGCAACTGGGACGATCGCCGGGACGGTCGCGACTTCGGTGACCGCCATGATGACCGCTACGGCGATCGTGAACATGACTATGACGACCACGACTACGACCACGAATACGTCCTGTTGCCACGCGACACCTCCGGTGGTCGCAAGGTCCTTTCGGTACTCGTCGCTGCGGCGCTGATCATCGGCGTTCTCGCCGGCGGCACCCTCCTATGGGCATCACGTCAGATCGGACGATCAGGTCCCCAGGGCGACATAGTCGCAAGCGTGACCATTCCGAGCGGCGCGTCGGTGTCGTCCATAGCGACGATCCTCGAAGAGAAGGACATCATCTCGAGCGCCCGGATCTTCAAGTTCTACACGGGTCTCAAGAGCGAGGGGGGCTGGAAAGCCGGCAACTACGTCGACTTCCGCACCAACTCCAGCTTCGATGAGGCGATCGAAGTGCTCGACGCAGGGCCAGTTGCTCCTTCGGCCAGAGTCGTGAGGGTCATTGAGGGATCCCGGCTCGCCGATGCTCTCGAGGCGATCGCGAAACAGTCCGGGAACATCACAGTGGCACAGCTCCAGGCATCGCTCGATTCCGGTGAAGTGCGCTCTGCATACAAGCCTGAGGGCATTGGATCCTGGGAAGGGCTGTTGTTCCCCGACACCTATCAGTTCGCAGAGGACGCAACACCTGCTGTCATCCTCCAGACGATGGTCACCAAGATGGACAAGGTGCTCGACTCGCTCGGCTATGACCGGGCCCAGGCGCTCTCAGGTCGATCTGCATACGAACTGATCACGATTGCCTCGCTCATCGAGCGCGAGACGGGCCAGCCCGCCGAGGAACGGGGCAAGATCTCGCGGGTCATCTCCAACCGTCTCGACGCGGGGGAACGACTCGAGATCGACGCAGCGGTTCTCTATGGTCTCGGACGGGGCAGCGGTGGTCTGACCAAGGAAGACCTGGCAAGAGAGACCCCGTACAACACCCGTAAGGTCAAGGGGCTGCCACCGACTCCGATCTCCCTGCCAGGTGAGGCGTCGCTGAAGGCCGCGATCGAACCGACTCCGGGTGACTGGAAGTTCTATGTCCTTGTCTCGAATGACCCGCCTACCCATTTCTTCACGGCGTCGTATCAGGAGTTCCTCCGACAGAAAGCCGATGCCCAAAAGCGCGGCGTGTTCTGATGGCCGACGATGTAGCGGCGAAACGGGCGTCAGGAGCATCGGCGCGTGAGATCACCGCGGCGACGACCGTCGTCGGTGTCATGGGCGATCCGATAACGCATTCGCTCTCACCGTCGATTCATAACTCCGCCTTCGAAGCGCTGAGCCTCGATTGGGTCTGTGTGGCGTTCCCGACGCCGGCGAGCGAGGCCGTGGCGGCGGTGCGGGGCATGGTTGCGCTCGGGATTGTTGGAATGTCGGTGACGATGCCCAACAAGGAAGCCGTCATCGAGGCTCTCGATGTCCTCTCAGACGATGCCGGGCAGTTGCATGCCGTCAACTGCATCGTGGCCCGCGACGGCAGGACCAAGGGGCTCAACACCGATGGGGATGGGTTTGTCGCCGGGCTCCGACACGACTTCGGTGTCACGCCCGAGGGAATGCGCTGCGCCGTGATCGGGGCGGGGGGAGCGGCCCGATCAGTGATCCTCGCGCTGGCCCGGTCAGGAGCCACAGAGGTTGGTGTCATCAACCGGACCTCGGACAAGGCTCATGCCGCGGCGCAGCTCGCGGACGTGGCCACGGTGGCCAACGCCGCCTTCATCTCGGAATGTGATCTGGTGATAAACGCCACATCGTTGGGCATGGTCGACACCGCGGCAACGCCATGTGAGCCGGATCTCCTGCGGCGGGGGCAGTTGGTGGTGGATCTGATCTACAGCCCCGCCCAGACCCGCTGGCTGGCAGAGGCAAAGCAGCGAGGAGCGTCCACGGCAAATGGACTGTCGATGCTGGTCCATCAGGCGGCTGTGGCGTTCCGTGAGTGGACCGGCCACGAGGCCCCAGTTGATGTTATGACAGCCGCCGTGCAGAGCCGGTTGGCAAAAGAATGACCAACAAAAGCTGAACTCGCTTCCCGGAACTGCCGATGTGAACTCCTGTGGACCTGTGAACCGCTGGGTCCGAGTAGGAGGACTTCAACGTGGCGCTCCAAGGGACGATCGACACATTCCCTTTGACAGACGTGTTGACGCTGCTCGCCTCGTCGTCGAGAAGTGGCAGTTTGACGCTGACCGGCGACAGGGGATCGGGCACGGTATGGATCGCTGATCAGAGTGTGCTCGGCGGCCATCTGGCAGACGGCAGGGTGGCATCGGCAGATCGAGCGGTGTTCGAACTGTTGCGCTTCGAAGATGGTTCCTTTGAGTTCCTCTCGCTTGAGCGCGGCGACTTCCCCGATTTCGGCGCCGGAGCGAGCACAGTCGAGGACTGTCTGGCCACCGCAGCCACGATGCTCGAGGAATGGACCGCAATTGAGGCGGTCGTCCCGAGTATTCGTCACCGTGTCGATCTGGCGGCTGAACTTCCGGCTGAGAAATTCACGATAGATCGCGCCCTATGGCGGGTCCTGGTGGTGACTGCTGGCGCATCCTCGGTTGCCGAACTCGCGGACACACTCGGCGTCGACGATTACGAGGGCTCCGCCCTGGTCGCATCGATGGTCAACGAGGGACTCGTAGAGGTTCACGAGCCACTCGACATCGACGAACTCCTGGCAGCAGGTCGAGCCGACGAAGGCAATCACAGTGCCCTCGCTCGGGTTGAGGACACTGCGGCGCAACCGGCGATCGACCTATCCGGCGCGACCGATGGTGCAGAGAGCGGTTCGTTCCCAGATCATTTCCCGATCGATGATCTTCTCTCGAGCGAGGAGACTGAGGAGGAGAGCCCGTGGGTTCCGATCGACTCCGACGACTCCTGGAACGGCGACGCTGAAGACTCAGCGGAATCGGATGCTGGGGAGCGCTCATTCGACGGCTGGGATGAGTTGGTCGACACACACGGTTCGGAACTGGCGACGAGCGCCGAGACCGATGCGGCCGAAGAGGTTCTGCGCCAGATGTCGAAGCTGTCGCCCAAGGCGGCCGAGGCCATCG
>CAUJEC010000148.1 GCA_963169245.1 Actinomycetota bacterium
ATGACATTGGTGATGGTCAACTTCTCGACATCGATCCGATAGAGATAACTGGGATCGGTTCCATCACCCGGACTGCACTTGTCGCTGCCCTCCGGGCCGAACCCGTCGCCGTACATCGAGTAATTGGACACCCACGCCGTCTTACCGTCGGGGCTGAACGCCATCTCCACGGGGGCGCCCTTTGAGACTCCGGGATGGCCCTTGATGCCGTATTCGGCCAGGTTGACGGCATCGGGAATGGTCCTGACCAAAGCGCCCTCGGCGCTGAACACCGAGATCGTGTGGTGATACATCATGTTCTGGGCGAAGACGACCCCCTTGGATGAGGCCACGACCGACTTTGGCGACATCGTCTTGCCACCTAGGGCCTGCACTCGCACGAGTCCGGTCTGGCCCGACGAGCCCTCTGCGCCTTGGGCGCGATCCGGCGTGATTTCGGGAGCCGCCACCTCCACCGTTGTTGTCGTCGTAGTGCTCGTCGTTGTGGAAGTCCCCTTAGGGGAACTGTCCGCTCCCGCACCAGCGGATCCGGTGGACCGTGTGGAACCGTCCGATCCAAGTGCTCCGATGGCTTTGATCAGCCCCAATAGGACAACTAGCCCCAGGAGCAGCGCCGCAACCGCCACCGCTGTCTGACGTCTTCTGTAGACCGATGGGGCTTGCCGAGGGGGTCGGATCGGTCGAGGTGATCCAGATGCCGATGGTTCCTCAGACATGACCCAAGAGACTAGTTGGAGCTAGGTCGAACTCGAATCCTCTGACTCCTTGGAACGATTGGCGACAACATAGAGGCCCGCCCCACCGAAGAGGATCACGACTAGTCCGATGATCAGCACCGGCGTCCTTGAGGATCCGCCATCCTCAGTGGGTTTGTCAGTCGGTGCGCCATCAGGCCCGGCTGCAGCCTCTCCCTCTGGATAACCGACACTGCGCTTGGACCAGTCGCAAACTCCGTCGGGGAAGATCGCCTGAAGATCCTTGAGCTGGGAATCAGTTGGCTTCCAGTCGCCGTAGTCACCCTCACTGACAGCGCTGGAGACGTCCTTGAGATGACACTTGTAGACGTCGTTGGTGATCGGCCCTCCCGCAACGATGCGTGACGTCGAGTGGATGGGGAAGTGCGAGGCGCACTCACCGACCTTGACGCCATCGACCTCGGAGGGGGCCTTGTCGGTCCAGTTACCCTCGCCCGTCAGCGCCAGTTCGGCTCCACCGTCCCATACATTGTCGCCTTCCGCGATCTGAGCACCCTTGGTGTCCCAGCAGGCATCCACTGCTGCGTTTGGCTTCACCTCGGCAGCCTTCTTGCCCTTGGAATCCGCGAGGTTCAGAATCCACTCGTCCATGACTCTGAGCGCATGGTCGATCAGGACCTTAGTTGCGGCCTCGTCCTCCTCGGGGCGAGCATCCTGCCACCAGATGACCTGATTGTCCGCGTTGCCCATCGCTCGCTTGATACGGGCACGGGAGACGAAGGACTGATGCACATTGTGCATGTCGAGTTCCTCTTCCAGGTAGTGGCGTACATCGAGGATGGGGACATCACGACCCAACTTGCCGTCGAACTCGAGGCCCGACTTGAAGGCGTTGGTTATGGCCTCGACGTCACCCTCAGTTCGCGGAGCAATACCGTCGCCCGTCGCCAGGTTCATCTGACGCGCCGAGTACTGATCTAGATCATCTCCCTCACAGAGGCCGATCGCCTTGGCGAACGCGCCCAGGGTCTCATTGGTCATCTGAGTGACCATCCCGCACGACTCCTTGACTGTGTCCGCAGTCGCCTTCCATGAGCCGACCTTCCGATTCAACTCCAGGAACTCCTCAGGAGTGATCTGGCCACTGGCCACTGCCCGGAGCCCATATTGGACGCCGGTGTTGTCCCAGGGGCTACGCGCAACGCCGTCAGAGTCAACACCGTATGCCTCCTTGACGTCATCCCAGTGGGTCCACATGACCCAACTCGACTCATCCGGACCCACCCGCAACAGCTTTCCAAGGTCGGGAAAGTCATCAGGGATGGCCGGTTCGCCAGCGGCTGCCTTGGCCATCAACTCGCCAGCGAAGGGCATGAGGACATCATCCATATCCGCTGCGAGTCCGAAATTGGGGTTGAGAGCCAGGGGAGTGGCACCCCGCCAACCCTCGATGCATTCGCTCGATCCGGTCGCGCCAGTGGCTTCCTGCCAATCTGAGGTGAAGCCCTCGATGCTGTTCTGACCCTCGATGATCTTGCGGTTGTTCCAGTCCTTCCAACGCTGATTGGCTGCATCAGTGACGTCCATGTAGTGCTCGAGCAGTTCGCAGTCGCCGACATTGATCGTCTGGGTGGTCATGTCCGGATACGAGTATTCCGGAATGAGGCCATCGAGAAGGTCGGGGTTGTTCTGGGCATTCACGTATTGCTGGATTCCCCCTCCCGAGCCGCCGATGCCGACGGTATAGGTCGGCTTGCCGTACTCGGCTGTGAACAACGACTTGAGTTCGAGAGCGACGCGCCCGGCGAGGAGCAGGTTGTAGTGGACCGAGGTGCGTGTCCCACTCGAATAAACGACGGCGCTGCCCTGTCGCAACGCGTTATCAAGTTGTGAGTCCCCACCCGAGAGGCTGCCCTGGCTGTGGCCGATGCCGACACCGCCGCCGAAGCTGTAGACGAGTCGCCGGTTCCAGTACGACGAGTCGTGTTCCGCCTTCGGGTCAGCCGATTCCTTGGCGACCGCCTCGAAGGGGACCAGCATCGCGATCGAATAGATGAACCGGTTCTCGGGAAGAGTTCCCCTCTCGTAGCGGTAGACATATGGAACCTGTTCCAGATCACCCAGGTCGGCCTTGTCGGAACTCAACATGTCCGAGACGTCGATGTAGGCGACATCCGCGGGCAGGGTTGTGACCGCAGGGTCGAGAGTGTGTTCCTCGCCCTCGGTGTCGCGGTAACGGAACTCGAGCCGCTCATCGGCCTGACAGTTCTTGGACCACCCCACGGGATCCTTGGTCATATCAGGCTTGCCGTCAGCTCCCTCGGGATACACAGGCGTGCCCATCTTGTCCTGATTGTCCACCTTCGGCTGCCCCAGATCGTTGAACTCGGTGGTGCAGAGGAACGGTTCCTGCTTGTCGTTGGCGGATATGGCTGTTGGCGTTTTGTCCGGGTCGCCGATCGGTGTGGAGCTACTCGACGGTGAGGCCAGTGCAGGAGCAGTGAAGGTGGCGAGTGCGGTAGTCGCAAGGAGCGTCGCTCCGATCGATCGAACCCGTGAAGAACGCTGACGCCTGATCATGTTGTTCGATCCCCCTGAACTGACAACTTGAGAAGTGAACGAGATGATAATCAGCACCTCGGTCAGGAGGTGGACAATCAGCCGGATTTCAATCGATCGGGAAATGACACGCCACTGCGTGCGGAGAGCCCTCGAGTGACGGTACGTCGGAGGAGCATCGGGAGTGTTCGGCCACAATGTCGGGGCCAACCGGGCAACGCGGGTGGAACGAGCAGCCGCTCGGTCGGTCGGTGGCGTCCGCGGGATCACCACGTAGGACGACCCGCCGCGACGGTCCAGCACCGAGACGGGGAACGGCATCGAGCAGCGCAGCGGTGTAGTGGTGACGTGGTGAGCGGAGCACCGACTCTGTGGGCCCAGTCTCCTTGATCGCCCCGAGCTGCATGACGGCGACGGACTCGCACAGGTAGCGGATGACTGCCAGATCATGCGAGATCGCCAGGTAGGTCAGTCCCAACTCCGATCTGAGTTGTCTCAGCAGGTTCAGAACTGTGGCCTGAACCGAGACATCGAGCGATGCTGTCGGCTCGTCAAGAAGTAGCAGACGCGGCCGGGGCGCGAGCGCTCGCGCAATGGAGACTCGTTGACGTTGGCCGCCCGAGAGCTCGAACGGGTAGCGATCGAGAAAACGTGGCGCCATCCCGACCAGTTCCATCAGTCGTGTCACCTCTGAGGCGTCATCGGTGTCGAAGCCATCGGGCGATAGCCGTCTCCCGACCCTGACCGCCTCGCCAAGTGTGCGGCCGACGGTCATCCGGGGATGGAGCGATGCGTTCGGATCCTGGAAGACCATCTGGACATTGGCCCTCAGATGGCGAAGTGCGTCCCGTCTGGCGTTGGTGACGTCGACCTGATCCACCTCGATCACCCCGGTCCGGCTCGGAGTGAGACCGACGATCGCCCGTGCGAGCGTGGACTTTCCCGATCCCGACTCACCCACGAGCCCCAGGGCCGTTCCCTTGGGGATTGAGATAGACACGCCCTCGACGACGTCGGCGGAACTTCCGTGATATCGGATGCAGACGCCCTCGACCCGCAACATCAGTCCACCTCCCAACATGCGACGCCATTGGCGAGTTCGGGTCGGTCAGTCCTGCAGCGATCGGTCACCAGTGGACAACGGTCGGCAAAGGAGCAGCCGGGAGGCAGCCGTGATGGGTCGGGCGGAGTACCCGGAATCGAGATCAACTCCGAATCCAGATCGGAATCGAGGGATGGAACCGATCCGATCAGTGCACGCGTGTAGGGGTGTCGAGCGGAATGGGCGAGGTCGGCGCCGCTCACCTCTTCGACGATACGACCCGCATACATAACCAGAACCCGATGGCAGATCTCTGAGATCAGGGCGATGTTGTGGCTGACCAACACGATGGCGGTGCCCTCTGTCTCGTTCAGTTCGCGAAAGAGTTCCATGACATCCGCCTGAACGGTCACGTCGAGTGCGGTGGTCGGCTCATCGGCGATGATCAGTGACGGAGTCGACATCATTCCCATTGCGATCATCGCACGTTGGCGCATGCCGCCGGAGAGCTCGTGGGGATAGGAACTGACCCGCCGCTCGGGTGCCGCAATCCGCACCCTTCGCAGTTGCTCCACAGCATTCGCTCTGGCCTGCGGCTTCGACTGTTTCCCCCAGAACCGGGCAGTGTCGGAAAGCTGGTTTCCGACACGTCGGGTGGGGTTGAGCGACGACATCGGATCCTGGAACACCACGGCAAGCTTCCCGCCGAGTGCACCTGATCGCTGTCGATGATCGGCACCGAGCAGGTCAGTGCCGTCGAATACCCACTTGGCGGCGTCCCGATGAGCACCGGCGGGAAGAAGGTCGCTCGCGCCCATCGCCGTCAGCGTCTTGCCGGACCCAGACTCGCCGACGACTCCGACGATCTCACCACGCTCCACTGCGAAACTGACCTCGTGTACCACGGTGGACCGATGTCTGGTCGTCCCGAAGGAGATGGACAGGCTCTCGACCTCGAGCACAGGATCACTCACGCAGCGATCTCCTCATTCACGGTTCGCGATCGAAGGGTCAACCGGGGGTTGAACAGCCGCGCGAGAGCATCGCCGAACCATCCGAAGGCGAGTCCGGCTATGGCGATCGCAAACGCTGGGCCAAGCGCACCGGCCGGTGCCTCTCGGAAGTTCTTGACTCCTTCGTCAAGTAGCACTCCCCAGTCGATGGTGAATCGTTCCTGGTCGCCGACCTGTGGCTGTACGCCGAGCCCCAGAAAGCTCAGCGCAGAGATGGCTATGAGGCACTGTCCGAATGTCGAGAAGACCGCCGTGACGAGTGAGTCGGCGATATTGGGGAGTATGTAGCGCAGAACTATTCGTGTGCGCGACAGCCCGAGGAGACGACCTGCTGCTACGAAGTCGAGGCTGGCAGTGGACATTGCAAGTGTGAGTGTGAGTCGTGCGAAGAACGGTGCAAAGGCCACGCCGACTGCGATCATGGCCGCAGATGCGCTTCGTTCGAGGATCGTGATGATCAACACGCTGAGCAGGATCGATGGGAATCCGAGCCAGGTGTCGATGATGGTCCCACCGGTTCTCTGGACACGTCCCCCGACAGAGGCGATCGCCGCTCCCATCGGAATACCGATAACCGCT
>CAUJEC010000149.1 GCA_963169245.1 Actinomycetota bacterium
AAACCCACCTGGGGTCAGGTGTTCTCCGACACGATCAATTCCGGCATCTACGTTCTCGAACCTCAGATATTCGACTGGATCGCGCCCAACAAGTCGGTCGACTTCTCCTCAGACGTCTTTCCCAAACTCCTCGAGGACGGCAAGGGGGTGTTCGGCACGGTTCTCGACGGCTACTGGGAGGACGTAGGGACCCTGGATGCCTACCTTCGAGCCCACAAGGACATCCTCGATGATGCTGTAAGCGTGAACATCGGTGGCTTTCAGGTCTCAGACGGGGTCTACGTCGGCGAGGGCACCGAGATTCATCCGGACGCGAAGATCAGCGGCCCAGCGGTCATCGGTGACAACTGCTTTGTCGACGCCGAGGTCATCATCGGCGAGTACACGGTGCTCGGAACCGGCGTGCGAGTTCGACGAGACTGCCATTTCGAACGGGTCGTCGTGCACGACAACTCATATATCGGCGAAGGCACGCGGATGCGTGGAACGATCGTCGGTCGAGCCTCTGATATCCGGGGCGGGGTTCGCTGCGAAGAGGGCGCAGTACTCGGGGACGAGGTATTCGTGGGCGAGAACGCCCTGATCTCCACCGATGTGAAGATCTACCCGTTCAAGACCGTCGAAGCGGGAGCGGTTGTAAACACGTCGATCATCTGGGAGTCACGTGGCGCTCGCAGCCTGTTCGGCAAAGGGGGAGTGTCCGGACTCGCGAATGTCGACGCGACACCAGAGCTTGCCGCCAAGGTTGCTCTCGCCTTTGCCACCAACATGAAGAACGGCGCGTCCGTGGTGGTCTCGCGGGACTCATCCCGGGCCGCTCGGATGCTCAAACGGGCGATCATGGCCGGTCTCAACGCGGGTGGGATCAACGTGATGGACCTCGAGACGGCGAGCGTCCCCCTGACACGGTTCCATTGTCGTTCAGCACTAGCGAGTGCTGGTGTGACGGTTCGGCTCGCCGAGAACGATCCCGATTCGGTCATCATTCGCTTCTTCGACGGAGATGGCTCCGACATCATCGAGGAACAGCAACGCAAGATCGAACGGCTCTTCGGGCGTGAGGACTTCCGACGGGTTCGCCCAGCGGACATCGGCGATATCGACCTGGTTCCCCGAGCGCTTGAGCAGTACGCGGTGGCACTGGAGCAGACCATCGACGTCAAGACGATTGCCCTGCACCGTTTCAAGGTCGTGATCGACTATTCGTATGGCTCAACGAGTTTCGTGATGCCCAACGTTCTGGCCAAACTCGGTGCCGAGGTTCTGGCAGTGAACCCGTTCGCATCTACAAAGGGTCTGCTCGGCTTTGACCGTGATGAACACGCCAAGAACGTCTCCGCATTGGTCAAGGCGTCAGGAGCGGACCTGGGTGCAGTCATCGACCCCGCAGGGGAACAGCTCATTCTCGTGGATGATTCGGGTGCGATCCTCGATTTCGACGAGATGATGCTCGTCTATATCGATCTCGTCTGTGACCGACTGCTCGGTGACCGGGTCGTGCTCCCGGTCAATGCGCCGAGTGCGGCGGCTCGAATCGTCACTGAGCGGGGGTACAAGGTCGTCTGGTCAAAGACGTCATCCGCTGCGCTCATGGACGCAGCCGACGAGCCAGGTGTGGGGTTCGCTGCGAATCTGGAGGGCGGCGTGATCCTCCCCGGATTCCTCCCCGCGTTCGACGCCGCAGCGGGTCTTCTCAAAATGATGGATCTGCTCTCTGTGCGCAAGGCGGCGCTCTCCGATGTCCGCGCCAGCGTCCCGCCGGTGCATCGGGTTAGGGAATCGGTGGTGACACCGTGGGAACAGAAGGGCACGATCATGCGCACGATGGTCGAACAGACCCAGGGGAGAGATGTCGAGTTGGTCGACGGAATAAAGATCCGCCACGACGGTGGATGGGTGCTCGTGCTTCCCGACCCGGAGGAGCCGCTCACCCACATCTGGGCGGAGGGCGAGTCGCCCGACAGCGCCAGAACTCTCGCGCAGGAATATGTCCGTCGGATACGTCAAATGGTGCGCTGAAGGCTCACCTTGTCGTCCGCGTCGGGTAGCGTTCCAGAAATGAACGTTCCTGATGATCTCCGGTACTCCTCTGATCACGAATGGATCCGAGCCGAGGATGGCAAACTCAGAATCGGTATCACTGATTACGCTCAGGATGCCCTTGGCGATGTGGTATTCGTCCAGACGCCCGAGGTCGGTGCCACCTATGAGGCGGGTGATGCGTTCGGAGAAGTTGAGTCGACCAAGTCCGTGTCAGAGATCTACGCGCCGGTGGGCGGAACGATCGTGGCGGTCAATGAGGATCTGGAGGTCTCGCCCGAACATGTGAACTCCGATCCATACGGATCAGGCTGGATCGCTGTTCTGGAGCCGGCTGATCCGTCGGCTCTCGAGGCGCTGTTGGATGCTCAGGCTTACAGTGCCCTGACCGAAGGTTGATTGGATTCCGGTGACCTCTGAAGCTGTCTGCGGAACGTGTGGCGTAGCCAACAGTGGCGATGCGAACTTCTGCTCGGCATGTGGCACACCACTGGGTCAACGGACCGAGGAGACAACCGGCCGCATCCCACAGGCGGGGGTGGACGTGGCAGGATCGGGTGAAGTGGGTCAACTGATTGTCACGAGAGGTCCGACTGCCGGGTCGCGCTTCGCCATCACCGACCAGGTTGTGTCGATCGGCCGGAACACCGATAGTCAGGTGTTCCTCAATGACATAACGGTCTCACGTGACCACGCTGAGATCCGCCGCAATCAGGACGGCACCTACACGCTCTCTGACCGGTCTTCGCTCAATGGCACGTACCTCGACGGGGACTTGATCACTCACGCCGCTTTGCGAGAGGGAGCCCAGGTGCAGATCGGCAAGTTCAGACTCGTGTTCGTCATCGGAGCGCTTGGCGAGTCCGCATGACTGCAGCGGCACAGAACGACTCCCACCTTGCGATCGGCGAGGTGCTCTCACTTATTCAGGAGGAGTTCCCCGACGTCACGATCTCGAAGATCCGTTTTCTTGAGAGCCAAGGGCTGATTGCACCGGAGCGGACCTCTTCGGGCTTCCGCAAGTTCTACGACGCGGATATCCAACGGCTCCGTTGGATACTCCAACAACAGACCAACCATTTCCTCCCTCTCAAGGTCATCAAGAAGATGCTCGAGGAGGGTCTCGATTCGGCGCCCGGTGCGGCGTTCAGCCCTGCCGGTACACAGCCCACACTGTGGGCCACATCCGAAGCCTCGCCCGGCGAGGGGGGAGCTTCTGGGTCGTCCTCGGTTGCTGGCCCCGATGGAGCTTCCGAGAACGGGACCGCATCGTCGACTGACGCAAGGTCATCGACGGATTCAGCCTCAGGGGCGACCGTAAACGGTGCGACCGACTCAGCTAACACAGTTGATCTCTCCGATTCAGCCGATAACTCTGGTTCCACCGAGCGTCCGCCTAGGTCGCCGAACCATCCGTCGGTTGTGGCTGCAGCCATGGCGCAAGCGGCGGCGCGCCCGAGAGACGATCGCGAGCCCGTGGAGGCATCAACTGCGGGGTCCCAGACATCCGAGCGACTCGAGGACACGGGCGGGATAATCGCGCCCAGCGCAGCGAGCGGTCCTCCAAGCGCCCCCCAGCGGACCTTCACAACGCCGGCCGACATCGTTGCGGCACTCCAGGAGGATCCTCGTCCGGCTGCCGAGCGCAGAAGCCGCCCTGTTGCCGGACCAGGTGACCTAGGTTCACTCACGCGCACCCCATCCTTTGGAGCCGATGATCTCTTCAAGGGGGAGGGCGACAAGGAGTTCCTCTCTGCCGATGAGGTATGTCAACTCTTCGATGTCGAGGTCTCCCTACTCTCAGAACTCGAAAAGTTCGGATTGCTGAGTCCCCGTAAGTTCGGGGGCACCGTGTCCTATGGCGAGGCGGACATGGAGATAATCGGCATGGCAGTCAAGTACATGACTCTGGGAGTGGAGGCCCGCCACCTACGCATGTACAAGATCGCTGCAGAGCGCGAAGCTGGCTTCATCGAGCAACTCGTTGTGCCACTTCTCAAGCGAAAGAACCCCACTGCCCGGGACGACGCTGCCAAGCGCGCGAGCGATCTGGCCACAATGGGCGACGAGTTGCACAGCCTGATCCTGCGTCAGAAGCTCCGGGATCTGTTTGGTCATCGCTGAAGCTGTTCGGACATCTTCGTCCGCAAAATACCTGCGCATAGCGAGTGGGTCGTCGCGGTAGGCTAAGAGAGTGATCGAACTCGAGCTTGTGGCGGTCAGGGTGGAACTGCCGAGCAGTACTCCTGTTGTGGTGCTCAAGGAACTCGGCGGACGACACAGGACCCTGTCGATCTTCATCGGCGGGCCGGAGGCCGCGGCGATCGCCTTCGCCATGGAAGGTGTGGAGACACCTCGGCCGCTGACACATGACCTGATGGTCAACCTTCTGAGCGAGTTGGGCTACACACTTGCGCGTGTCGATATCACCGAACTGCGCGACACGACATATTTCGCGGAATTGGTTCTGAACGGCCCGGGTGCGTCCCAGCGTGTGTCGTCGCGGCCGTCGGATGCCTTGGCGTTGGCGATGAGAGTCGGATGTCCGATCTACTGTGCCGAGTCCATCATGGATGAGGCCGGATTCATAGAGTCTTCCCTCGACGACGAACCCGATCCGGAACAGTCCGAGGCGATCGTCGAGGAGTTCCTGCAGTTCATCGATCAGGTGAGCCCCGAGGACTTCGAATCCTGACCTGTTCGCGCAATTGCCGCTTGCAATCGTGAGAATCCACCCCATACTGGTTACGTCAGGGTAATTTCTGCGTTGCAATTTGAGCGTCTGGTGACAACCTTTGGCGCACGACTCGCTCCCGGTGACCCCTTATGTGGTTCTCGGCTGAAACAGGTGAACGGAGTGCTATATGGCAAGGCGGTCAATGGCGGAATCATCAACTGAGACCGGTGGTCCGGACGGAAGCGAGCTGACTCCGTCTCATCAGGGCGCCGAGGAGGCCGGACAGCAAGGTTTCAGTGGTCGGAGAACCGCAGAAATCGTGGGCATCACATATCGCCAGTTGGACTACTGGGCACGAACCGATCTTGTAGTGCCTTCGCTGGCCGAGGCCAAAGGCAGTGGATCTCGGCGCATGTACTCCTACCGTGATCTGCTCGAACTCAAGGTGATCAAGAGCCTTCTCGACGCCGGACTCAAGCTGGAGTCTGTGCGTCAGGCGTTCACATACATGCGCGAGAACCTCGGGACCGACATCTCGTCTGCGAACCTGGTCATCAGCGGAAGTCGCTCGGTGCTCGTGCGTTCGGGCGAGGAACTGATCGACGTTCTGCGCAACGGTCAGGGCGTGCTCAACATCCTGCCGCTTGCGGGCGTCAAGGATGAGGTCGATGCGAAGATCGTCGAGTTCAATCCTCTGGCGTCTGTGTCCGAAGGGAGTGGTTCCACCGGCAGCCCGTCTCGATCAACCGGTGCTGTCGGTGAGGCACTGGGCTTCTGAGTGTTGAGGACATCACCACTTCACGAGACTCATGAGCGACTGGGCGCCAAACTCGTCGATTTCGGCGGGTGGGAGATGCCGGTGGCGTACCCGAGCGGGACCATCTCAGAGCACACCGCATGTCGTAACTCCTGCGCGGTATTCGATGTCAGCCATCTGGGAACCCTGGTAGTGACGGGCGCTAGCGCGTTCGAACTGCTCCAAGGCGCATTCACGAACGACCTGGGCCGAATCGAACCAGGGCGTGCGCAGTACACACATCTCCTCGACCCCGACACTGCATCTGTTGTGGACGACATCATTGTCTGGTGGATGACCGAAACGACCTTCGAGGTCATACCGAACGCGTCCAACACGGGTGCTGTCAACGATGTTCTTGGGAGCCTTGCCGATGGACTCGATGTGTCGATCACAGATACGACCGATTCCAGAGCAATGATTGCGATCCAAGGTCCCACGGCTCGCAAGGTTCTGGGCGCCGTCTCTGGTGACGCCTCGGCGGTCGGACGCTTCCGGATCACACCGTTCACTTTTCAGGGCGTCGAGTGTGTGTCCGCGGGGACGGGCTACACAGGAGAGGACGGCGTCGAATGCGCTGTGCCTGCGTCGGTCGCTCCTGCGTTCTGGGACGCGGTCGTGGCGGCAGGTGCTGTACCCGCTGGCCTGGGAGCGCGCGACACGCTCCGCCTCGAAGCGGCCTTCCCGCTCCATGGCCATGAACTCGGGGGAGGCCTCACCACTCTGCAGGCCGGACTTGGCTGGGTTGTGGGCTGGGACAAACCTGCCTTCGTCGGTCGGGACGCGCTGGTGCGTCAGAAGGAATCCGGTGGATATAAGGTGATGGTCGGCCTGTCGGTCGATGGTCGCCGTCCGCCACGAGAAGGACAGACGGTGCTCTCCGGTGGCGGCGTCGTCGGATCGGTGACTTCGGGCAACTTTTCTCCGACGCTTGGCCATGGAATAGCCCTGGCGATGGTCGACGATACGGTCCCGGTGGGGGACACGGTGTCCATCGACGTGCGCGGCACCGAGATGCCGGCATCAGTCGTCGCTCTGCCCTTCTACAAGTCGAAGGGCTGAACTAGTCCAAACGAGGCCCTCCGTTCGCAGGCCCACGTTGATCTGCGCTCAGTTGGAGGCCAGATCCTCGATCGGTGGACATGAGCACACCAGGTTCCGGTCGCCGTATCCACTGTCTATACGGCCAACCGGCGGCCAGTACTTGTAGCGACGTTCCGCAGCCGTAGGCCATCCCGCAATCGATCGCGGGTAGGGGTGGTTCCAGTCATCGCCACCGACGTGGAGCGCCGTGTGTGGAGCGTTGACCAGCGGGTTGTCCTCTGCAGACCATTCGCCGTCGCGGACCTTCGCGATCTCGCCGGCAATCGAGATCATCGCGTCACAGAACCGGTCAACCTCGGCAATGCTCTCGGACTCGGTCGGTTCGATCATCAATGTCCCAGCTACTGGGAACGACATTGTCGGAGCGTGGAATCCGTAGTCGATCAGGCGTTTGGCCACATCCTCGTTGGTGATACCGGTTGCCTTCTCGATCGGACGGAGATCGATGATGCACTCATGGGCGACCAGACCACCTGGGCCGGTGTAGAGAACCGGATAGTGCGGGGCGAGGCGTTGAGCGACGTAGTTGGCCGAAAGAACCGCGACCTGCGTGGCACGCAGAAGTTCGGCGCCCATCATGGTGATGTACATCCAGGTGATGGGAAGAACCCCAGCAGATCCGTACGGCGCTGCGGATACCGGACCCGGTCCGGTGGATGGCCCGGCGTCGTCGCGTAGCGGGTGATTCGGTAGGAACGGCGCCAGGTGTTCTCTGACTGCGACAGGGCCAATGCCGGGCCCACCACCGCCGTGGGGGATGGCGAATGTCTTGTGCAGGTTGAGGTGGCTGACATCCGCACCAAAGCGACCCGGTCGGGCCACGCCGACTAGTGCGTTCAGGTTGGCCCCGTCAACATAGACCTGACCGCCGTGGTCGTGGACGATTCGACAGAGTTCATCGATCCCGTTCTCGAAGACCCCGTGGGTGGATGGATAGGTGACCATCACGGCAGCAAGGTCCTTGGAGTGCTCCTCAGCCTTGGCGTTCAGGTCCGCCATATCGATGTTGCCGGCAGCATCTGTTGCAATGACAATCACACGCATACCCGCCATGACGGCGCTGGCGGCATTTGTCCCATGGGCCGAAGCCGGAATCAGGCAGACATCTCGCCCCGCGTCGCCACGGCTCAGGTGGTACTCACGAATGGCCAATAGGCCGGCGAGTTCTCCCTGGCTTCCAGCATTCGGCTGGAGCGAGACGCGGTCATACCCGGTGATCTCGACGAGGTACTGCTCGATCTCGTCGATCATCGCCTTGTAGCCCGTGGTCTGTTCCGCAGGAGCAAATGGATGGATGTTCGCGAACTCGGGCCAGCTGATCGGGATCATCTCGCTGGCAGCATTCAGCTTCATCGTGCACGATCCGAGTGGGATCATCGAGCGATCAAGTGCCAGATCAGCATCTGCGAGACGGCGTAGATACCGCATCATCTCGGTCTCGGAGTGATACGAGTTGAATGTCTGATGGTTCAGGAAGGGGGTCCGACGTCGAAGCGGGTCGGGAACCCCGGTCGTGGATGCGATGTCGATTGCGGCGGTGGCGACTGCATCAGCTGTCGTGGAAGCTCCAAGTGCGTTGAGCAGGTCTGCGAGCACCTCAGCGGTTGTGGTCTCGTCACATGAGAAGCTGACGGAATCGTCGTCGATTCGCCGGATGTTGATTCCGGTGGACAGGGCGGATGCGGTCATTTCGTCGGCTCGACCCGCTGCCTGGACCGAGACAGTGTCGAAAATGGACCGGCTTGCAACATCAGTTCCGGACCCAGCGAGGATGTCGGCAGCGGCGGTGGCCAGCCCGTGGACCCGTGTGGCGATCTCACGCAGGCCATCAGGCCCGTGATAGACAGCGTAGGAGGATGCCATGTTCGCGAGCAGCGCCTGGGCTGTGCATATGTTCGACGTCGCCTTCTCACGTCGGATGTGTTGTTCCCGGGTCTGAAGGGCGAGCCGGAGGGCACGGTTTCCATGCGAATCGACCGAGACCCCGACAAGCCGGCCCGGAAGCGAACGTCGCGCCGATTCTCGAACTGCGATGAACCCTGCGTGAGGCCCACCGAAACCGAGGGGGACGCCAAAGCGCTGAGCGGAACCTACGACAGCGTCGGCGCCCAGTTCACCAGGTGATTCAAGAACTGTCAGGGCGAGTAGATCGCTTGCGACGATCACGAAGGCGCCGGCCTCGTGGGCAGCTGCGACCAGAGCTGGAAGGTCTCTGACCTCGCCCGTGGAACCCGGGTATGACAGGAGCACGGCGAACGCGTCCGCTGACGCTTCGGGAACGTCCTGGGGAGCGACAACGTCGACATCTATTTCGAGAGGTTGGGCGCGTGTGCGGATGACGGCAATTGTCTGCGGATGAGTGTCGGCGTCGATGACCAGACGCTGGGACTTGGATCGACTCAGCCGTTTCGCCATCGTCATGGCCTCTGCGGCCGCGGTGCCCTCATCGAGCATCGACGCATTGGCGATGTCCATTCCGGTCAGGTCGCTGATCACCGTCTGGAAGTTGAGAAGTGCCTCGAGACGTCCCTGGGAGATCTCGGGCTGGTAGGGCGTGTAGGCCGTGTACCAGGCGGGGTTCTCCAGCATGTTCCTTGCGATGACCGAAGGCACGCTGGTGCCGTAGTACCCCGCGCCGATCATTGTTGTGACTCGGGAGTTGCGGCTCGCGATAGATGCCAGTCTGGCGAGAGCCTCGTCCTCTGATGTGGAGGCTCTGATCGACAGCGGTCGCTCGTCGAAGATCGACTCGGGAATGGCCTGTCGCATCAGCGAGTCCAGCGAATCGACGCCGATCGTCTGGAGCATCTTCTCGACGTCGGAGTCGCCTGGGCCGATGTGGCGGCTGGAGAAATGACGGGCGGGGAGGGAGGGGGAGGTTTCTGTTGTCATCACTGAGTTCATGTCGTCCGGGTCCCAATCCTAGTTGGGGGACAAAGTGGTCACTCAGCCCGGGCTCGCGATGGTCCTGTCATGCCAGCGGGCGACCGAAGGGGAGCTCGTCCTGCCAAGTTCCGAGGAACGATTCCGAAGCCAGGCACGCAGCGATGAACTGGCCCTTGTCGCTGGTGGCGAATTCGGCATATTTCTCTCCGACGAATTCTTGGATCTGCAGGGCCAGCGCATCGACATCGAGGGGAGCTCCGTTGGTGGCCTCGGCACGATGTGCAAAAAGTGGCCCACACATGGAGAGGAAGTCCGCGACAACGATGACGTCGCGCCGGGTGAGGGTGGCAAAGGCGCGAGTTGTAAGTGGCACCGAACCACCAGGAATGATGGCCCGACAACTCAGTCGCGCTGCGATCTCATGATCGATCAGCCCGACCTTCGACCCGCAGATCAGGGCATCGGCCTCAAGGGACTCAAGGTCTGTGATGGAGCCGGTGGTCACCAGCGATCCGCGTAAACGAAGGTCTTCTGCGACCAACTCGGTGATGGGAAGGCCCAACTCCACGCCAATCGAAGCGCCGTCGAGGTCACCGACTGTGGAGGCTGTGGCGGCGACCACTCCGGCCGCTGCGAGAGCGTCATAGGGAAGGTCTTCTGTGGCAGGGACACCCTTACCTGGTCGTATTCCGAGCGCCCCTGAATCCGTGACGTCTTTGATTGCTGAATCAAACGCTGCTTTCGCTTGGTTCACGTCCTCGGGGTTGGTGTTGATCCCGGCGGAGGCCCCACCGTTGGTTATGCCGAGCAGAGCCCACCCGTAGGTCTCGGAGCGAGCAAGGGTGCTTGCGCCATCAACTAGTACCTTCTTGGCCGCCCGAACAACGCCGGTCGACAGATGTGCTCCTTTGAGGTCGGTCACCAAGAAAGCAGACGGACCGCTTCCCTTGGGATCGGTCGTGTCATCACCAAGCGCAAAACGTTTCAAACTCACCCGAGCATTCTGCCGTGTTCGGAAGCCGTGTGGATGGAGCCCCCCGATTCCATCCACACGGATTCTCCGAAACCGGGAGTGTCCCGCAAGAGCGGATCTCAACCGGGCCAAGCAGGTTGGCGAAACACAATTTAGCCAACCTGGTGACTGCTGTCACCTTAAAGTTTCCCTGTAAAATAGTGAACGACAATTCAACCTGTGGTAAAGATCGCCGGATCGTCTTGTGCAAAGACCGAGGGTCCCATTGCTGGGACCCTCGGGAAGCAACCGATATGACCGTCGAAGCAAACGGAGATGTCATCGGACCGGCGATCTGTTACGGGCGGACTCCGTATCGCCTTCACTGAAACTGACGCAGTCGTTCCAGGAAAGTCGCGACTAGGATCCACTTTGGGTCGAATGACCTAGTAGGTCCACAAGTCCGTAGCTGGGCTCAGCCCGTTGTGGCGCGGGCCCCAGGACGCACCTCGAAGCCCATCTCCACGAGTTGGGAGTTCGGAAGGTGCACAACACTGCCGCCCTCGCCCTCGATCGCCACCGGCGTCGCACACAGTCCGGCGACGCGTCCATGATGGCCGAGCGTGGAGATGTGATCACCCTCATGGAGGTGGGCCCGCAGAACTCGGCCCGCAGCTAACTGCGACGCAACCTGACGCCCACCGAACGCTGTGAGCAGGGCAACGGTCAGCGCTGGCGTGGCGACACCGATGGCCACG
>CAUJEC010000150.1 GCA_963169245.1 Actinomycetota bacterium
GCGAAGTTGGTTGCTGAGGGCAAGGGTTTCCTGCATCCCTTCTACTACTTCAAGGAGCATCTGAGCGTTCCGGGGGCCGACCACCCGCCCGGTTTCGTGGTCATCCTCGCTGCGCTCGACCTGATCGGCATCGGATCGCCACAGGGACAACGTGTCGTGATGACACTGCTGGGCACCGCGTCCATCGGTGTCGTCGGTCTACTCGGTCGCCGAATCGCCAATGAGAGGGTTGGGCTGATCGCAGCGATTCTGTCCGCGGTCTATCCGAACTTCTGGATCAACGACGGGATGCTCATGGTCGAGACAGTGTTCATCCTCGCCACCGCCGTCGCCCTCCTGTTCACATATCGGTACCTCGCAACCGTGGTTGTTCTCGACGCGGTCGTGGTGTCGGTCGCCATCACCGTTGCGGCGATGGTGCGGCCCGAGGCCCTTCTGCTTTTCGCCATCATCTGTAGCCCGCTCGTCTGGCGAAAGGCCAGCGCATGGAAGACCAGAATCTCACATCTGGCGGTGATGGCTGTCGTCCCGATGGCGGCCTTCGCCCCATGGGTCATCTACAACCTGGGCCGTTTCGAGACACCCGTCCTCATCAGTACCGGAGCCGGGCAGACCCTAGCGGTGGGAAACTGTGACCTGACCTATCACGGTGACTTTCTCGGTTTCTACGACACCAAATGCCTCCTGCCACCCCAGATCGAACCTCCGGATCTGGACGACCTCTCGCTGGCCGACATCGAGTACAGGCGAATAGCTCTGGAGTACATGTCGAATCACCAGCGACGTCTGCCTGTTGTCATGGCGGCACGCGTTGGTCGGCAGTGGCACCTGTTTCGTCCCGGACAGTCCATCGGTCTGGACGGATATGTCGAAGGTCGTTCCGGTGGGCCGCCCGGCAGCAGCTTCTGGCCGGTCCGTGAGGCGCTGTGGTCCTACTACGTCCTGATGCCACTGGCGGTTGCCGGACTGGTGCTTCTCCGCCGTCGCCGAACAGCGATCTGGCCCCTCCTCGCACAGCCAGCGTTGGTGACTTTCGTTGCGGCATCAACCTTTGGGATCACTAGGTATAGAGCAGGAGCGGAGATCACCATTGTGGTCGCCGCCGCTGTTGCTCTCGACATGGCCATACGGAGGATGCTTGGAGAGTCATCCGATGAACAGGAGCAACCCGACGCGCCGCCAGGAGACGTCGTGGAGATCGAAACAGGAGTCTCAATTGAGCACTGATGCCAGCCAGCACGATTCATACCGACCGGATGAAACCCGCTCCGACGGCCGCGACGCCGGGGCCCACGGCATCACCCAGGTCGACATGGTGCATCGCCTGCCGAAGGCCGAACTAGTCGACCGGGTCGAGTTCCTGGTCGACGCCGCCCGAGGAAGAAAGGTCGTGCACGTCGGTTTCGTCGACAGCGGTTGTTGGGAGTACCACGACCGATTCGATTCGTGGCTGCATGCCCACCTCAACTCGGTGGCGAGCAGCCTGGTGGGCTTGGACCTGGATTCCGAAGGCGTCAGCCGCGCTCAAGAGATGGGGTTTGAGGCCCATGCGGTCGACTGTTCCGACTCAGATGCTGTTGCCGCGCTCGGCCTCGAACCAGCGGACGTGGCGATCGCAGGTGAGATCATCGAACATCTCGACGACAGCGGGTCATTCCTCGACGGCCTCCATTCACTCGTCCGGCCCGGCGGAACCCTCATCGTCACAACTCCCAATGCGAGCGGACTGCTGAACGCAGGTGCGGGTGCGCTGGCCGGCTACGAGGTGAACCACCCCGACCACGTCACTCTGTACTCCTGTTACACGCTCACCAACCTGATGGAACGACGCGGCTGGAACGTCAACCGGGTGGCCACCTACGTGCCTGTTCTCAAGGAGTTCTCCGCACTCAAGGGGAAGATGAAGATTCTGGGAGCCGGCGCCCAGGCTGTCCTTGGAGCCGAGCGGCTACTCGCCCGCCTTGGTCGGCCCTATGCCGCCGATGGTCTTATCGTCGTCGCCCGCCGACCCGACTGACGCCACTGAACGGTCCTCTCGAATCAATTCTGCGACTCGGCCTCGGTGGACGACTCGAAGTCTGACCTGAGCTGTTCGTGTTCTGCGCGCAACAACGCGAACTCCTCAGCGAGTGTCCGCAGACGTTCCTCGGATCTAGAGAACTCCCATGAGAAGTGGACCACCACGACAAAGAGAAACCCGATGGCGAGCAGCAGGAAGGTAGCGGGGGGGTAATAGATGCCGGCTGCATTCGACAGTCGCTCGAGGAGCCCGGGGAACACGGCGACCGTCGCCAGTACCACCGCTACGAACACCCAAAGCAGTGAGTACTTCGTCCGCAGCTTGTGTCTTCGAACAAGTCGGATCATCCAGATGATCGTGGCCAGGGTCACGATCACCACGAGCACGTGGGCCCGTCCGCTCAGCGCTCCGCCGGTGACGGGCACCTGGTTCAGTCCCTGATCGGCGATCATCGCTCTGACTCCGAGTCAGGCTCTGGATCACTGATCGAGCTCGCGTCGCTGTCTCCAACAACATGTGCAGGCCTCAACTGGGCTCTGGTGAGCATCGTGAAGATCACCCGTACATAGTGGTACAGAAGTTTGAGGCGAACAGCAGATGGTGACCCGCCCGCCCGCTGATGCATCTGGACCGGCACCTCAGCAATCCTGAACCCCTCATAGTTTGCAGCGAGGAGCGCTTCGACGGACTCCATATACTCCGACGGATAGCTGGTGGCGAAATACTCGAGAACTGGACGGTTGAATGCCCTGAACCCAGAACTCGTATCCGAGAACGATCGACCGCTCAGCAACCTGATCGTGAGCTGCAGGACCTTCATCGCCCGTCGCCGGGTACGGCCCACCTCATATGAGGTCTCTGACGCGAAACGGCTGCCTATGACCATGTCAGCAACCTCGAGAGCTTCGAGGAGACGAGGCACCATCGTCGGGTCATGTTGACCGTCCGCATCGAATTGCACTGCGGCGTCATAACCGGAATCTACGGCGTAGCGGAAGCCGGTCCGCAACGCGCCACCGATGCCCAGATTGAACGGCAGACGGAGCGCGACCGCCCCGTTGGCTCTGGCGACATCGGACGTCCTGTCGGTCGAGCCGTCGTCGATCACCACGACGTCGAGCTCAGGAAGGACTTCTGCCAATTCCGAAAGGACGCCGGGGAGCGTCACCTCTTCGTTGAGTGCCGGGATGATTACAAGAACCCTGATCTGAGTTCCCCTTCGCGTCGGGCGCCGCTACGGCGTCTAGAGTCAACGAAGATATCCAACCGGGGCCACTTCAGCACGACTCGATGACAACACCAGCCACCGAACGGGAGAGCGAACGATTCTCCATTTCGAGGATCTCGCCCCGTGGGCGCGATGCCCTATGCATCGTATTCCTCGGCGTGCTGGTTCTGCTGGCCCTGCCAGGCCTGTACCGATATCAGGGTCCGCCCATGGAGGAAGGCTTCATGCTGGCCTTCCCGGAGCAGATCCTCAAGGGCAACATGCCACACAGGGACTTTCTGCATCTCTACGGTCCGGGGTCACTGTGGCTGCTCGCCATTGTCTACAAGGTGGCGGGCGTGACGCTCGCTGTGGAGCGGTCCGTCGGGCTTCTGCAGCACCTTGGCACAACCTTCGGTCTCTTCTTCCTTCTCAAGCCCTTCGGTCGACGTGTGGCAACTGTCGCTGGGGCGGTCTCGTTCATCATTCTGATAGGGCCAGCTGGACTGTCCGCCCTCGCTTGGAACGGCGCCCTGGCGCTCGGCATCTGCTCCCTCGCCGTCGGGGCAGCCGCTGCACACGCCGAGCCGGGCCGCAGGGCAGTCATGCTGGCGGTAATCTCGGGCACCCTCGCCGGGACCGCGCTGCTGTTTCGTCCCGACATGATCATCGCCATGGGACTCGCCGGAGTGGCGATGCTGCTCCGGCAGCCACGTGACCGACGGGTGGCGATGCTCGGCGGCGGAGTCGTGACTCTGCTGTTGTACATACCGCACATGGTCATATCCGGAGTCGGGGACTCGTTCAACGGAATGTTCATGGACCCCGTGTTCAGACTTCGGCCGGGTAGAACGCTGCCCGCTCCTCCTTCGTGGGGTTCGATAGATGGGTTCCTACAGCGGGTGGGAACGCTTCGAACGACCGGTTGGCCACTTCCAATGCTGGATCAGTCCTACCAGATCTACATCTGGTTCTGGCTCGTTCCGATCTCGATCCTGTTGGTACTGGTGGCAGCGTGGCGGCTCCGACGGCGGCAGCCACAGTCGCGCCTGACCACAGCGCTCTGGCCGGCGTCCTTGTTCAATCTCGCGTTGATAACCCAGGCGTTCCAGCGGCCCGACTCGACACATCTTGCATGGGTCACAGGCATCTCATTCCCGTTGTTGATTCCTGCTGTGCTCGTGTTGCTCGATGAACTCGCCGAGCGTGTCGGTCAGCGACGAACCGATGCGTCGCCCAACCCGTCGGGTCGAATCCTGGGACCGTTGAGAAACCGGCAGATCGTGGCGATTGCGCTGCCGCTCGTCATCCTCGTCGGCGTAGTCCCCTTTTATCCGCTCCGCACCTATGCGGATCTGGTTTCACAGAGCTTCGGGTTCAACCGATTTGGTTTCCCCGTCGAGCGAGACGGACGCGTCTTCTACCTCGGTGATCCCACGACAGCTCGAGATGCACAACGCATCACCGACGAGTTGGGCGACATGCTCAAGGAGGGACAGACACTCATCGTCGGACCCCGGGACATGTCGCGAACCAACTACAGCGACTCCTTCTTCTACTACCTGTTCCCCGACCTCGAATCCGGCACACGATATATCGAGATGGATCCGGGTCTCGCCGACACCGACGAGTCCGGGCTGTCCGAGGAGCTCGCCAAGGCCGACTGGCTTGTCCTCTCAGACGTCTGGGCAGGTTGGACCGAGCCGAACGAGAGCGCAGTTTCGAGATCGCAGAAACCGAACCGTGTCATCGACAAGCATTTCTGCACCGTCGCCGAGGCCGGACTGTTCACCCTCATGAAACGTTGTAGATGAGCGGTACTGCAGACGACGAGAACACGCTTCCGATTAAGGCTGGCTCATCGCATCGACGGGCGATGATGATCGTAGGGGCGGTCGCTCTAGCCCCTCGTCTGGCCTGGGTGCTCCATGCCGCGCGTGAACCCCGCGGGCTACACGACCCCTTGGTCTACCTGAGCGCTGCTCGGAGCATCTCCGAGGGCGACGGATACCGTTCTCTCACAGGCACCGTGACAGCTTATTTTCCGCCCGGGTACCCGTTCTTCCTCGGGGGAGTCCATCGGATCACGACCGCCGTCGGACTCGGCGACCATTTCTTCGTTGTGGTCGGCGTCCTTCAGAGTCTGCTGGGCGTGTTTGGCGCGGTTGCGGTGGCCTCCATTGCGTCGCGTCTCACTGTGCTCACCAGGCGCACCGAAGCTCCTGTTGTGTCGGAGTCGAGCCGGGTCGAGCCAGTGGTTCTCGCCGCTGGGCTGATCGTCGCCCTTTGGCCAAATCTGATCTTTCAAACCGCCGTCCTGTTGTCCGAAACCCTGTTCATTGCGCTGTTCCTCGCGACCGTGTGGCTGCTCATCAGCGCACTCGAGGCATCATCTATACAGAAGGCGTCCCCAATTCGGGTTGCGACACTCCTCGCTACAGCAGGACTTCTGTTCGGACTCTCGGTCCTCACACGTCCGCAGTCCGCCCTGGTATTGATTCCTGCGGTCTTAGTCGCGGGGCTGCTCGCCCGCCTCCGTCTCAGACACAGCCTCACCGCAGTAGCTGTTCTGCTTGCCGGTTTCTGCGTTGTCAGCGTGGGTTGGGGAGTGCGCAATCAGATGCAGATGGGTCATTTTGTGATTGGATCCACCAACACCGGCGACAATCTGTGCATCGGTTTCAACCCGGACTCAACCGGTCGTTTTAGCTTCGCCCCAGCCTGTCAACATCCTGAGGCCTACACCGACGGACCTGATTCGGAGGTACGCCGTGACAGAGAGTTACGTGATGACGCCATCGCATGGGCCTTGGAGAATCCCAGTCACCTCCCCGGGCTCAGCCTCACGAAAATTGGTCTGACATTCTTCTCGGGAGATCTCGACGGGCTCGCCGCCAGTGAGGACTACGGGTCCGACCCCTTCTTCAGCGCTCGGACCCGGACAGTTCTGGAATGGAGCGCGAATATCTACTACTTCGCTGTCATGGGATTGTCACTCGCTGGGCTGACAATGATCTGGGCTCGAAGGCGGGCCGTCCTAGAAGTAGGCGACGGCCGGGCAGGTGTCGATGCAGGATCTGAAGTCGATCGCTCGAAAGTCGCTGTTGCTGTCGCGAGCCTTTGTGTGCTTGTGGTCACCTTTGGGGCGCTGGTTCCTGCTCTCAGCTTCGGGGATCAGCGTTTCAAGGTGCCCCTGATGCCATTCGTTGCAGTGATCGCCGGGTTTGGCCTTGCGGCAGGTTGGCAACAGATGACCCGGGCCGTGAGGGCTCCGAGACGGATGAACAAGTCTTCATGAGCGACCGGTACAGTCGTGCGGTGCATTCAGTCGTTGTGATTCCGACCTATCAGGAGGCCGAGAACATCGACCGTCTCCTGCGGTCGATACGGGCCCATGCCCCGACGCTCGACATCATGATCGTCGACGACAACAGCCCCGACGGAACCGCAGAACTGGCACAGAGCGTCGGCGAGGAGATCGGCGGGGTAGAGGTTGTCAGACGTCCCGGTAAGGCAGGGCTCGGAGTTGCCTATCGGCATGGGTTCCGTCACGCGCTAAGCCAGGGATACGAACTCATCGCTCAGATGGACGCGGATCTGTCACATGACCCGGCAGTCCTACCCCAACTCTTCTCTGCGGTCGAGGCGGGCGACGACGTTTGTGTGGGATCCCGCTATGTACCCGGCGGATCTGCCCCCAACTGGGGTTGGGCCCGGCGTCAACTGTCCCGACTGGCAAATTCATATGCCAAGAAGATGTTGAAGCTCACCTTCAATGACGCCACGACAGCGTTCAGGCTCTATCGATCCGAGGTCCTCGAAGGTATAGACATCGACGGAACGACCGCCAACGGGTACCTGTTCCAGATCGAGACCGGCTTCAGGCTCTCCGATCACGGCTACCGGATCTCCGAGGTGCCGATAACCTTCCTCGACCGAGAGGCCGGTGCGTCGAAGATGGCTGTGCTCGAGACGATGATCGAAACCGCGTTCCGTGTGACCTGGTGGGGGATGGTCATCAGAGCTCCGGGGTTCACCGGTGCTGTACGCAGGACCGCACCGGGACGCTACATGCAGGACCGTGTCCGCCATGTCCAGCGTTGATCGGACCTTCATTGAGTCGATGAGTTCCGACGACGTGTCGACCTCCGTCGGGGAGTCGCCGACGGTCACAGGCACAATTGATCAGACCGGAACGAGTGTCGATGGTGACGTCGCTCCGAGACCGTTCAGACGGCGCTTCGAAACCGAACCCCTCGGATACGTCGACTCACTAGATGGCATCCGCGGCTACTCGATGGTCGTGGTCATGTTCTACCACGCTCGTTTCACCTTCTTCCCGGGTGGATTTCTGGCCGTCTCGTTGTTCTTCACGCTCTCCGGCTTCCTGATCACATCGCTGCTGTTGAGGGAATGGGCATCCGATGGCGCGATAAGCATGAGGGCATTCTGGTCACGGCGATTTCGACGGCTCCTGCCAGCAGCCTGGGTGACCCTTGCGGGGGTGACGATCCTCGGTCTGTTCGGGGTCTGGGACGGCGATCAGCTGACCTCGCTGCGTGGAGACATCCCATTCTCACTGCTTCAGGTGGTGAACTGGCATTACATCCTCGAACAGAGGACCTATGGCGCTGGCTTCGTGGCACCCAGCCCGGTCGAGCACTATTGGAGCCTGGCAGTGGAGGAACAGTTCTATCTGTTCCTCCCGCTTTCGATCCTGTTGCTACTCAAGCTCGGAAGGTCGCGGACTCTCCGCCAGAACGCACAACGGGTTGGGGCGTTCCTAGCCGCAATCATTGTCCTAGGGGCAATCCTCAATGGGGTGCTCGCACGAAACTCGATCGACAGGGCGTATTTCGGGACCGACACGCGGATGCCTGAGATGGTCGCTGGTGGCCTGCTCGCATGTGTGATGGTTCGACGGCTGCGCTACCCCGATGGACCTAGGAAGCGGATCCTGCAGGCGGTTGGAGTGGCAGGTCTCGTGAGCCTGGTCCTCCTGTGGATCTTCGGGTCACTGAGGGTCTCGTGGATGTACCCGTGGGGCCTGCTCGCGACGAGTGTCACCACGTGTGCGATCATCGCAGGCAGCCTCCAAGGAGGACTCTCAGCGAAGATCCTTGCATTCAAGCCGGCAGCGCAACTGGGTCGAATGAGCTACGGGACCTACCTGGTTCACTGGCCGGTGTTCCTGATCCTCACACCTGTGAGAACCGGCCTGGACCCCTGGCCGCTGTTCGGCCTCAGGTTCGTGGTCTCGGTGAGCATCTCGACTCTGATGTACTACTACATCGAGGAACCGGTCAGACGTCGTCGAGTGCTCAAGGAACGGAGATTCGTCGCTGCCTTGGCCATCGCATTGCCGGCCATCATCCTGGGCAGCCTGTTCGTCACCCGAAATGCCGAGCCGACCTCAGCAATCCAGCGTGATCCCAACGGCAGCGCAACCTCGGGTCCTGTGACCACCAAGAGGCGGATCCTATTCGTGGGCGACCAGACCGCTGGGGTCGTCGCTAAGGCAATCGGCGGGTCCGCCGAGGTTGACGGTAAGTCGGTCAGACTCACGGTCTCCTCCTCGGTGGTCCCAGACTGTGGACTCGTGAACGGAGGTTGGGTCCAGTTCGCGGATCGCAGTATCGAACGAGACGTCGATCGGTGCGCAAACGCTGTGGCCACTTGGTCCGATGCCATCGCGGCGAAACGGCCCGACGTGGTCATATTGGTGGCTTCCGAGCGTGACGCTCTGATTCGACGCTCTGACACCACAAGCCCGTGGACTGCGCCAGTACCCTCCGATGGCGCTGATTTCACCACACTGGAGGTCGGACGATCGCTCGACACGCTCACCGCAGCTGCTGAGTCTGTTCGCTCAGGTGTAATCGTCAGCGGAGCCGTTCTTGGGGAAAGGGACGCCCCGCAAGCGCTTCCACCGCGGGTTCCGATTTCTGATCCCGCAGCAGAGGTGATGGCTGCTGTGGAACTGCAGACGATGATCGACTCCTCACCTGACCCCGCTGAGTTTCCCCCGCTGCAGGACCGTGTTGCTGAACTGAACCGCACTGTGGCGTCGGTCGCGGCCAACCGGGGACTTCAGAGCGTCGATATTTCCAGCGAGCTCACGCGCCTGGGAGTGGATGGCGGCACGGTGGATTCGCGTTCGGCTTCAGAGCCGCTGCCCAGACTTCTTCGAAAGGGACTCACCGAGTGGATTGCATCGCTCAGCCTGAGAGTCGAGCGGAAGGCGCCCGCACCGAGCCCGGTTCCCGAGAATCTGCGTGACATTCAGATACCGCCTGCCCCGGACGCGACTCCTCGCATTGTGGTTCCTTCCGACCAGGACATGTCGCTGTTGGTGGTTGGCGATTCCCTCTCCTACAACCTGGGTTACGGGCTTCAGGAGTGGTCTAGGAACCAATCGGGGATCCAGGTCGCCAACGCAGGCAAGCTCGGATGTCCGATCGCCCGAGGTGGGCGATATCGGTTCCAGCGAGATTCAGCGAGCTTCGATCCAGAGTGTGACTGGGGAGTCTCGTTCCCCACGCTTATGGCGGAGCACCGCCCTGACGTGGTCATGTTGTTCTCGAGTGTCTGGCAGGTCGTGGATCGTCAGCTTCCGGGTGACACCAAGTATCGCCACATGGGTGATGAACTACTCGACCGCTACATCCTCTCGGAGTTGCTAAATGCGGTCGACCTGTTGGCGAGTGACGGGGCGACTGTTGTTCTGCTCACATCGCCACACATCGAATCCGGTCGGGAGAAGGGTTATACAGACCTGCCCGAATCAGATCCACAGCGCATGGATCGAATGAACGAGATCACCCGACAGGCGGTCGAATTGCGCCCGGGTGTCGCAAAGCTCATCGACCTGCAGACTTGGCTTGCGTCACAGGACGGTCGAGAAATGGACGCCACCCGCAGGCCGGACGGGATTCATTTCACAGACGCTGAATCCATCTCGATCGCGGGATGGCTCGGTCCTCAACTCGTAGCCATCGGTCGGGGGCAATAGAACGCTCAACCGACCGAGCGTTCGACTGCCGGACGCTCAGCCCAGCCTGGAGCCGGCTCGGGCGGTGTCGCGGGGAATGACCGGGGCGTCACGGCCAGTGCCGGCCCCGCCTGATGACTCCTCGTGGTAATCCTCATCCACGTTCACGGTCCAGATGTCGTGCTCTCCACGGCCCAGAATGTTCTCGACCGTGAGCATCGCAGTCAGCATCGAGTGATCCTGATTGTTGTACTTGTGCATGCCGTTACGGCCCACCGGGTGAACGTTGGGTGTGTTCTTCACGATCCAATCGTTGAGGACTTCGACCCGCTCGGTGTAGACGTCGTCATAGACGGGATAGGCCTTTGGCTGGCGTACCACGTACCCGGCACTCACATCCGCTGGATCACACAGGCCGAGGGTCGCCAGTTCCCGCTTGCCTCGTTCGATGAGTTCGGAGTCGGAGGCGCTCCAGAGTTCATCACCCTCGAAGACGAAGTATTCGAGACCCAAGCAGGTGTTGCCGTCCTTGACCAGGTAGGGGGACCACTGTCCGAAGTTCTGTATGCGACCGACTTTCACATCGGGTGAGTGGATGTAGATCCAGTTATCCGGGAACCCGGCTGCCTCGGGGACGACCAGCGCAACAGTGAGGAAGTCCCGGAAGCCAAGGTCGTTGGCGGCAGCGAGCACATCAGCGGGCGGCTGGGGGTCCATAGAGCGCAGCAACGCTGGGAACGGCATTGACGACACGACATGGTCGGCCTCGTACTTGAGCACCTGACCGTCCTTCGTGCGAGCCCATACCTCGGTGGCACGGCCCTCTGCGTGGATGACCTTTTCGACAAAGGTCTCCATGAGCACTTCGGACCCGGCTGCCTCGACGAGTTCGGCGCAGCGTTCCCACATCATACCCGGGCCATACTTCGGGTACTGGAACTCCTCGATGAGGCTCGTCACCTGGGCGGAACCCTCGCGGCGGCCTGCGAACTTGCGGCGGATCGGTTCCCAGATGGCGTCGAAGATCGACATGCCCTTGATGCGCTGGGCACCCCAGTCCGCCGAGAGCGCAGAGGCCGGCACACCCCAGACCTTCTCGTTGTAGGTCTTGAAGAAGTGGTCGAAGAGGCGACGTCCGTAGTTGGCGACGATGTAGTCCTCGAGGGTCTCCTGGGACTTGGGCGGACGAACCCTTACCCACAGCGCCGAGATGATGCAGCGGAAGGCCTCTATGGGCCCGAGGTTCTTCAGCGCATTGAAGGGTTTGATGGGATAGTCGTAGTACTTGCCGCCGTAATAGATACGGCTCATGCGTGGGCGAAGGAGGAAGTCCTCCTGGGGAAGGATCTCGTGCCAGAGCGCTTCGACCTCGGGCACCTTGGTGAAGAATCTGTGGCCCCCGATGTCGAATCGATAGCCGTCACGCTCAACTGATCGCGAGATTCCGCCGACGATCTCGTCGGCCTCGATGACCGTACTGCGAACGCCTGCTTTGGAGAGCTGATAAGCGGCGGTCAGACCAGCAGGTCCTGCACCGATAATGACGACGTGGCGATCATCCGGTGGGCTCTGATCGCTGCTGTCGGACGATTCGGGTGTATTCGATGAAGCTGAGTCAGTCATGGTGAGAGAGGTGGTCCTGGAGATTGGGACCGAACGTTGATCGTAGTTCGGTGGCATCCCGTTCCTGTGATCCTCAGCTCGGCGATCGCGAAGATCTTTCAGACAGTCACCAGATGACGTCTCTGATCGGCTGGCGAGTGGCCCGACGGGACACGGCGAATGGACATGATCGAATCTGTACGAAAGCTCGCGACCCGAACAGACCAGCAGTCGAAGCTCTGTCGGTCACTAGAGCTGTTGAAGAACGTGGTCATCGACTGTTCCTGCTGATAGGCGTTGGCCCCCCATACCCGCTCGGTATGTCCGTCCGCGAGGGTCACGTCGAAGGACACTCGTGCGGCGCCTGTTGTCCTGTGCTGTTCGGTGTTGTGTTGGGCCATGAAGTGACGATACGGAACCGAGGCTGTGGATCGATAGAACATCAACCCTGTGAATTGACTGTCGAAGAGCGCCCTCGGTCGGTTGAAATCCGGTGTACCGACGGGGGATTGTCGAGCCGTGGCATCATTAGTGCATGTCAGACGAGCCGACCGAGTACGAATGCCCCCGCTGCGGTCGGATGACATCCGAGGAGTACTACGGTCCCTGTACGGAGTGCCGCACGACCCTGAGAATGACGATCACCAAGGACGCCGAGCAGGTGGCCGACGTCGAGTACGTCCCCAAGATGAACGTCACGCCTAACGCTGTGGCAACGAAGGACTGAGCCTCTCAGTCGGACTCAGTCGCCTTCGCTTTAGCCCACCGGTAGTCGGCCTTGCCCGATGGGGATCTGACGACGTTGTCGGTCCGGATGATTCGGCGAGGGAGTTTGTACCGGGCGAGGTGGCGACCTGCTGACTCCAACAGCTCGTCATCGGTTGTCTCCACGCCACCCCGGAATTCCACGATACCGACCACCTCCTCACCGAAGCGTTCCGAAGGGGTGCCACAGACAACAGCGTCCAGGACTGCCGGATGTGACTTGAGTGCCGTCTCGACCTCCTCGGCAAAGACCTTCTCGCCGCCGGTGTTTATGCAGACCGAGTCACGCCCAAGGAGTTCGATCGCGCCGTCGGCATCGACTCTCGCACGGTCTCCGGCGACTGCATAGCGGACGCCGTCGACCACGGGGAACGTGCGCGCACTCTTGTCGGGATCGTTCATGTAGCCCAGCGGCACACGTCCGCTCTGTGTCAACCAGCCGATAGCGTCCTCTCCCGGCCTGAGGACACGTGTCAGGTCCTCGTTCAGAACCTTGGCGGTGTCCGCGGAGACGAAGCGACCTGTATTGCCCGTACCGTCACCGGCCGCCGACGCTATCCCCTGACGACCGGACTCTGTTGACCCAAGAACATCGATGATTCGGACCCCGCTGAAACGGTCGAGGAGTCGTCGTTTTGATTCGGCCGAGAGAACTGCACCGCCCGAGACGATATGTCTGATCGAGCTCAGATCGCGTGTCGTACCGGTCTCTGATTCGGCGTCGAGGACGTCGAGCAATGGTCGAGCCATCGGGTCACCCACCAACAGAAGGCTCGTTGCTCGATGTCTCTCGGCCGTCTCCAGGATCGAGGTCGGGTCGAAGTGGTCGACGACATCCTGGATGACAATCGTCCCGCCTCCTATCCAGGCCGACATCGCGTTCCAATGAGCCGCGCCGTGCATCAGTGGGGGAGCGGGCATGGCCCTCATGGACGACGTAGCGAAATCCGCCACTTCGTCGATCGACTCGAACTCCGAGCCGTCCTTGCGGGTCACTCCAAGGGCAGAGACAAGGAAGTCACCCTGGCGCCACAGAGCGCCCTTGGGCATACCTGTGGTCCCACCCGTGTAACAGAGGTAGTGGTCATCGCCTGACCAAGCCCTCACGATGTCAGGCGGAAGCTCGGGCGACGCAGAACCAAGGGCCCCTTCGTAGTCGACCAAGCCAGGAAGCTCCGCCCGCTCCGAACCATCGGCGACAGCCAGAATCAGACGAGGCGGGTGGTCCATCGTCCCGATCACATCGGCGAGTACGGACGTGAACCTGTCATGCACGATCACCGCTTCGGCCCCCGAGTCCTCAAGGAGATATCTAAGTTCTGCCGCGACATAGCGATAGTTGACGTTGAAGGGGATGCAGCGTGCCTTCCACGAGCCGAGCATTCCTTCGAGGTACTCGTTGCCATTCAGTAGATAGAGCGCTACGCGTGATTCCGGGGGGTTGAGCGCCGAGACGGGGTGGGGCCCAACATTTCCGCCCTGTGGACCGAGTCCGGCTGACAGTAGAACCATGGCGAGGCGCCGCGTCCGATCCTGGACCTGTTGCCAGGTGAATGACCGGTCCCGAAACACAAGGGCAGTGTCATCAGGCCTCCGTTGGGCCACGGCCTCACAGATCGCAGGGAAACTCAGCTCCATCGACTCAGTTCATACAGCGTCGCCGCCGTCCCCACCAGATGGGCGCTTCGTTAGATCAACGGTCGTCGCATCCTGGGGTTGTGTCGCAACGAGTGGAAAGTGGCAGGCCACGTGTTGGTCAGGGCTAACCATCTGCATCTGTGGCTCGACCATCGAACAGATCTCCTGAGCGTACGGGCAACGGGTCCTGAACCGACATCCCGATGGCGGGTCGATGGGAGATGGGAGTTCGCCACTGGTGAGGGCGGCCGGCTTCGGACCGACCTCAGGGTCGGGGATCGGGATGGAGTCGAGCAGGGCCTTCGTATAGGGATGAGCCGGTGAGCTGTAGAGGCGGTCGGGGCTGCCGAACTCGCACATCTTGCCCAGATACATAACGGCGACACGATCGGAGACGTTCTTGACCACAGCGAGGTCATGAGCGATGAACACGAGCGTCAGGCCGTAACGCTCCTTCATGTCTTCGAGTAGGTTCAGGATCTGGGCCTGTACCGAGACGTCGAGCGCCGAGACAGGTTCGTCGCAGATGATCACCGACGGTTCGGTGATCACCGCACGGGCAATCGAGATTCGTTGACACTGTCCACCGGAGAACTCATGTGGTCGACGTCCGGCAGCAAGTACGGGGTCGATCCCGACAGCCCCCAGAACCTCCTCCACCTTCGCTGCGCGCTGCGCCTGAGTGCCGATTCCCCAGATGTTGAGTGGTTCCTCGACGATCTGGTGGACGGTACGTCTTGGGTTGAGTGACGAGATCGGATCCTGGAAGATCATCTGCAGCCTTGGACGGGTCTGGCGCAGTGACTCTCCCTTGAGTGAGGTCAGTTCGGTGTCACCGAGTCTGACCGAACCCCGAGTGGGGGCCGGTAGCTGCATGATCGCCCGACCGGTCGTGGATTTGCCACAACCCGACTCGCCCACGAGACCCAGGGTCTCGCCCTTTGCAAGGTCGAATGAGATGTTCGCTACGGCGGACACCTTTTTGCGTGCGGGGGCTGGGAACTCGACGACGAGATTCTCGATCCGAAGCGCCGCGTCGATATCCGCACGGAGGTGCGATGATCCACTTCCGGCCATTACGCCGCTCCCTTCCGTGTGGCGATCTCAACACGGCGTTCCTCGGTCTCTGGCGAGCCCACCGGGTAGAAGCAGGCAAACTCGTGCCCGTCGTGCCCATCGACGGTTACGAGTTGTGGCGTTTCCTGCGTACAGCGTTCCCGTGCGTAGGGGCAGCGAGGGCTGAATGGGCAACCGGTCGGGGGGTTAACGAGGTCCGGTGGGCGTCCGCCGATCGCCTCCAGACGGGAATGTGAGGGCTGGTCGAGTCGCGGGATGGCTGCGAGCAGCGACTCGGTATAGGGCATCTTCAGGTTGGCGAAGAGCTCCTTGGTGGGCGCTCGTTCCACGATTCTGCCCGCGTACATGACAGCGATCTCATCGGCTCTCGACGCCACAACTCCGAGGTCGTGAGTGACGAGCACCATCGCCATGTATCTCTCACGCTGTTGCTCGGCGAGAAGGTCGAGAATCTGTGCCTGTACGGTCACATCGAGGGCAGTGGTCGGCTCGTCTGCGAAGAGAAGTCTGGGACCACATGCGAGTGCAACGGCGATCACGATGCGCTGGCGCATGCCTCCTGACATCTCGTGGGGATAGCCATTGAATCGCTTCTCGGGCTCGGGGATCCTCACCGCCCGAAGCAGAGCCACCGCTGTCTCCCTGGCCTCACCCTTGGACATGTCGAGGTGTAGTCGTAGGGACTCGGTGATCTGTGGCCCGATCTTCATGACCGGGTTCAGAGCGGTCATTGGATCCTGAAAGATCATCGAGATCTCGTTGCCCCAAAGTCCACGAAGCTCACTTTCTGTCAGGCCGCTGAGGTCTCTCCCTTCGAAGAGAACCTCGCCTGAATGAATCGTGTTCGACTTCGGCAGCAGGCGCATGATCGAACGCGACAGCACTGACTTTCCGGACCCCGATTCGCCGACAACTCCCAGGGTGCGCCCGCGTTCGAGGGTGAACGAGACGCCATCTACGGCTTTGAGTACTCCGCGAGGAGTACGGAAGTGGGTTCTGATGTCACGAACGTCGAGCAGAGTCTTTGCGCCGGGAATGCCATGAGACCGCGAAGGTTCAGCGGCCGCGCTGCTCACATCGACCTCGTCGCCCTTTGCGCCGTCGAAATTCTGCTCATTGGCGCTCACAGTGCCGACTCCTTCACCCCGAAGCGCTGGCTGATCAGATCACCCAGGAAGTTGAGCGCCATCACTGTCAGGAACAACACGACCGATGTGGCGACGACGATGTGGGGCGCGTTACGCATCTGCGATTGCCCCTCGGAGATGATGTTGCCCCAGGAGGGTGTGGGTGACTGAACGCCCACGCCAAAGAGCGCCAGGCCGCCCTCGGCGACGATCGCGATGCCGACTCCGAGCAGACCGATGGCGATCATGGACGGCAACACGTTTGGGAGCACATCGCGGAGCATGATCCTCCAGTTCTTGGCGCCCATCGCCCGAGCGGCCAGGACGAACTCTCGCTCGCTCCAGGCGAGTGTGTTCGCCCTTGTGATGCGTCCGAGCAGTGGAACAGAAACCACGCCGAGCCCAACTATGAGCACCACCAGCCGTCGGGCTGATGTCACCTCTCCACCGGAGGCGAAAACGTTGACCAGCGATAACGCAAGGATGAACTGGGGAATCGCCAACAGGATGTTCATGAGCGGGGTGAGGATGCCATCCACTTTCCCCCTGAAGAATCCGGCCATGAGTCCGATGATTCCTCCAACGATGAACCCGAAGGCGATCGAGCCGAAGCCGACAGCGAATGAGGCTCTGGTTCCGTAGATGATCCGCGAGAGAAGATCTCGCCCGATCGTGTCACCGCCCAGCAGGTGTCCCGCCGAGGGACCCTTCCGTGCGATCTCAGCGAAGGACGTGTTGGGATCTGGGATCGGAAGCACAGGAGCAAGTACTGCGAGAATCAACAGAAGGCCCAGCCATCCGGCGGCCAGCCATCCGGCTACTCCGAGATTCAACCGCTTGGATTTCGTCGCCGCTGAGCCCGAGGGAGCAGAATCGAGACGAACTGTTGGGGCGGATGGGGGAGTTGCGGTTCCGGTTGTCATTCGGCATCGGTCCTGCGTATTCGTGGATCGAGGACCGTGTAGAGCAGATCCACGATGAAATTGACCAGGATGTAGAGGATCGCAACAACGGCGATCATCGACTGGAAGGCGACGATCTGACGCCGCGAGATGGCCTCGAATATGAGCAGCCCCATCCCGGGGAGCGAGAACACGACCTCGACGATAAGCGCACCGCCGATGAGAGTCCCGACGTTCAGTCCGGCCACAGTCAGCAGTGTCAGCGATGAGGGCTTCAGTGCGTGACGGAACAGGATGCGCTTGGCCTTGAGACCCTTGGCCTTGGCCATGAGAATGAAGTCCTCGCGAAGTGTTGCGATCATGTCGGTACGCAGCAGCCGCTGGTAGACCGCAACCTGACCGACCGCCAGCGTGATGGTCGGCAGGATCATGTACTGGAAGTGTTCGACCGGATTCTCGGTGATTCGGGCGTAGCCGCTCGATTTGAACCAACCGAGCTTCACCCCCAGGTAGTACTGAAGAATGAATCCCAGAGCAAAATTGGGTACCGCCAGCATCGCAAAGGCGCTGACGTTGGTTAATCGATCGAACCATGTGTCCTTGCGATAGGCGGCCAGGACCGCCACAGGTATCGCGATGACCAATGCGACCACCTGCGCGTAGAGCATCAACAGCAGGGAGACTGGCAGAGCGTCCCACAGCCGGTCAGCCACCGGCCGTTTGGAGGAGACGGTGTAGTAGTTACCGAAGTCGCCTGTCACGAAGTTGCCCAGCCAACGTGTGTAGCGGACAGGGAACGAATCATGTAGGCCGATGTCCTCGCGAATCTGTTCGCGCTGTTGGTCACTGGCTGAGGGAGCAAGCACATCTGCTGCGTCACCGGGCAGAAACTCGAGCAACAGTGAGGCAAACAGGGTGACGAGAATTACCGCAACAACGAGTTGGGCAAGCTTCTTGATGATCAGCATTCCATGTACTCCCAACGCCTAGGTGCCATCGACCGGCGGAGCCGATCCGACACCTGGAGAACAATCGGGCAGGCGCGTCAGGTGATCCGTCACGCGCCTGCCCGGAACCACGGTGAGTCAGCTCTTACCCTGATCCACCCAAAGACCTGCCACTGAGTGACCGGTTACAAGCGACTCTGCGGGATCGTCGCCGTTGGGAAGCTTGGCTCCGAAGAGACCATGAACATCGGTTGCGGACGCAACGTCCCAGATCGCCCAGTAGAGCCAGATGCCGTAGGCCTCGCTACCAAATCGCTTGTTGATGTCTTCGTAGATCTGCTTGCGCTTTGCCGTGTCATCCGTGGCGCGACCCTCGTCGAGTAGCCTGTTGATCTCCTCGTCGTTGTAGCGGGAGAAGTTGATCGGCGAGGTGCCGTACCACCAGACGTAATTGGCGTCGGGGTCGCCGCCGGGGAAGTTACGGAACGACATCGCCTGGAACTTGCCCGAGATCGCTGTCGATACCAGCGCAGCCTGCTCAAGGGCAGTGACATCCACCTTGATTCCAGCCTTCTTGGCCATCTCCTGTGCAAGTGCGGCTGTTGCCTGAGTCGCCTGATCCGGTGTCGCGATCAGAGTGAACTCAAGATCCTGGCCCGTGTCCGCCTTATATGCCTCGAGATACTTTTTGGCCTTCTCCGGGTTGTAGGTCGGGTACCCCGTGTCCTTCAAATAGCCCATGTTCCCAGGGGCAAACGGACCGTTGGCAATCTTTGTGAGTCCAAGGTTTCGGGTCTGGTTCAGGGTTTCCATGTCGAGCGCGTTGGCTATCGCCAGACGGGCATTCTTGTTGTCGAAGGGCGGTACCGACGTGTTGAGCTGGACGAAGTTGACCTCTGTGAACTTGTCCGACTGAGTGTTGGTGATTTTGCCTTCCTCGGCTGCTGCATCGAGAGCGTCGATGAATTCGGGAACCGGCGTGTGCATCATCGTGATGTCACCAGCCAGAAGCGCGTTGACGCGTGCCGAACCTTCCGTCATCGGCCTGAACTCGATCTCGTCCAGGTATGGAAGCTGGTTACCATCAGCATCCTTCTGCCAGTAGTTCGGGTTCTTCTTGGCAACGAACTTCTCGTTCTGTGACCATTCCGAAAGCATGAACGGCCCGGTGCCAATCAGCTTGGTGTCACAGGTCTCGGGGTCATCAAGCTGGGCCTGAGCCGACATGCCGATGCGACCAGAGGACCAGAGCGCCTGTGGGAACGAGGACCATGGCGAGTTGGTCGTGACCTTCACATTGAGCGGATCGACAACCTCGACGTCCTTCACGTTCTGGAACACAAAGACGAACAGAAGTGGCTTGCGGGCGGGGTACTTGCCTCGGAACGCGTCCAGATTGTTCTTCACGACAGTCGCGTCGAGTGCGGTGCCGTCGTGGAACTTGATGCCCTCCCGGAGCTCGATGTTCCATTCGGTGAAATCCGCGTTCGGCGTGAGACTCTTTGCCAGATTCGGAACCAGTTCTCCGTTCTTGTTCGGAATGGCCAGAGTGTCATAGATGGCTCGAGCAACCTGGATGCCGGCGATGGCCAACTGTGCCTCCGGAAGGCACCACCCCTCGGCATTCTCCGCCTCAAGCGCGTAGGTGACCTTGCCTCCATACTGGGGTTTGCCGGCGTCCTTGGCCCCGCCTCCGCCACCGCCACCGGTCTCTCCGCCCTTGGAGCCCCCGCACGCGGTCAGCGCCATGGCGAGCGATGCGACAACGGCAGCATTACGCACCCACCGTCGATTGTTACGACTGACAAATCCCATAGACCCCCCTGGGTTTGAGTTGTGTGCCTCCCATCGGCCCATCTGACCGATGCTCGGCTGTTGCGATAAAGAGTCGGAAGTCTCTTCGGCGCTGCTATGGCGCGAACTTTAGCGGCTTCTCACTCTGCGTGTGACCATCATCACAATTGGCCTCGTTCTGAGAGCACCTCGCGTAGGAGCCCCGGGCGATCCGTGATCAACCCGTCGACTCCGAGATCGAGCAGTCGGATCATTTCGTCTCTGTCGTTGATGGTCCACGCGTGGATCAACAGGCCTTGCGAATGCAAATAGTTAACCAGGCGACTGCTGATGAGAGTTACCGGCCCCTGGCTCACCGGAACTTGCACGCTGTCGAACGGGTGCTTTGAGGATCCACGCCGCAGGGTCGATCGCACATCAGGGTCGACCCTTCGCAGCTTGGCGGCGGCGACTAGCGCCGATGTCTCCCTCGGCGATGCGATCGTCGACAGACGCGGGCCGATGAGGGTGCGAAGTCGTCTTATCCGCGTGTCTGAGAACGCTCCCACGCCGATTCGTTCGACGATTCCGTGTCGCCGCACCGCATCGGCGAAGGGGACAACGGCAGCGTCGGCCTTGACGTCGATATTGAGTCGGACCTCCGGGAATTCCTCGACGAGTTCGTCCAGAGTCGGGATTGTTCTTCCTCCCGGCAATTTCGCCTGAGCAACTACTGAATAGGGCAGATCGGCAATGCTTCCGGTCCCATCGGTGACTCTGTCGAGGTCCTCGTCGTGAAAGGCGACAAGTACACCATCCGCGGTCACGTGCACGTCGGTCTCGAGGAACGTGACTCCCATCGCCACAGCAGAGCGGAACGCGTCCATCGTGTTCTCGGGAGCCAGTTCGAGTCCGCCCCTATGCGCAATGACAAGGGGCTCATCATTCGACCAGACGGCGACTCGTGCCATGAACAGATCCCCTACTCAGATGGAGCGGCCCTGATCGGCCCAGTACTCATCGCGCAGAAGCCGCTTGTAGAGCTTCCCTGTGGGATGGCGGGGAAGTTCCTGTCGGAAATCGACAGATCTGGGGACCTTGACGTCAGCCAGATGCTCCTTCGCGTAGGCGATGAGCCGGGCTTCAAGCTCCTTCGCGACCTCTGCATCAGCTGGCATCTCAATCGGCTGGACGACGGCCTTGACCTCCTCACCGAAGTCCTCGTTCGGAACTCCGAACACAGCCACATCGAGCACCTCTGGGTGCATGGTCAGGACGTTCTCCGCCTCCTGGGGGTAGATGTTCACTCCACCGGAGATGATCATGTACGAACGTCGATCGGTCAGATAGAGGAAGCCATCCTCGTCGACCCGACCTATGTCCCCAAGGGTCGAGAAACCCGATGAGTTGTAGGACTCAGCGGTCTTGTCCGGGTCGTTGTGGTAGCTGAAGTTGGCCTCGGACTCGAAATACACCGTGCCGATCTCCCCGACAGGAACCTCCTCGCCGGCATCATCGATGATGTGGAGCGTGCCGATGAGAGGACGACCGACGGTCCCTTTGTGTGCGAGCCAGTCCTCGGAATTGGTCCAGCAGAAGCCGTTGCCCTCAGTGCCCGCGTAATACTCATGCAGCACCGGACCCCACCACTCGATCATCTGCTCCTTGACCGCAATCGGGCACGGGGCCGCAGCGTGGACAGCAACCTTGAGCGACGAGACGTCGAACTCGGCTCTGGTCTCCTCAGGAAGCTTCAACATCCGAACGAACATCGTGGGTACGAACTGAGCAAAGGTGGCCCTGTGGTCCTGAATCAACCGGAGCGTCTCGACAGGGTCGAAATGTTCCATGACCACGACTGTTCCCCCTGCGCGTTGCACCTGCATGCAGAACCGCAGCGGCGCTGCGTGATAGAGGGGCGCAGGGGACAGATAGGTCGTGTCGCTGTTAGCTCCGAAGAGTCCAGCCACCAGCATGTAAAGGGGTTCAGGGGTTCCCAGAGATGCGCCGGGTAGCGGTGTCTTGACGCCCTTTGGTCGTCCGGTGGTGCCCGACGAGTAAAGCATGTCCACCCCAGCAGTTGCGTCAGCAAGTTCCTCTGCTGGCTGCGCTGCGACCGCATCCTCAAAGCGGCCATACCCCGGAAGGGCAGTATCGAGGCTGAACCTGGCAATCACGTCCGGGGTGGATTCGATCAGATCCGCCGCGACCTCGGCCTTGTGGGGGGTCGTGATGAAGACCTTCGCTCCGCAATCATTGACGATGTAGGCGACCTCCTCGGAGGTCAACCGCGACGAGATCGCTGTGAAGTAGACACCCGCGTAGAGCGAACCCCAGGCGATGCTGAGGAACCAGGGGTGATTCTCCATGCACCACGCGACGTGGTCCCCGGGCTGGGCTCCACTGCTGCGGATCAACTGCGCGATTCGACACGCCCGCTCGTGGAGTTCACGGTAGGAGACCGACTCTCCTGTGGATGCCATCACGTAGGCGGCCTTGTCGCCGAACTGTTCGACATAGGCGCCTGGGTACAACTGGTCTTGGGACAAGATCCCCCCTTGTCTCTTTGGGACTATGCGGATGGTACCCACACTTCGGCGCCCTGCACGCCACGTTTCGACAACTCGTGGGCGCAAGAGGGGCTATCTTGACTGTTCGGTCAAGATAGGACCATGTGGTTCGCCCGGTACTTGGGCGGGGACTGACAGCCAAACAAGGGGGCAAGTAATGTCATCTGTCGAAACGCGTGATCTCGAGGAGTCACAGGTCGCCGAACTGACCGAGCGGCTGCTGGCTGAGAATCCTCCGTCGTCGACCGACGAGATGACATTCCTCGGCGCGCAGTACGACCTCGGCCTCGCGTGGGTACATTTCCCGGTCAGGTACGGCGGTCTGGGAGTCTCGCCGAAACTGCAGCGTGTCGTCATCGAAAAGGTCCGTGAGGCGGGGGGACCGACGGGTGGGGCGAAGAACCCCATCGGTTACGGAATGTGCGCCCCCGCAGTGCTCACGCACGGAACCGAGGAGCAGAAGAAGCTGCTTCGCCCTCTGTTCACCAACGAACACATCTGGTGTCAGATGTTCTCCGAGCCCGGTGCCGGCTCAGACGTCGCTTCGCTCGCGATGAAGGCCGAGCGAGATGGCGACGAGTGGATCCTCAATGGTCAGAAGGTCTGGACGACCCTCGCTCACATATCCTCCTATGGACTCGCGATCGCCCGCAGCGATCCAGACATGCCAAAGCACAAGGGGATCACGGCGTTCATCATCGACATGAACGCGCCCGGGGTCGAGGTACGGCCGCTCCGTCAGATGACAGGCGAGGCGGAGTTCAACGAGGTGTACCTGACTGATGCGCGGATCTCCGATTCGATGCGTCTGGACGACGTGGGCCGAGGATGGGCGGTGTCCATCACCACCCTGATGAACGAACGCGTCTCGATCGGTGGCGCAACACCCCCACGAGGTTCGGGGACCATCGCCCAACTTGTCGATGTCTGGAACAAGAGCAACGAGCGCAGCGCAGTCAACCGCGACCGGGTCACATCCCTTTGGATTCAGGCCGAGGTGAACCGGCTCACCAACATCCGGGCATCGCAGTTGCGCAAGGTCGGCACACCTGGACCCGAGGGCTCCTTTGCCAAGCTAGCCATGGCAGAACTCAACAAGTCCATCTACGAGATGATCATCGATCTGTTGGGCCCTGAGGGGATGATGTTCAGCTCCTACGAGTTCGTTCGACCGCGTCATGCCCTCTTCAGTGACGACCTGCACAAGAACTTCCTCCGCGCCCGGGCCAATTCCATCGAAGGAGGTACCTCTGAGGTTCTTCGCAACATCATTGGCGAGCGCGTGCTCGGCTTGCCCGGAGACGTGCGCGTGGACAAGGGCGTCCCCTGGAAAGAGGTCCCCCGGAACTGACTCCGGGATAGAAGGCCCCACCACCGCTGCGAGTGTTCAGACTGGACCCCCCGAGGGTCCTAGCCTGTAGGGATGTCCCGCCGTACCAAGATCATCGCCACGATCGGACCAGCGTCCGATTCGGTGCCCGTCCTCCGCAAGATGATGGAATCGGGAATGGACGTAGCCCGACTCGGGCTCGCTCACGGCACCATCGACGACGCTCTCGAGCGCTACCACCGCATCCGCTCGATAGCGGCAGAAGCCGGACGCGCGGTGGGGATCATGATCGACCTGCCGGGCCCCAAGGTCAGGCTTGCGTCCTTTGGCACCACGCCGGTGTCACTCGATTCCGGCGCTCAGATAGTCATCGAACCCGGCCGTAACACCTCTGACGCCAAGACCCTTGGGGTTGACTATCTTGATTTTCTGACCGACGTCCATGCAGGAGACATCCTCTCCATCGGTGACGGCAGCGTGGACATCCAGATCGAGTCGGTCGGCACCACATCCGCTGGAGCGAGGGTCATCCACGGCGGTTCAATTCAGGGAAGCCCCGGGCTCCACATACCGTCGGATCGCCTGAACATGGCCTCACCGACGCCGGAGGACCTGGTGAAACTCGATGCCTTCGTGGAAGCGGGCGTCGACATGGTCGCCGTGTCCTTCGTTCGCTCCGCCCATGACATCAGGCGCGTCGGCACCGAGCCCTACCCCAGAGGACCGCTCATTGTTGCCAAGATCGAGACCCGCGCAGCGGTCGACAATCTGAACGGCATCATCGAGGCATCCGGAGCCGTCATGGTCGCCCGTGGGGACCTTGGGGCAGAACTCGGAATCGAGGAACTCCCTCACATCCAAAAGCAGATCATTCGCGACTGCATCGCATCGGGCAAGCCGGTGATCACGGCGACGCAGATGCTCGAGTCGATGATCACCTCCCCGGCTCCGACTCGCGCCGAGGTCTCCGACGTCGCCAACGCCGTCTTCGACGGGAGTTCGGCGGTGATGCTCTCCGGTGAGAGCGCAATCGGAAACGACCCGGTGAACACTGTCGCGACCATGGCCAGAATCGTGGAGCGAGCCGATCAGGACTTCGACTTCGGCGCATGGGCCCGCCGCATACGCCTGATGGGCAAGATGGCATCGATTGCCGGTGACGCCCGAATCACCGACGCCATGTCCGGCGCCACCTGGCGTGCAGCGAGCGACATGAACGTCGATGCGATCATCTGCATCTCCGAGTCCGGATTCACAGTCAGGGCGATCGCTCGGTTCAGGCCTCAGATGCCGATCATCGCGTTCAGCCCGGTGGAGCGGACCGTTCGCCAACTCACACTCAGTTGGGGAGCGACCCCGATATTGGCACCCCATCGGGTCGACAGTCTGTCCATGATGGACGACCTGGTCTGCATCGCTAGGGATTCAGGACTCGTGCGTTCCGGGGACACCGTCGCGGTGCTCGCAGGAGCCGGTGGCGGAACCGAGGTTCAGGCGACCGACGTCCTGCGAATCATGCGGGTCAAATGAGTCCCGGAACCAGGTGAGCACAGACGTCTCGATGCGATCTGTTGCGCCAGCGTCGGCCGAAATCCTCTTGGTGGACGGGCTCGCTGTGACCAGGCGGGTCCGTCCAGATGCGGACCCGTCCCGGCCCGTGGTCATATTGATCCACGGCGCCATGGACCGTGCGGCAAGCTTCGGACGGGTCATGCGACGACTGCCAGAACTCGAGACCATCACATATGACCGGCGGGGTTATGGAGGGTCCAACGGAGCGCCTCTCGCGGCCCGGGGCTCCTTGGTCGGGTCCGGCACAATTGCCTCTCACGGTGAGGACCTGCGAACCGTGATGCACCACGCATTGGAATCGAGTCCGACTCCTGGACGAGTCCGGGAATCGGTGTTGGTGGGACACAGTCTCGGCGGCATCGTCGCTCTCTGGTTAGCCTCTCGCAATGACCCCGACGTTGTGGGAGTCGGGGCTTTCGAGTCGCCGGCCCCTTGGTTGGACGACTCGTTCGATACCGTTGGCGGAGGCGCCCTCGACATCGCCGAGCGGCAGGGGGACTCCGAGGCCGGCGAGTACTTCTACCGGATGATGATCGGTGAGGAGACCTTCTCACGACTACGCGAACGAGACGTGGCAGCGAGACGATCAGAGGGTCACGCATTGGTGGGTGAACTGCGATCACTTCGTGATCCTGCCCAGGCATTTGATCTCTCAACGGTGAAGGTACCTGTGGTGGTCGGTTCCGGAACTGCCAGTTCGCAGAGGATGCAGGGGAGCGCTCGACTGATGGCCTCGGCGATTCCGGGCGCCGTCGAGGTGAGAATCACCGACTCGGGCCACGGAGCACACCTCACGCGACCCGAGGCATTCGCCAACTATGTTCGAGAGTGTGTTTCGCAGGCAGCGACACATGTAGCAGGCTGACTGAGTAACAGGCTGCGTGATCCACAGCCCAAGAGACCGGAGCGCCAAGGGACTGGAGCACCGACACATGACAGAACCGAAGACCGGAAGGACAAAGGAGAGCGGACGAGTCCGCGAGGCGATTCGTGAACGTGGTCGCCGCGACGGTCAGCGTCGCAAGCCACGCACCGCCTTCGTGCTTTCCGGGGGCGGCAACCTTGGCGCCCAACACGTGGGGATGCTCCAGGCTCTCGTGGAACGCGGCATCGTTCCCGACGTCGTCATCGGCTGTTCTGTGGGGGCCATGAACGGGGCCGGTTTCGCCCTCGATCCCACAAGTGGGGGAGTCCAGCGTCTTGTGGAACTCTGGGAGTCGGTTGCCGATGGCGAGATGATGCCGTCCTCCAGGATGCCCAATGCAGTCCAGATGCTCCGCAAGGGCGAGGCCATCCATGGCAATCACAGGCTGCGGGGCATGCTGGAGACGATGCTCGGCTCCTCCCGAACATTCGACTCTCTGACTCTTCCGTTCCAGTGCAACGCCGCTGACATCGAGTCATCCATGACGACATGGTTCACCGATGGCGACCTGATCGAACCACTGCTCGCCTCTGCCGCCCTTCCCGCCGCCTACCCTCCGGTCACCATCGACGGCCATGTCTATATCGACGGCGGTGTCATCGAGAACGTTCCGATCGGACGTGCGGTGGAACTGGGATGTCGCAAGATCTATGTGCTCCACCTTGGTCCACATGGTCGACCGGCCTATGAGATAAAGCGTCCGCTCGATGCTGCCCTGCAGGCCTACTGGGTTGCACGCAACAGCCAGTTCGCCCGTGATCTGGCAAGTCTCCCCGAAAAGGTCCATGCGATCGTCCTGCCCCCCGGAGAACGACCCGAACTCAAACACGACGACTTCTCGCAGACAGCATCTCTGATCGAAAAGGGATACGAGAACGCCGGCCGGTTCCTCGACAACCAGGTCGATGATGAAGGCTGGTTCGGTACGGACATTCTCAAGCCCATCGAGCGTCTCGTCATCAGCGCCAGATCGATCAAGTGGCGCGAAGCGGCTCGTGACACAGCCAATTCGCCAGAAGGCGGAGTCATGGGGTCAGACTCAGGGAGCGGCGATAGTCAGGTTGAGTCAAACCCTCGCGATCCGAGCGACGCTGACGCAACCACACCAGCCGCCCCCGAGTCAGCCTCCATCGACACCGACTCAGATTTAGACAGTGGTTCCGATGGCAGCGATTCGTCAGCCGAGACCGCTTCGGAGGTGTCGCGCGGCACTAGTGTCGGTTGATGGCATCCAATCAGTCGGCCGTGGATCCGAATCCCAACACCAAGGAACCTCTTCGCCGTGTTGGTGGACTTCCCGAGAGCGGCACACCCGTCGACGAGATGCTCGAATCGCTGCGTTCGGAGCGATCCGGTGATCTCGACTGGCGCGGTGGACGAGCGTTCAGCCTCGTCTATAACGCAGACGACTCCGAGTTGGAACGGCTCCAACACGAGGTTGCATCGCTGTTTCTTCACGAGAACGCACTTAACCCTTTCCGATATCGGACCCTCCTACGGATGGAGGGAGAGATACTCGAGATGGCACGGGGGCTCTTCGGCGCGGGATACGCCGGGCTCACCTCTGGCGGTACGGAGTCCATTTTCATGGCAGTGCAGACCGCCAGGGATCATGCCGTCGAGCGAGGCATAACCAGTCCGAATCTGGTGTGTGCGATCACCGCCCATCCGGCCTTCGCCAAGGCCTGTCACTACCTCGGCGTCCAGATGGTGACGACCCCGGTCCGCGCCGATGGCCGAGCAGATCCCGAGGCGTTCGCCTCGGTGATCGACTCCTCTACCGCGATAATCGTCGCGTCATCGCCGTGTTATCCCTTTGGCGTCATCGATCCGGTTACCGAGATTGCGGCCCTTGCCATGGAGCGCGATGTCCTCTGCCACGTCGATGCCTGCCTCGGCGGCTACCTGTTGCCGTTCTGGGAGGCGTTGGGCCAGCCCGTACCACCATGGGATTTTCGGGTCGAGGGCGTGACATCAATGTCCGCTGACATCCACAAGTACGGATACTCCTTCAAGGGCACCTCTACGGTGCTGTATCGAGATCAGGACCTCTATCAACGTCAGATCTTCATGTACGACGCATGGCCCGGAGGGCTCTACGCCTCGGCATCGTCGGCCGGCACTCGCCCTGGTTCACCGATAGCAGCCGCATGGGCGACGCTCACCCACCTCGGAGTGGAGGGCTACATGCGCCTCAACCGGCGTGTGCTCGACGCAACCCTCGGATTCCGCTCCGTCATCGATGACACCGAGGGAGTGCGGATCACCTCGGATCCGGACATGTCGGTCTTCGAGTTCGGAACGGACCCCGGTGCTGACGACACGCCCGACATCGGCGTCATCGGCGACGTAATGGACGACCTGGGATGGAACCTCGATCGTCAACAGGGTGGCCTGCACATCATGTTGTCACCTGGTCACGACCGAAGCGTCGACGCGTTCCGCCACGACCTCGGCCAGGCGATCCTTCGCCGCGGTACGGCACGAGAAGGGGTCCACACATATGGAGCAGTTGTCGAGTAATCGACACAGAACCAGACGCAACGACAGACAGACACATAATCAGTTGAAAGGGGACTTCCAGTGATCTCAGAGATATCGGTCGAAGAACTCGACGGCGTACTGGCCGAGGGCGTGGTACTCATCGATGTCCGAATGCCTGACGAGTACGAGGAGCAACGCGTTCCGGGAGCGGTCCTCATACCGCTTCCCGAACTTCCCGAACGCTTCGTGGAGATCCCAACAGGTGGTGTGATTCATCTGATCTGTAGGTCCGGAGCTCGGAGCATGAAGGCCTGTGAGTTCCTCTCGGCCAAGGGATACGAGACGCTCAACGTGATCGGCGGTACCACCGCCTGGGCCGAGTCCGGCCGGCCAACCGAGTCCGGCAGCCTGTAGGCCCTATTCCAGGTCCGTGCGACGACTGTGACTACTGGTGCTCATATCGATTTCGAGTTCATCGAGGACGATTCGCGCCTCGATGAACTCGTCGCGCGCCTGGCCGAGGCCCCCAGCTACGCGGTCGACACAGAGTTCCATCGAGAGCGCACCTATTTCCCTCAGGTCGCCCTGATCCAGATCGCAGATGCTCACGGAACCGCTCTCATAGATGCGCTGCGCGTGAACCTGACTCCTCTGGCCAAGGTGCTCGAAGGCCCCGGTACGGCCATCATGCACGCGGCACGCCAGGACATGGAGGTCCTGGACCGGGCCTGTGGTGCGGTCCCAACCCGTCTCATCGACACTCAGATCGAAGCCGGATTCCTCGGTTACACAAGCCCATCGCTCGCGAGCCTGCTCGAACGGGAACTCGACGTACGGGTACCAAAGGCGGAGCGACTGACCGACTGGCTCAAGAGGCCCCTGGGGGACACACAACTCACCTACGCCGCATCTGATGTCGCTCACCTACTGGAGTTGCACCAAGTGCTGAACGCGCAGGTCGACGAACGTGGTCGCGGCGACTGGGTCGCTGAGGCATGCGAGGAACTCCGAACCGAGAGTCGACGTCACCGTGACCCCGATGAGGCATGGACCAAGATCAAAGAGATCCGGCACCTCCGCGGATCCAAGCTGGCTGTTGCACAGTCCGTCGCCCGCTGGAGGGAACAAAAAGCCATAGAGACCGATCAGACTCCACGGTTCATCCTCAGCGACCTGGGCGTGGTGGGTGTCGGCTCTGCCATGCCGACGACCATCGAACAGCTCCGCGCGCTCCGTGGGGTGGAGGGACGAAGCCTGCGCTCGACACACGCCGATGAGCTACTTGCGGTTGTCAGATCCTCCAAATCGTCGACGCCACAGAAGCCGCCGAGTTCACAGGTGCCTGAACTGCCATCAGAACTGCGACCTGCGGTTCCGCTGATCAGCGCCTGGGTAACCCAACGTGCCCGGGAACTGAAGCTGGAGACGTCGCTGTTGGCCACACGTGCAGACCTAGAGGCGCTGCTTCGGGGAATCCCTGGAGCCAGACTCGCCGAGGGCTGGAGGGCCGAGATGGTCGGCGAACCAATTCGCCGCCTTCTCAGCGGAGAGTCCGCTTTGGGCTTCGACAGAGCGACAGGCCTGGTCCTGGTGGACCAGAACAAGCCCGATATTGGCTGAAACGTCGCGTTAAGCCATCTGCGTACTCTCCCTCAGATGCGCTACACTGAGCTTCTCGGTCATCTGCATGACGGGAGTCGCATCGTGAAGAAGGGTCGGCACCGCCGATATGAGGAGGCACGCGCAATGAAGCGCGGGCCAGACCTCGACATTGAAGCATTGTTCACTGATCTTGACAGTGATCCGTTTTCCGCGATCACCAACGGTTCACACGGGAACGGTACCGTCGAGGACGAAGGCGACGCTGATGACGATGACGCCTACGACGAGTACGGCGAGTACGGCGACGATGACTACAGCCGAGACGACGAGTACAGCGGCAACTGAACCCAGCCGTAGTCACGGCTGAGGACGACGGCTCAAGTTCTCCACCTAGCGCGTGTTCGCGTGTGCAATTCCCATTTCTCTCAGGAGACGCTCGATGTCGGCCCGAGAGTTCACATGCGTTCCCTTTGCCGGTAGCTCACCAGCCCACGATGCCCCGCTGAGCAGTTGAGCCGGAGGGAGCAGTGGCACTCCCATGAGAGCCAGCCCTGCTATCGAGTGTCCACTCAGTGCCGGGTGACTGAATGTCACTCGTCCGCCGCTGATGGTTTCTTCAGCGCACTGGAAGGACTCCGGAACCTCCACATGCGCAGCAAGCATCTTGAGCGTCGAGTCCACGTACCCGTGTAGGGCAGTGGTCCAAGGGTCACACAGCGACTCGATGGTCGCGTCACCAAACCCCTGATGCTGTCGCCTGCGAAACTCGATGACAGCATGCATTCGCGATGTCCGACGGCTACGTCGAAACTGGGCCAATTCCCTGGTTGTCAGCCTGCCGGTGGGAATAGATCGCATTCTGGGTATGGAGAGCCACCTGCGGGCTACTGCGACTCGGGCCTCGACCAGCGAGCGTGTTTCGCAATCAACGAACTCACCAGACGGTGAAGCCAGAGCGATTCCAGCCGATCTGATCGCAGCTAGGGCGACGGCGAGGACACGGTTCTCAGTCGTGTTGAATGTTCGGCCCGCAGCAGCACAGACGTAGACATCCTCATTGCCCAGCGCGTTAGCCCTGGCAGTGATCGTCTCGCCCCACTGGATCGGGCCACGAACCGATGAGACACACCGCTCACTGGTCGTGCCGACAGTCGAAGTCAGAGTCCTGGTCAGGTACTCAACAGAGTCGAGAAGCGCCCCAGCCTCATCGGATGCGGCGACCTGGAGTTGGGCAAGGTCCGTGAGCGAGACAGGGTCGATCCCACACAGCACAGATGCATACGCGACCGGGTTGGACCCGCTCTGTCGACGCCGCCAGAGCGAGACTGTCGGTGAAACGAACTCGTTTGTGGAGTTGTCTCCCTGGACCACCCCGCACGAATCGCCGTAGCAGAGATCAGGCGACGAGCTCTTCACCGAGCAACTCCGTGATCACTCGTCTGAGTTCGACCTGCTCGGGCGGCTCGAGATGTGTCGCCACCAGCTTGTAGAGGCGACTGGCGGCACGGTCATCGAGGCCTTCGAACTGTGGCAGGAAGAACGCGTAGAACGTCTCATAGAGAAGTCGCGACTGATTGATCCCATCATGGGTGCGCCGCTTCGCATATCGAGCAGCATCCATGTAGATCGCCGGTCCCAGGTTGCAGAGGCTGCGTAGTGGAAGGAGATCCCGAACAACGGGGTTGTGGTCCTCCAAGAGCTTCTCATAGACCGCCTCCGGAGGCGTGCCGACCTCTATGAAGGCGAATCGGCGCATCAGCGCATACGACATGTCAAAGAGCAGGTGCTTGTCCATCGCGTTGATCGTCGCGATGATTCGCCAACTCGCCGGAAGTCTGATCGGATCGGTGCCATCGGGAGCAGGTAGGCCATGAGGCACCAGAGAAACGGGACGAACCTGTCCCGACCGGCGGTAGGGAAGAACCACCGATGAACCCGAGAGCACCGTGAACAGCTGGCCGAATGCGCGATCGAAGTTCGATCGGTTGAGTTCGTCGATCACCAGCCATTTACCAGACTCGATGGCTTCGACGAACAGACCGGGGCGGAATATCAGTCCCTCGGGTGTCGGTTGGAGTCCTCCGATGGTCTCGAAGGTCGTCCACTCAGATGTCGCTGTCGTCGGCTGATATCCGGTACAGAGCATCGAGTGCCTGGCCAATTCTGCAGACATGTAGGCGAGGGTGGTCTTACCAGTACCTGGAGGACCGGTCAGGATCACATGCTTTCCCGATTCGAGCGCGGAGACGAGCTGTTCTATGACGTGATCGGGGAAGATCATCCCCTTCGACTCAGCCAGACGGGTCAACTCGGCTGCGGAAAATGTCGGCATGGTCAAGCATCGGTCCACGCCGGAGGCGACTTGAGATTCAATTGCGCGCTCAACTCAATCGGGGTGAACCCGAGCTCAGCCTCAATGACGCCGCGACGGCAATCCCACCATTCGACCCGTGGGAGGGCTTGTCCTTGGCGACTCCGCCCCATCCAGATCACCGACCAGCTCCCTCAGGCGATCCACGACCACATCGCCAACGAGGGCCACGATCTCGTCGTTGAGAGTCTCGAGGACCGTCTCGCGGCCGACGAACGCGTCGTCAGTGTCGGTGCACCACCATCCGAAGTCGTGCCCACCCTCACCCCAGTCTCGTCGCTTCCAATCGGTGAGGGTCCAGGTCGTGTGGCCCGATTCATCGACGTGATGGCTGAGGCGGATTGGCACCTGCCAGCACACCTCTGGTTTCCATTCGAGAAAACTCTCTCCCGCATCCGTGGCAGCCACATGCAGCGCACATCCGGCACCACGGTGAAAGTCGGGTCGATTCAGGAATATGCATGCGTCATCATGCAGCCTCGTCGTCCAGACCTTCTTTCCCTGATTCACCACGGGTCCACCGACCTCAGCTGCGGCCGAGCGGAACTGCCACTGGTCATCGGTGAGTCGCTCCGCCATTGCAACGACCCGTTTACGGTCCGCAGCGTCGGAGAAGTGCGCACCGAAGGTGCAACAGCCCTCGACGTTCTCGGGTGCCTCCTCCTCACGGATGCCTCTACAGCCCTCACCGAAGATGCAGGTCCAGTTACTCAACAGGAATGTGAGATCGAACAGATAGGTGTCACCCTCGTGATCCAATGAGACCCATTCGCGATCCGCCGGCAGTCCAGCGCTCATCGAACCACCAGTTCCGCTCCGGTAGAAGTGCTCGTCGTGCTCATCGGCTGATGACCCGACACTCGCCCGTAGAGAGTTGTGCGCTGCACCAGGGTTCTTCCCAGCGGTTCGACGAGGGCAGCGAAATCCTCGGCGCTGACATCGGTCCCGTGCTCCGCACCTGCGGCCCTCGAGATGTTCTCATCCATGAGTGTCCCACCAAGGTCATTCGCACCAGAAGCCAGGAGTTGTCTCACTCCCGAGAATCCGATCTTGACCCAGGACGCCTGAATGTTGTCGATGATTCCGTCGTAGACGATTCGGGCGATTGCGTGCATCAACAACGTTTCTCGGAACGTCGGCCCGCGCCTGGCCTTGCGCTGCAGGTAGAGAGGAGTGGCCATGTGGACAAATGGAAGCCCTACAAACTCGGTGAAACCGCCGGTCTCGCGTTGCAGGTCGCGCGTCGCCACAAGGTGTCGAGCCCAACTGATGGGGGACTCCACAGCACCGAACATGATCGTGATATTCGATCTCAACCCAATGGAATGCGCGACACGGTGTGCGTAGAGCCACTCCTCGGTGTTGATCTTGTCGGGGCAGAGGATCTGGCGAACGTCGTCATCGAGAATCTCCGCTGCGGTACCCGGCAGTGACCGTAGCCCGGCGTCCATGAGTCTGCGGAGGTAGGTCTCCAGTGGTTCACCGAGCCGACGTGCACCCTCTGTGACCTCGAGCGCCGTGAATGCATGGAGGTGCATCTCGGGGGCAACGTCCTTCACCGCCCGACACACGTCGATGTAGTAGTCGCCGTCGAAATCGGGATGTATCCCACCGACCAGGCAGACCTCGGTCGCGCCCTTCTCCTCAGCCTCGATAACACGCCGTTGCATCTCCTCCAAGGTCAGCAGGTACGGCGTCCCGCGAAGATTCAGGCTCATCGGCCCCTTCGAGAACCCGCAGAACCGACACTTGAACGTGCAGACGTTTGTGTAGTTGATGTTTCGGTTGCGAACGAAGGTGACCTCATCGCCCACCGCCTTCGAGCGGAGTTCGTCAGCGAGTTCTGCAATCGCTCTGACTTCGGAGCCCCGGGCCGAGAAGAGGGTGGCAACCTCTTCGATGCCCAGGTCCTGAGCCAGTCCGATTCCGTCGAGCACCTCTGCCACCTGACCAGTAATGGTTCCGTTACCGATTCTCGCCGGGGGAGTTCCGGAGATGATCAGTTCGGGGGGGTCGACAGGTGCGCCTGAACACCAGATAGTGCTTCGGTGATGTTCTGACGCTGCGGTCGTCACCTCGGCGCCGGTACCGACGACCTTCCTCGCGATAGTCCGCTCAGGAAAGATCGCGCCCGGATCGTCACGGCCGAGTCGCTCCGCATCGGAGCGGTCCATCACAGCGAACCTGACGGTCTCGTCCAGGAACCGCTCCGGATGGCTGGCCAACTCGGGATAGATCGTCAGCCTGGGGGCCAACGTGAATCCCTTCGACTCGGTGACGCCTCGGATCCGATCAACTGCCGGCCAAGGCCGTTCCGGATTCACGTGATCCGCGGTGACCGGCGAGACTCCACCCCAGTCGTCGATCCCAGCGTCGAGCAGTACACCAAAATCGTCGGAGAGATTGGGGGGCGCCTGCAGGTGGATGTCCGATGGCAGAATGATCCTTGCAAGGGCAATCGCACGCAGATAGTCCTCTGCCGGACACGGATCGGCTCGATGCATCGCGGTGCCACTCTTTGGTAGGAAGTTCTGAACGATCACCTCTTGAATGTGGCCGTGTCGTTCATGCGATGCGGCTATTGCATATAGAGCCTCAGCCCGATCGGCCTCGTTCTCGCCAATTCCGACGAGGATCCCCGTGGTGAACGGAATCTGCAACTCGCCGGCAGCATTGAGAGTGGAGAGTCGCCGTTCGGGCGTCTTGTCCGGGGAGCCGCGATGACACTCAAGGTCGCCCCGTAGGGACTCGACCATCATCCCCTGCGACACCGAGACTCCACGAAGCAACTTCAATTCGGCCAGGGAGAGTGCCCCTGCATTGGCGTGGGGTAGTAGTCCGGTGTCCGCCAGCACCAGCCGGCACATCTCGGCGAGGTACTCCACGGTTGAGTCATAACCCCGTGACGCAAGCCACTCACGGGCGATGGGGTAACGGTCCTCTGGGCGCTCCCCAAGAGTGAAGAGCGCCTCGTGACAACCTGCTCTGGCGCCTGCCCTTGCTATGGCAAGAACCTGTTCAGGCTCGAGATATGGACTCTCCAGCCGAGCCGGCGGCTGCGCGAATGTGCAGTAGCCACACTTGTCGGCACAGAGCATTGTGAGGGGAATGAACACCTTGGGGGAGTACGTGATGCGGTTACCCGTCGCCGCCGAACGGAGCCGAGCAGCCTGTTTCATGAGTTCATCAGTAGAGGCCCCGAGCATGTCACGGGTTATTGCCGTGTCGATCATGAGTGCCCTCCCTCTTCGTTGAACGAGTTGAGATTTCGGATCTCCGTTGCGGGATATGACGCGGAACACTCCCAGCAGTAGTAGTCGAGCGTCACCGGCGTACCACATGGTTGATGGACGAGACTGACGGGCGGATCTCCGTCGCCCAACCATTTGTCGCCCCAATGCATCAACGAGACGAGGATGGGGGAGAGTTCTCGGCCCATGTCGGTCAGGCGGTACTCGAAACGTTCCGGGCGATGTTGATAACGGCGACGCTCGAGAACACCGGTCTCGACAAGTCTGCGCAGACGATCGGTGAGCACTGCCCTCGGAATATCGAGGTCCCGCTGAACCTCCTCGAAGCGACGGATGCCCTTGAACATGTCTCGAAGGATGAGGATCGACCACCGGTCACCCACCACTGCCAGCGCGGCGTCGATCGAACACGCGACATCACTCAGCTCGAGACCGGGCTTCGCCGGCGGGAGTCCGTCCGGATTGGCGCGGTGCGACCGCGAGTGTTCGTGTTGTTGTTGCGCCCCCGACTTGACCATCGCACAAACCTAGCAGGTCAGTTCGGAATCTGAACGGACGTCTCGGAGCACGGTCCGAACAAGGTCGGTCGGACCCGGATCAGTTGAACCAGAGCGTCAGAGGCTCTTGATCTTGGCCTCGAGCGTCTCGATCAGTTCGTCGAAGGCCTTCTGGAACGCCGCGACGCCCTCATCCTCGAGTACCTGGGCAACGTCGTCGAGGTCCACCTTCTCACCGATCTGTGTCCAGATGGCCCGTGCAGCACCAGTGTCGGCATCGACGGTACGGGCAAGGGTTCCGTGATCAGCAAAGGCCTCGATCGTGTTCTCAGGCAGTGTGTTGACCGAATCAGGGCCGATCAGTGTGTCCACATAGAGGGTGTCCGGATAGGCCGGGTTCTTGGTGGATGTCGATGCCCAGAGCGGCCGCTGTACACGTGCCCCCTGGGCGACCAATGCCTCCCAACGCGGGCCGCTGAACTTATCCTTGAAGAGTCCATATGCAAGCTGACCCTGAGCCACCGCAGCTCGACCCTTGAGTGAACCAGGGTCGCCACCGAGCGCGTCGAGTCGACGGTCGACCTCGGTGTCGACGCGGCTGATGAAGAAGCTTGCAACCGAAGCGATCCTTGAGATGTCGCGACCTGCTGCGAGTGCATCCTCAAGGCCGGCGATGTAGGCCTCCATAACCTCGGCGTACCGCTCGAGGCTGAAGATGAGGGTGACGTTGATGCTGCGTCCCTCGGAGATCATCTGTCGGATTGCGGGTACACCCTCCGCGGTCGCCGGAATCTTGACGAACAGATTTGGACGGTCGATGCGATCCCAGAATTCGCGGGCCTGGACATTCGTACCCTCGGTGTCGAACGCCAGAGCCGGGCTCACCTCTACCGATACATACCCGTCGCCGCCATCGGATGTGGCATAGAGGTCGGCAAAGACGTCGAGCGCTCCGATGATGTCGGTTATGACGAGTGACCAGTAGATGTCCTCGATGGGATCGCCCTGTTGGGCGAGCTCAGCGAGTTGCTCGTCGTACGCGTCGTTGTCGGAGATCGCCTTCTGGAAGATCGATGGGTTGGCAGTGACACCGCGGATTCCCCTCTCAATCCACCGCGCCATCTCACCCGAAGTGATCCATTCGCGACGGATGTTGTCGAGCCAGGGGCTCTGTCCCTGCTCTTCGAAGAGCTTCACAAGGTTAGCCATGAGCCGATACTACGCGCCCGACTGACTCCTAAAAATCGGCCCCGCCGATGAGGTGTGCCTCAGATGAGGGAACGCAGAGTCGAAGCGACGTGTTCGGCCGTGATACCGAGCTTCTCCATGACTACGTTCCCCGGGGCTGAGGCGCCAAAGCGGTCAATGCCCACCGAGGCGTCCGCGTAGCGCTGCCAGCCCAGAGTGACCCCCGCCTCGACCGAGACGGTCGGCAGGCCCGGAGGAAGCACCGACTCGCGGTACTCGAGACTCTGATCGTCGAAGAGTTCCCAACACGGCAAAGACACCACCCGCACAGCGATGCCCTCGTTGCCAAGAGCGGCGGCGGCCTCGACTGCGACGGCCACCTCGGTGCCCGTCGCTACGATCACGCCTCGCGGATCGGCACAATCCACGAGCTTGTAGCCACCGCGTGCGACACCTTCGCTGGCGAGTGCAGCCGTACCCTCGAGTATCGGCGTGTTCTGTCGGCTCAGAATGAGTGCTGTAGGAGCATGGCCGTTGATGATGTGACGCCACGCAGCTGCAACCTCGTTGCCGTCAGCAGGGCGGATTACCTGCAGGTTCGGAATGAGCCGGAGCGACATGACCTGTTCGATCGGCTGGTGGGTGGGGCCGTCCTCGCCGACACCGACCGAGTCATGGCTCCACACGAAGACCACCTTCGCATTGGAGATTGCCGCCAGACGAACCGGTGGACGCATGTAGTCGGAGAACACCAGGAATGTTCCACCGGCGGGGAGCACGCCCCCATGAAGCGCTGCACCGACGAGCGCAGAACCCATCGCGTGTTCACGGATACCGAAGTAGATCTGTTCCGCTCCGCGATCATCACGGGAGAGGATGTCCGACCCCTTGAGCGTGAGACCGACATTGCCCGTCAGGTCTGCACCGCCTGCCATGAGTGACGGAACTACCGAACGGACCGCGTTGAGGACACTCTGGGACGCCGCACGGGTGGCCGGCTTCTCTCCGAGTTCGAAAGTGGGCAGCAGGTCCTCCCATCCGGGAAGTCCTGTACCGGAGAGGCTCGCCTCCCATTCGGCCTCTCGCCCGCTGAGTGCGGCAGCCGAACGCTGTTCCCAGTCGACGCGCTGCATTGCGCCTCTCGCGCCGGACTCCCTGTACATCGACAGGACTTCGGACGGTACATAGAACGGCTCGTCGGGGAGACCCATCGCCGCCTTTGCCGCAGTGATCTCAGCATCACCGAAAGCCAGGCCATGCGCGGCAGGGTCATCGGTATGGGTTGGTGACGGATAGCCGATGTGACTGCGAATGATGATCAGAGACGGCTGATCCTCGTTGTCCCGTGCACGCAGAATCGCCTGCTCCATGGCCTCGAGGTCCTCGGAGGACTCGCCGAGATCGATCACCTCCCAGCCATAGGCCTCGAATCGCTTCACGGCATCATCGGTCAGCGACAGTTCGGTCGGACCATCGATTGAGATGTGATTGTCGTCATAGATATAGACGAGCCGGCCAAGTCCTAGGTGGCCGGCAAGCGAAGCCGCCTCATGACTGACTCCCTCGGAAAGGTCGCCGTCTGAGACGATTCCGTATATGTGATGGTCAATCACGTCAGCTCCGAAGCGGCCACGCAATGACTGCTCGGCAATGGCCATTCCGACACCGTTGGCGAAACCCTGACCCAAGGGGCCCGTGGTCACCTCGACACCGGCGGTGTGATGAACCTCGGGGTGACCGGGGGTGAGGGAGTTCCATTGACGGAACTCCTTGAGATCATCCAGTTCGAGCCCGTAGCCGGACAGGTAGAGCATCGAGTACTGGAGGATCGATGCGTGCCCACAGCTCAGGACGAAACGATCACGGTTCGGCCACAACGGCGCTGCCGCATCGAAGCGCATGATCCTGGTCCAGAGCACATGCGCCAGCGGGGCCAGAGCCATGGCCGTGCCCTGGTGGCCCGACTTCGCCTTGTTCGGGGCGTCCATCGAAAGTCCTCGGATCACATTGATCGCCAACTTCTCCAGTTCCGCCGGAATCGTGGACTCAGTTACCTGGTCGTTGTTGGCGCTGGAGTCGGAATCTGCCGGTGACATTTTGAGGACTTCCTGATAGTCGGTTCGCTCCGAATCGTACCTAGCAGCGGGCGTTGGTCGAAATGCACCACCAAGCCCTCAGGCGGAATAGCTTTCTTGAATGCCAACAACCCTCTCGGAGTCCGAATCAAAGAGGCTTCTGTCCGAGTATTCGATTCCATTTGCTCCCGAGATCCTGGCGGTAGACGCCGACTCAGCTGCCGAGGGCGCTGAGTCGCTCGGATTTCCGGTCGCCATCAAGTTGTGCGGAGAGAAAATTGCGCATAAGACCGAACGCGGACTTGTCCGACTCGGAATCTCCAATGGCGACGAGGCACGCGAAGCCGCGGCGGCTCTCATCGCAGCATCGGTCCCTGAGGACGGCGCCACCGGTGTGTTGGTGTCGCCGATGATCAGCGGGTCACGCGAGTTCATCGTAGGTATGAACCGCGACGCCCAGTTCGGACCGACGGTTGTCTTCGGCGTCGGCGGCGTGTTCACCGAAGTCCTCGATGACGCTGTGGTCAGGCTCGTTCCCATAACCGCACTCGATGCGAACGACATGACCCGCTCTATCGACAACGAAGCTCTCTTGGGCGAGTTCAGAGGCGAACCGGCCGTCGACCGCGATGCACTATCACAGATCCTCCTGTCCCTCTCGCGATTCGCTGTCGACCACCCAGAGGTGGCGTCTGTAGACCTGAACCCGATAATCATCAACAACGGCGCGCCGATCGCAGTGGATGCGCTGGTCGAACTCGGCGAAGGGAGCACTGCAAGGTGATCCCCTCAGCCGAACACTTCAAAGCCCTGTTCAACCCCGCTGGAATCGTTGTTGCGGGAGCGTCATCGCATCCCGGCAAATTCGGTTTCGTGAGCCTTCACAACATTCTCGCGAACGGCTACCCGGGAAGGGTCTTCGCAACGAACCGCGATGGCGCCGAGATTCTCGGGATACACACCCTCGTCTCGATCGACGACCTTCCAGAGGG